>JBBQHJ010000351.1:0-4949 GCA_038323865.1 Gemmatimonadales bacterium
CTGCTCACGGCGGTCTTGCCGATACCGGTGCTCGCGCCCCACTGCGGTCTGTGCGAAAAGAGATACGACGTGCAGACAGCGAGATAGTGATTGGGATTCATCAGCCCTGCACTGCGCGTGACGATGCCGTGACGGTCATGATCCGTGTCGCACGCCCATGTGACATCGAACCGATCGCGAAGCTCGATCAATTGGCGCATGGCATAGGGGGACGAACAGTCCATGCGAATACGGCCGTCCCAATCGAGACTCATGAAGCGGAACGTTGGATCGACGTCCGTACTCAGCACCGCGAGCGGCAAGCGATATCGGTCGGCGATTTCCGGCCAATAGGCAACGCCGGCGCCACCGAGCGGATCGACCGCCAATGAAACGTCAGCGTCGCGTATGGCGTCGAAGTCGATGACGTTGGCGAGGTCGCCGACGTATGCGTCGACATAGTTGTGCCGATGCGTTGTGCTCGTGGTGCGAGCGCGCGAGAGTGGAATTCGCTTGACGCCGTGTAGCTCGTGCGCGAGCAGCGCGTTGGCTTGATCCTGAATCCAGGTCGTGGCGCTGGTATCCGCCGGCCCGCCATTGGGCGGATTGTATTTGAAGCCGCCGTCTTCCGGCGGATTGTGTGATGGCGTGACGACAATACCGTCTGCAAGACCAGTCGTGCGGTTGCGGTTGTACGCGAGAATGGCGTGCGACACGGCGGGCGTGGGCGTGTAGCCATCGCGAGAATCGATCATGACGTCGATGTCGTTGGCCGCGAGCACTTCCAGCGCGCTACCGAAGGCGCTCTCGGAGAGCGCATGCGTATCGATGCCGAGGAACAACGGGCCGTCGATGCGATGATGTGCGCGATACAGGCAGATGGCCTGCGTGATCGCGAGAATGTGACGCTCGTTGAACGAAGTGGAGAGCGACGAGCCGCGATGTCCCGACGTGCCGAAGCTCACGCGTTCGCCGCGCACAGCAGGATCGGGCACTCCGGTAAAATACGCTGACACCAAGCGAGGAATATTCGCGAGGCGGGATGGATCGGGACGTTGTCCGGCGTGTGGATCGACGTTCATTGAGCGCGAATGCAGAAGGAAGGACTACGCTTCCGATGCAAACTACGCGCTCAACGACCTTCCTTGCTAATGGCGGCGCGCTCGCGAGCCGCAGCATCGGCGGGCTGCGCTGCGCCGACGCCAAGTGCGCGTCCGTTCTCCGACATGAGCCGCGTGACAAAGCGCTGGCCTTCGCCGATGCGCTCGACTTCGACGGCAATGGAGTCGACGGCCTGATCGAGCCGGCTCAGTCGGTCCATGAGGTCACTCGGAAATGCGGCAACCGCTGTGGCCCCACGACGCCAAATTCTCCGAGCAAACGCGATGGACAGCGGGAGCATGACGACGACGATGAAAATGCCGCCGAGCACAAAGGCTTCCTCCGGCGGCCCGTCGCGTTGATACGGTGGTGGGGCGACAACCGCGCCTTGCACTCCAGCCGCTGTGGCAACGGCCGCATTCGACGTCGTGATCTGCTTCTCCACATCGGAGATGCGCTTGTCGATTTCCGCGATGCGGTTCTCAACGCCTGTCTTCGCGACGCCGGTGAGCGAGTGCTCCTCGATGTCATTCACGAGGGAACGACGCTGATCCTCGAGCCGGTCGAGCTGGTTGCCGAGCTCTTCGCGCTGGGCCTTGGCGGCTTGCCAGACAGCCGTTGCGTTTACTGCGCCCGTGCCAACGACGTTTGCGCCTGCGCCTGAACCTTGTGCTTGCATCTCGAGAATGTGAGGGTCTGTCGGGTTCTACGGCAGAAATGTTGCGGTCGTTTCAGATCAGGAAAAGCAGATTCCTCGACTTCGCTCGGAATGACACCAAAGCAGATTCCTCGACGTCGCTCGGAATGACACCAAAGCAGATTCCTCGACGTCGCTCGGAATGACACCAAAGCAGATTCCTCGACTGCGCTCGGAAATGCCACCAGCCCTTTCCAGAACTTTAGTCTAGAACGATGCGCGCAGACCGCCAGTGATGGTGCGACCGGCTCGGATGGTCACGTTGTCGGGCTCGCCGAGCTGGCCGCCGAGGAGGTTGTCGCCGACGAAGACCGCCGTAAAGCCGCGGACGAGGTCACGCGACATGGTGAGTCGGAGATGCGTCTCGCCATCGTATTTGAGCCAATAGTCGCGAAGGCGTACGCCCGTCAGCGACCGAGGATCAGCTCCGGGCTTCAGATAGTCCGTCGCCAGATGCAGACGATCGTAGTTGATCCAGTTCTGCGCACGCGTGGCGCCAAGCGCCGCAAACCACGGCCCGGCGAGCCATGACGCCGTGGTGCTCGCCGTGTACTGTGGAACGGCCAGCATACGATCCTGCACACGGAGGTCGCCGTTGTAGCCGATGGCAAGCGCCTGTACCCTGCTCTGGACGCTGCTGAACGTGCTGGCCAAGGTCAGCGCGCCGCGGGTGAGGTTGCCCTGCAGCTCCCAACCGGTATTCGAGATCTCACCGACGTTCTGCAATTGATAGCGCACACGGCGCTCGGTGGCGTTTCCGCGCTGAAACGTGTCCACCCCCACCGCGACGTTCTGAATCAGTCCCGTGACGCGCTGATCAAATCGTGTGAGTTGCAGCGTCAGCGCGCGGCCAACGTACAGTTCGACGCCCGTCTCATATCCCGCTTGTACTTCCGGGTCGAGCGCCGCGATGGGCGCGCCGACGCCCAAGTTGTTGAGACCTCCGGTGTACCCACTCGACGAGGACCGTGCCGGAGTGGATGGCGGCCGAATGCCTTTGCCGTACGCGACCCGCCACTTGATCTCAGCCTCACCGAAACCGCGCACGACGGCGACGCCGAGCATTGGCAACAGCGGAAAGCGATCGGAGCCGGAGAAATTGTCGTTCCGCTCGATGCGCAGGCCACCGCTCACGTAGATGGAATTCAGCCAGGACATGGTGAGCTGAGAGAGCAGCCCCGTGTTGTGGTTCCATGTTTCCGACAGCGTCTCCACGGCCAATGGGTACGAGCCGCCCTGCATCACGCGCTGCGTTGTCGTGGCCGCCTGGCGAAGCACCGACTGCTCGATGCCGAATGTCACGGTGCCCTCGCTGACGCCCTCTTCACCGAACTGCCCCACGCTGCTTGCGCGCAACGTGTAGCGATCACCATTGCCTCGCGCGGCGCGCAACGCCGAGTCGAGCTGCGACGGAAATGGTCCCGCCGCGTCGGCAATGTGGTTGAGCGAGTAGCCATCGACGCCTGCCAACAGCGTGTGCGTCCAATGATCGTTGGACAAGAACGTGCCGTTGGTGGACAGCGTGTACTGACGCACCGACTGATCGGTGCCACTCACCTGCAGTGCGGCCGCCGACGGCCCATTGCCGCTTGGCGGCAATGTCGAGGGCAGCAACGAAACGAGCAGCGGGTTGCGGCCGATTCCGGCGCTCTTATCGTAGAAGCGTGCGGTGGCGGTGAGTGTTCCGTTCGATCCGACGAGGCGTGCATCGCCCGTGGCAGAGATTTGCCGCGACGCAGACGACGGATACAGCGCGCCGCCCTGACCAAACGTCGCCGCGAGACTTCCCGACTTGATGTTCGTGCCGGCGCGGACACTGATGCGCTGCTCGTGTTGCGGTACCAGACCCGCCGCGAAGTCGCTCTGCGCAGCTCCTGCGACGCTCTGCACAAGCAGCGTGCTGCCGGTGATTGGTGCGCCGTCATGACGCGTGAGGATGTTGATCACTCCGCTGATGGCGTCTGAGCCATACAGCGCAGAGCCCTGCGGTCCACGAATGACCTCGACCCGATCCACGACTTCGGGATTGAGTTGCGTTACCAGCAGGGGATTCGCGACCTCAACGCCATCGATGTAAATCTTCGGCGCGCTTGCACCAAACGAGCTGGCGCCGCGAATGCCGCCGTACTGCGACACCAGCGAGGATGGCGAATCGCCCCACACCCAGAGGCCGGGCACCGCTGCGTCGAGCAGCTGCGCCAGCGATCCGAGTGCCTGCCGTCGCAATTGTTCGCCATCGATGACTTCGACGCCGATCGTGAGCGGACGTCTCGGCGCCGCAACCGCGCTGCCGGTAACGACAACGCGATCGAGAACATTCACGCGCTGCGCCATGCCCTCGGTTTGCTGCGCGGGTACGGCACCGGGAGACAGGACCACACGTCCGCCAACCACGAGCACCTGAACGTGCGCGCCACGCAGCAGGCTACCAAGCAATGCGCCGAGCGGCTCGCGTTCCGCGTTAAGGCACACGCGCCGATCGAGTGGCAGGAAGTCCGGTGAGTAGGCGAGCTGCACGCCAGAGAGTGCTGTGAGGCGATCGAGCGCATCGCGCAACGCAACGTCGTGCGCCTTGATCGAGATGCGAGTGCCGAGGGGCGGTACCCAACCGCCAGCGGGCGCGGGCGTCTCCGAGCCATCGTCGCAGGTATGCTGCGCTAGCGCTCGATGCGAAAAAAAACCCGCGAATGCGAGGCTCAGAAGGGTACGGCGGTACGTCGTGGCGAAGCGCATGAGCTTATTGCCAACGATATCGCCCGCACCGCAGGCGCGCCATTACTTCGGCGTCGCGCCTGCGGAAGCGGGAACGATGTACAACGTGCTTCCTTCCTGACGGAAGCCGCCGCCGAGTAACGCGGCAATTACACGTCCCACATCAGCCGCGGAATTCCGTTCGAACTCGGCGGACACACGGTGACCGGCGAGCGTTGAGTCCACACGCACATCGATGCCGTACCAGCGACGGACATCGGCAACGACCTGTGCAACCGGTGCATCACGGAAGACGAGTCGTCCACGTGTCCATGCGGTGTCATCTGCGGCGAGTGATGCGCGCTGCACCGACAACGTGCCCGTTGAGGTCACGGAAGCACGATCGCCCTGGCGAAGTGTCACGGCGGCGTTGGTGCTGTTCGCCAGCACCTCGACGACGCCTTCGCTCACGACAACGCGC
>JBBQHJ010000352.1:0-4943 GCA_038323865.1 Gemmatimonadales bacterium
GTGTGAGGGCAAGAAAGTCGTCGTCATCGGCAGCGGACGTCGTGCGGTTGGTCTCGCGCTCAACCTCACGTCCTGGACAAATGAGATCATTATCTGCACGAATGGCGAGCCGGCCGATCTCGATCGCGCCGAGTACTGCCAGAAGCTCGATGCGCTCAACATCCCCGTGCTCGATTGCCCAATCGTCCGTGTGAAGCACAGCGGCTCTCGCGTGCACTCGGTGGAATTCTCCACCGGCATGGAGCTCGACGTCGACAAGATCTTCTTCTCGCTTGGCCAATATCCCGGCGATGACCTCGGGTCACAGCTCGGCTGCAAGCGCGATCGCGGTGGCCACATTCTCATCGACGTGTCGTATCACACATCGGTGATCAACTGCTTCGCCGCCGGCGACATTGTACCCGGCCCGCAGTTGGCTATTGCCGCGGCTGGCGATGGTGCGATCGCCGCGCTGGCAATTCACAAGACGTTGGTGCCGAGTAGTAGAAAGCTGGAACCGCTCGCCGATGCCGTAAGCTCGGCGCCCGTTGAATGGGACTAGCTGCTTACCAGCGCAGCGTCGTCCTTACCGTGCGGCTGTCTCGAAGCAGCACGACGTCAACGGACTTCTGCCCGTTCTCATTCGCCTGACCAACAACGCGACGCACGTCGAGCACGGTCTTCACGTTCACGTCACCAACCTTCACGAGCACGTCGCCATCCTCGAGTCCGGACTCCGACGCCGGTGAGCCTACGGGCACATTTGCCACGAGTACGCCGCCCGAAACGTTGAGTCGCTTGCCCAGCCCCTCACTGATCGTGATGAGCTGTGCGCCGGCAACTCCGCCTGCGGTAAAGTTGAACGTCATTCCCGGTGATGCCGCAGCAATCACACCCTGCAGCGCCGAGGGAGACCTCGTCGAACCACGCGCCATGCCGCCAACGCTCGTGGCCATTGGTAACCGCGACGTAAACGGCGCGTCCGGAGCCACTGGCGAAAGCACGATCATGCGGTCGTCACTCACTTCGTCGTTCCGCCGCTGCGCAATGCGCGATGGCGCTTCAGCAACGACAATCGGCACGTCGCGCACGCGACCGTCGCGGCGGAGGCGCACGGTCACGCGTGTGTTCGGACGAAGCAATCGGCTGAGATAGATATCGTTCTCGCGAACATCGCGGCCGTCGTATGCAATCAACGTGTCGTTCGGAACAATCCCCGCCGTCTGGGCCGGCGAGCTCGGATCAACCGACACGATGCGTGGATACGACAGGTAGCGCACCACAAGCTCGCCCTGCTCCACGCGCGGCTCGATTCCGGCGCCTTCCGCAACAATGCCAATCCACCCTCGCGGCATCACGAGCGGCTGCGGTGTCACAGTACGCAGCATGATCCGGGGGCGTACCTCTTCGTTCGCGCCACGCATCAACTCCACCAGGCGCGTCATCGTGCGGTCGATCGCCACTTCGACGCGTCGGCGATCGGACGCAGAGAGCTCTTCACCTTCGTTGTACCGCTGCGTTAATGAATCGAGCATGCGCTGCATGCGGCGCACCGCATCGGCATCCGTGCCCTGCGGAGCGCGGCGCGTGGTGACATCCACACGCTGCTGAGCCGCTGCGGGCGGGGAGCCCGCAACTATCAGCAGCGCGAACGACGGAAAGAATACAGTACGCAAGCGTGACATCAGAAACTGTTCACCCGAAGCGATGCGGGCAGCGCGGTGTTAAGCTGCCGCAGCGTTGCTTCACGCTGGCCAAGGGTCGTGAGGTAATACCCGTTGATCACTGGATCATGCGGCGCCGAACGAAGCGCCTCACGCGTAGTGGAGATGACGCGATCGAGTGCAGCAAGACGTGAGCGATACGCGACCGGGCCAGAGCCACCTGAAACGGTAGAGTCGTTCTGTGCGAGGTACGCCGCGGCCTGCTGATACAGCACCTCGGCCTGTTGCTGCGTGGCGCGCGCCTGTTCGGAGGAACTGAAGAACACAGAATCGGCATTACCGCTGGCCACGCTTGCCGCCTTCACGTCGACGCCAGGCAGCGGACCCTTACCCGCCGAGACACGTCCAAGCATCGACCCGCCCGCCACGAGAAGCAGCGCAGCGGCGATCTGGAGCATCCAGCGGTGCGACTTTCCGGTGCGGCGCACTGGTAATTCGATGACCGGTTCCGGCGCGTCAGAGGCGAGCGCGAGGGATATGGAATCCCAACGTGTCAACGGGAGTCCGAACGCTTCACGCTCCGACGCGGCCATCACGAGCAAACCGTCGTACGCGCGACGTTCACCAGCACATACCTCGCACGTGGCGAGGTGCGCGGCCTCCTCCTGGGAGGGCGGCTCGTCGCTCAGGGCGGCAAGGCGTTCAGTAGGCAGGTGCAACATGTTCCGCGGTGTTGGAGCGATTTGAATGCGACGATGGGGCATCAACGAGATGAGCGAGAAGGATGCGCAACTTCGCGCGCGCCTTGAACAGTTGTGATTTCGATCCGCCCGCGGTGATGCCCAGTTCCTTGGCGATCTCCTCGTGCGTGTAACCTTCGACGTCGTGCAGTAGAAAAACGGTCCGTGCGCCTGGCGACAGCTTCTTGGCCGCCTCCTCAATCGACTGCGCGAGCAATGCCCGCTCAGCTTCCGGTTCAACGGCGGCACTCTCGTCTTCTACTTCCACCTCCAGCGCCGCTGTCCTCTTCGTGCGACGCAGGGCATTGAGGGTGCGGTTCACCGCGATGCGGTGCGCCCACGTACCGAACTGCGAGTCGCCTCGGAAGCTCGGCAACGCCCTGAAGATTTGAATCCACACCTCCTGCGCGATGTCCGCAGCGAGATCAGGGTCGTGGCCCACCAGACGTCGCACCACGACGTCGATATGCGGCGCGTGGCGGGTCCAAAGGGCCCGCATCGCCGCCTGTTCGCCATTGATGGCGCGTTGTACGGTGAGCTGTTCTGTCTCCATGACGTCCACTGAATATGTCACGGCTTCGCGCGAAAGGGTTTGCTCATGGCTCGCAGCGCTGTCAGCCCGCTTCGCTGTCAGCTCAGCCCGCGCCCTTCGGGCGCTGACAGCAACTACGGAATACTCCGTACGAAGTTCCTGTTGCCGAGCGAAGCGAGCGGGCTGTCAGCACGGAGCGGAGTGGCCGTGCGGGCTGACAGCGGGGCTGGCCGACAGCGAGCGCAGCGCGCGGGCTGCGGGCACGAACTGCAAGCCGTTACCAACAAATAGGTTGCTCGTCCACAGACATAGCCCAATATTGGAACGAACGTTGGGCCCGCCACGTACACACTGATCAGTCCCCGCGCGCACGCGCCCTGCCAGCTGTTTCCGGCAGCGCATCTGTGCGCAAAGCAGTCTCGAGGAGCGACGCGTTGCTGAACCTCCTGTTCGCCGCTGCGGTCATCAGCCACCCGGTTCCCCCGGGTCGCACCGCCGTGGGCGATGGCCTGCCCATCAAGCTCCCCGCGGCCGTCGGCATGTCAGCTGCCCGCCTCGCCAACATCGACCGCGTCGTAGAGCGCGGCATCAAAGCCGGTGGATATCCCGGAGCCTCACTCGTTGTCGGCCGCAAGGGCGCAGCCGTCTGGGAAAAGGGCTACGGCCGCCTCGGCTGGACCGAAGAATCGGGGCCCGTCGTCGCCGAGCGCACCATCTATGATCTCGCGTCGCTCACCAAGGTCATTGGCACCACCACCGCCGTCATGATCCTGTTCGACGAGGGCAAGATCGACCTCGACGCACCGGTCAACAAATACATCCCCGACTTCGTCGGCGGCGAAAAAGATCGCATCACCATTCGCATGCTGCTCGAGCATCGCTCTGGCCTCCCCGCCGGACGTGACCTCTGGCGTATTGCGCACACGCCCGAAGAAGCGCGCGCTGCAGTAATCTCCACCAATCTCTTCGCGCACCCCGGCCAGTACTACGAATACTCCGACCTCGGCGCCGACATGCTTGGCTTCACGGTCGAGGTGATCACTGGCAAGTCGCTCGACGAGTTTCTGAAGGAGCGCGTCTTCACGCCGCTCGCGATGACGGACACGCACTTCCGTCCCGATGCTTCGCTGCGCGGACGCATTGCACCAACGGAACTCACCCCGCCCCGTGGCTATCCGCTGCGTGGTGAAGTCCACGACGAAAACGCCTACGCACTCGGCGGAGTCGCTGGCCATGCGGGCTTGTTCAGCACCGTCAGCGATCTCTCGATCTTCGCGCAGATGATGCTGAACGGTGGCAGTTACAACGGCGTTCGTATCATCGCCGATAGCACAGTGAACCTCTTTACCAAGCGCGCCGCCGGCACACGCGCCCTCGGGTGGGACACCTGCGCTGGCTCGCACGGCTGCGGGCAGTACATGGGCGCCAACGCCTATGGCCACACCGGCTTCACGGGCACGTCGCTCTGGATTGATCCTGAGCGCGAGATGTTCGTCATCCTGCTCACGAATCGCGTTCACGCAGCCAAGGCGCGTCGTCCCGCCAAGGTGATCTCCGACGTGCGCGCCGACTTGGCCGACGCCGCCGAGCTCGCAGTAACCGATGTGGCCGGCGGTCCCATTGCGATGCCGAAGAATGCCTTCCGCTCTGACAAGGCGATCGGCTGGAACAAGCCAGTCCGCGCGCCGCGGAAGAGCAAGAGGTCGAAGAGCTCCTCCTCGCGCTCCAAGAGCTCCGCCAAGACGTCGTCGTCCGCAGCCAAGAAGTCGACGAGTGGAAAATCGGCGTCGAAAAAGCCGTCCGCCTCCCGCAGCGCTACCGCCAAGATCGCGAAGCGCTGACGGCTCGCCGGGACGAAAGAGTGTCCCAATAGAAGGACACGCGGCCGCTGAAAGCAAAGTCGAGGAGTCTGCACGGCTGTCATTCCGAGCGACGTCGAGGAATCTGCACGGCTGTCATTCCGAGCGAAGTCGAGGAATCTGCACGGCTGTCATTCCGAGCGAAGTCGAGGAATCTGCACGGCTGTCA
>JBBQHJ010000353.1:0-4934 GCA_038323865.1 Gemmatimonadales bacterium
ATTCTTTCGCGCTTCACCGAGCACCGCCGGCATCATCCGCTCACGCGCGATGAGCGAGCGGAGGCGCTCGTCGGCGGGTGCGAACGGCCGCTTCATGATGACGTACGCCGCGTTCGTGATGCCGCCGCTGTAGCCATCGGCGTTCTTTGCCCAATTTTTGATGGTCTCGTTGCCCAGGATACCTGCGTCCATCGACATGATGAGCACCTGTCGATCAGCGCGATTGTTCACCGACAAACCGCTCGTATCAACTGCGAGCAGCTTCGCCCTGAAGTCCTTGAGCGCCTGCGTCTCGGCGGCGATGCCGGCCTGCGAGTAGTCCTCGACCCTGGCGTCGAACTTGTGGACGCCGAGGTCGGACGCCTGACTCGGATAGCGCTGGAGGTGGTCGTCGATGATCGACCGCGCGAGTACGGTGAAGCTCGAGTCGGCACTTCCGCTGCTCGATGTTTTTTCACCTGATGGCGTGCAAGCCGCGAGAGCCAGAAGCGCAGTGAGATGGCGAATCTTCATGTTGTCATCCTGAGCGGAGCAAGTGTTGTCATTCTGAGCGAAGCGTGGGATCTGCTTCCCTTGGTGACCTATAGTACCCCCTCACCACGCCCTGCGTAACGCATAGATTGCCGCCCCATGCCACAGCCTCAGGATGACCTGCGCCGCGAGTTCGGGGAGATCGACATCTATCTCTTCGATCAGCTCCTCAAAGGGCGCATCACACAGGAGATGTCCATCCTGGACGCCGGCTGCGGACACGGCCGCAACCTCGTCTACCTTTTGCGCCGCGGCTTCGACGTCGCCGCAGTGGATGAGAGTGAGGTCGCGATTGCGTATGTGCGCCAGCTTGCCGGCGACGTCGCGCGACGGGTACCTGCCGATCGATTCCGCCCCGAGAAAATCGAGAATGTGTCATTCGCCGATCACGAATTCGAAGTCGTGATCAGCAGCGCGGTGCTGCACTTCGCGCGTGACGAGGAGCACTGGTGGGCCATGCTCCGCGAGATGTGGCGCGTGCTGCGGCCCGGCGGTGTATTCTTCTGCCGTCTCGCAACCACGATCGGCCACGAGGCGCACATCAAGCCAGTGGAAGGACGACGCTATCTCCTCCCTGACGGCTCGACGCGCTTTCTCGTCGACGAAGCACTCATCATGAATGCCACCGAGCAACTCAGCGGCTCATTCCTCGAGCCCATCAAGACCAGCGTCGTGCAAAACACGCGCTCGATGATGACGTGGGTGCTCCAGAAGAATTGAGCTAGATCGCCGGCGTTGGCATGCCGTACTTCGCCCAGTCTTCTCGCGTCGGGCCGTCAAATCATGCGCGGTGGGCAGCTGGGTGTCGCGCAGAGTGTGCAATTCGGCGGAGCGGTGCAACAGTGCCGGCAGTCATGATCCCGCCGACGACCACCAGCGTCGTCCACAGCACCGACAGTTCGCGCGTGACTAGCAACACGACGACAGACCCCAGCACCCCACCACACATGATGGCTCTTAGTTCGTGCTGCAGCGCCAGCCAACTGAGCCCGCTGCGCGACGCACCCATCAATGTCCGAATTGCAAACTCGCGCGAGCGAGCGCCCACCGCGTACGTGAGCAATCCGACGCTTCCGCTGAGTGCAAGCATCAATGCAATGCCGCCCAGGGCAAACGCAGCGACCATCGGCACAACTGGAAAGGTGATTTCAGCGCTCTCGCGTCCGATCATCAGCGTGTCGCCGCGCGCTATCACAGTACCCATGGCGAGCAACGCAATCGACGACGCCACTTGAAGGACCAGCAAGAGGCGTCGCACCCCCAGCCGACGAGCGCCACCGCGCAGTGTTCGGCGCGGAGCAAAGACGAGATTCGCGTCGATTGCCGCGCCACTCCGTGCTGCGCCTAGCCCACTGACGACGCCCGCAATTGTCGCTACACCGAGTGTGTAGAGAATCACCCGACCATCCACTGCAGGTGCAATGGCGATCGAGAGACCCTCCATCTTGCTCTGGTGCGCAAGCACTTCCAACAGAGCGCTCCAGCCAAATCGCACGACCGCACCGACAATCCCCAGAGCGATCACGCCGCCACCGAGCCCAACCAACACGCTCTCACCAAGCAGTTGCAGCGTAATTCGCCTCGGCGTCGCGCCCAGGGAAATCCTGATTGCGATGTCCTTCCGGCGCGCCTCGACGCGCGCACGCATGAGCATCGCCAGGTTGATGCACGCCACCAGCAGAACGAGCGCGAATGCACTCAGCACGGCAACCGTAGTGCGCCTGAACTCTGGCGTGTCCGCTGCGTCCATCAATGACACCGGCCGCAAGCGGATCGGTGATCGCGCAACCATGCTCAATGCGTCGGAGACTTCACGTTCCTGGCTCGCAGACGTCAACCGCACCAGCGCCTTGAAGACGTGCGCCCCGCTCGCGTCACCCTGCTCGTCACCGATCACACGCGACATCAGCTCCGCCGGCAGCCAAAGATCCGGAACGATTGGCGATGCACCCGTTCCGGTAAACGTGGGCGGCGTAACGCCGGCCACGCGAACCACGATGTCATTCACCACGAGTCGCTTGCCGACAATCGTGACGTCACTGTGAAAGCGCGACGCCCATAGCTGGTGACTCATCACCAAGGACGGCATGCGCCGCGGCTCCGCACCAATAACGAGATGTCCTCTCGACGGCGACAGGCCGAGCAGCTCGAACAAGCCCGGTAGCGCGAATGCAGCTGTCATCGGGCCCATCATGCGCTCGGTCACCGGCATTACGTCGGAGACACCAGCAAGCGGCACACCGATCGACCCGCGAAGGTCCGTGACCTCATCGAGCGTGAATGGGCCTTGCGCATCACGAACCGCGCGCCGCAGCATCGAGGGTTCGCGCACCTCCAGCGTGTGAAGCGCCACCGCATCGAACGCGGTAAATGCAAGCACATTCAGCCCGATCGCCACGCCGAGCGTCAACATCGCGAACAGCGTGAATCCCTTGGCGGCTCGCAGTCGCCGCGCGGCATCGCGCAGGTCGGCCCACGCGCGCGCGATCATGCGACCACGGCGGGCACCCGTAGCTCCCGCGAATCCTCGATCACACATCCGTCAATCAGCCGCACGACACGCGTAGCATCGTGAATGTGCGATTCATCATGCGTCGCCAGCACCACCGTCATTCCGCCTACATGCAGCGCCGACAACAGCCGCCGGATTTGGCGTGACGTGTTGCTGTCGAGGTTTCCAGTCGGCTCGTCGGCAATAATGATTTGCGGCTCGCCAACAATCGCTCTCGCAATCGCGACGCGCTGCTGCTGTCCGCCCGACAACTCCGCGGGCAACGAGTCGGCGCGATCACTGAGGCCGAGCGTCTCGAGCGCCTTCATTGCGCGATTGCGACATTCACCCGCGGACAATCCGCCGCGATAGGTGAGTGGCATTGCCACGTTGTCGAGCGCCGAGAGCTCGTCAATGAGGTTGAACGACTGGAAGACGAATCCGATCTGGCTGTTCCGTGTCTTTGCACGTGCGCTGCGCGACAGTTTGGCCGTGGGCTCTCCCGCGAGCTGATACGTGCCAGACGTAGGCAGGTCGATCAACCCGAGAATCGAGAGAAGTGTCGACTTCCCTGCTCCCGACGGGCCCGTGACAGCGACGTACTCGCCGCGGATGATCTCCAGGTTCACCTCACGGAGCGCGTGCATCTCAACGCGCCCCGTACCATACGTCATCCCGATGCCATTAAGCGCTATGACAGGGACCGTCGTCCGCACTGCCGTTGGCGCACGTCCGGGGAGCGAGAGCGTATTGGCCATGTTTCCTCTACGCCGCGGGCACTCCCCGAGTTTCGGAGCGCTACTCCTCCTTGTTCGGGCGCAGGTCGTTCAGCTTTGCCTGCTGCTGGGGCGTCAGGGCGTTCTTGATGCGCACTACCAGGCCGACCTGCGCACGCTTGACCTCACGCTCGAGTGCGAGCACGCGATCAACCTGTTCCAGCGCCTGCGTTTCATCGATCACTGGCTTCTGCACGAGCTTCTGAAGCTTCTCGGCCTCGGCGGCCAGCTTGAATTGCGACTCGATGAATTTGCTCTGCGCCTGCTGCATAGCCGTGGTGATCGTGGCTCGTTGCGCGTCTGTCAGCCCGATGTCCGATTGATGCTGCATCACGAATTCCGGCGGATAGAAGAACTTCGCGAACGCATCGCCGCCTTGCGCGTTTTGCGCGCTGGCTGCGCGAGTCGAGGTGAGCGCCAGCACGACAATCATCATGATTCGCTTCATTGTGAATCTCCTGCGATTGGTGGGAGGACATCGAGCAGCGAGGCACCCAGCACCGCGTTGCCTTGATTCATTGACATGGTTGGAAGGAACGCGTCCGTTGGCGCGCGCCAGTGCGAAAGGGCGATGACTTCGGTCGACACGCCATCATGCGTCGCGGCTCGCTGCGTGAACATCACACCGAGGACGGCGATGATCGCGGCGGCGGCGGCCAGGCCATAGATCCCGATGCGTCGCGTCTGCACCGGAGCGCGACCGCGCACTGCACTCATCGACGGCGCGATTCTGACATCCGCATCGCGCAGTACACGAAAAGCCGCGCGCACCTTCTCATCATCACGACTGGTCATGCGCGCGTTCCTCCAAGCAACGCGGCCATGCGCGTCTTGCCGCGATCATAGTGCGTGCGTGCCGATCCAATTGAAACATTCATGATCGTTGCTGCTTCCTCGAGTGTGAGCTCGTGGTAGAACACGAGTTGCATTACTTCGCGCTGCCGTGCCGAGAGTTGTGCCAGCGCTCGTTCAATGCTGTGCCTTTCATCCTCACGCTGTACTGCATCATCTGCTGCTCGTGGCGACGCCGGTCGCTCCGCCCTGAGCCCGAGCACCGCGTGAAGACGTTGTCGTCGCCGCCGCGAGGCCGCCGTTCGACGAATGACGCCGAACAACCAGGTCCTGAATGCCGACCG
>JBBQHJ010000354.1:0-4907 GCA_038323865.1 Gemmatimonadales bacterium
CTCCACGGCAATGCGCTGGATTGGGGGACGCTACAGGTCTGCGCCATTTCCCGGCCGCATCGACTCCGCACTCATGCGCACCGGCGCCGACGTTTTCAAGAGTCGTTGCGCCAACTGCCACGGCACCTACGGCGAGGGGCGACCGCGGGCAATGCGGACATACCCCAACTCGCTGATTGAGCAGTCGGTGATCAACACGGATTCGCTTCGATGGGCGGCTCTTGATTCATCGTCGATCGTGATTCTCAATCGCACAGCGTATGGGCGACACGTGGCGTCTCGCACGAGTGCCGGCTATGTGGCGCCGATTCTTTCGGGCGTCTGGTCATCGGCGCCATACTTTCACAACGGCAGTGTTCCGACACTCGAGGCGATGCTCTGGCCCGCTCGGCGACCAGCGCGATTCCTCGTTGGCGGTCACGCACTGGACTTTCGCACGGTGGGAATTGCCGGCGTGATGTGGAGCGATTCGACGATGCGCTATGATCCGCGCTACGTGCCGTGGTCACTGCCCGACCTCTACGACACGCGGATGCCCGGCCTGTCGAACCGTGGACACGAACGGCAGTTCGCGCGACTCAGTGACGCGGAGAAGTGGGCGGTGATCGAATACTTGAAGACGCTCTGATTCATACGAGCCACTCGTTGGTCGGAAGACGAGGACTCTCGGCAACCTTGTCCGGCTCGATCGTACCGACACGCAGAACATTCGCAATGCGGCGATCTGGCGGCACGATGTAGTCGTCGCGCAAAAGTGCGTTCGCTTCAGGATCGTCGGCGCAGGCGGACATTGGCGCGGCGTGTAGTCCGGCGCGCGTGATTTCCAGCCACAGCCGATAGAAGCGTCGGCCTGCATCGAACGCGTCGAGTCGCTTCTCGGGAGCGAAGAGCACAATGGCGGTCGCGCTTCGCACCTGCGGCGCCTCGCTGACGATTGGCCTGGCGATGTGCAGTGCGGACAGAATTCTGAATGGTGTTGGCTTAAGCAGGATGTTCGCTCCCATGCGCTCGATCTCGCTCAATGCCAAGCAATCGGCGTTCAAGCCGTCGCGATTCCAGCGCGGGTCGTCGCGCGACAAGCGAAGCCATGACCATAACTCAGCGTGGTACTCTCGTCGCGATTCGAACGTCCAGGTCGCGCGCTCATGAAGCCCGGCGATCTGTTCGATGGCCTTGGAATCGGTGATGACCAGCGCGTCGGCCGATGCAATTGTCCGCAGCGTGGTGCGCGCCGCATCCGTCGGCGCCTCAAAGCGTCCGCGATAGCTCCGTCGCTTCGACACAAGCGCGGCGAGGGGGTCTATCGCGCCGCCTGCTTCAATGCGAGCGCGCATCACCGGCTCGCAGCCGGGTGCGGAGGCGTCGCCTCCAATGATCGGTGTACCAAGCGTCAAGCCAATGCGCGACAGCGCGATGCTCATGCCTTCGAACGACGCACCAAGGCTCGCGTGCAGGTCGTGTCCCGTGGGATCACCCACAGGTAGCTCGCGTCCTCGTTCGCGAAAGAGAAGCAGCTCGTCGTCTCCGACAAATCTCCAGCGCGCCGGCTGCACGTTGTGCACGCTCGGTGCACGAGCTGCCTCAGCGACGAGTTGCTCACTCTGTTCGGGAGAGATCAAACGATCGCCTTCGTAAAGAGATGCAGCCGCTGCATCTGCTTCGCACCGAGTCGTTCAGTTTGCCGAATGCTGGCGGTGTTCATGTCGCCGATCCAGGTGATACCGAGTTGTTCGTACCCCGCCTTCTTCAATGCGGTGATCATGCGATGCATCATCGCGCCGTTCAGACCCTTCCCCTGCCACGGCTGCACGACCGATGCGAAGATCACCAACGCGCGCGTGCGCGTGCCAAAGCGGAACCGCAGGAAGGGCATGATCGAGCGCAGCCCGAGCTTGGAGCGCATCGCACGGAAGAGTGGGTTCAGGTCGGGAACACAGAGGATGACGCCGACGGGCGTCGCAGCCTCGCGCACGAGCACCGTAATGCGCGGGTCCATGACGTGGGAGAGATCAGCGGCCTGAAAGAGAATCTCCTCGCTCGTGAGCGGTACGAACATCGGGTTGTGCTCAAAGCCATTGTTCAGCACGAGTCGCACCTGCTCGAGCACGCCCTTGAAGTCGCGCGTGCGAAGTTCGGCCCATTCGAGTGTGGGATCGCGCGCGACCTCGGCAATCACTCCGTGCAGGAGGACGTCCGGATCGAAGCGTCGGAGATCGAGCTCGTAGGTGCGCATCGGGAACGTCGGCGCAAAGCCGCACTGCGAAAGTAGCTGCGGGATGTAGGCGGGATTCCACACCATGTCGAGATACGGAATGGCATCGAAGCCCTCGGTCACCACTCCCATCTGCTGCATGGCGGTGAGATTGAAACTGCCCTCGAGCCGGTCGCAGCCCTGCTGCTTCGCAAACTGCTCCGCCGCTCCGAGGAGCGCACGCGCGACGTCGATGTCGTTGATGCAATCGAAGTAGCCGAACGAGCAGCGTCGCTCTTTATGGCGCACGTTCGATGCGCCATGCACGTGCGCGACTATGCGTCCAGCGAGCTTGCCGTCGCGATGCGCCGTCAGCACGTGGCGCGTGCCACCCCCGATGCTGCCGAACAACGGATTGCGCGCGGGATCGAGTGCACGTTCGAGATCGCCCTTCAACGGCGAGACGTATGGACTACCCTCGCCATAGACTATGAACGGCACTTCGAAGAAGGCGTCCACGTCATCCTCACGCAGCTCGATGGTCATGACGACGCCACCACCGGTTGCTCTCGCAACGCCGAGAGCTGTCCATGCCGGACCACAGCCGCCAGCGCGAGACGGGATTCATCTGAACCGGGAAGCTCGGGCATGTTTACAAGCAGCAGCCTGAATGGACGATCGGTGAGCAGCGCCGCATGTGTCTTGTTCGTACGCGAGAGCAAGTCTGTCAACTGTTCGGCGCCACGCGAGTTCGTGCCCTCGGCTCCGCGCAACTCCGACAGCACCCGAACGCTCTCACGGTCGCTGAAGAGACTGCGAAGGTCATCGACGTTGTACGCGTTCAGCTCCGCTTCGCCGGTCACCGTGGCGTCTGCGGTGAGGGGAAGGTGCCGCAGCTCTCGGCCAAACGCTTCGATCGATGACGCCGCCGGCCGAGCCATCCAACGCAGTAATTCACGCGTTGAACGACGACGCGAATGCTCGGCGAGGCGGTCGCCGATTGCGAGCGAGAGCACGAGAGCCGTCACGAGCGCACCGGCCGACGCGGACATGGAAACGATCACGGGAAATGCGAGCAGCAGCATTGGCGTCACGACGGCCGCTCGGACGCCGACGCCGAAAATCTCCATCATCCATCGGCGTGCGCCCTGTCGTTCATCGGGCCGGCGCAGGAGTGTCAACGCGAGCAGAAGTGCGGCAATGGTGCCGAACCTGGCGGGTGGCCATCCAAGCACAAAGCGAAAATCAGTCGCAACGAGCGGCAGCGCGATTACAGCAACGAGGGCAATCGTCTTCACCAGCGCGTTTTCGGCGCGCGACAAGCTTGTCTTGTCCCGGCGAATCAAGACGACGCCGAGTGCCGCCATGGTCACAATGAGTGTGACCAACTGCGTTTGTGATGCAATGTCGGATTCGCGACCCGCAAAGCCCGTCACAATGTTCGTGACGAATGCGATCGTAGCGGCAATCACGCTCAGCCATTTCACGCCGCGCGGAACATGTCGCCGCAGCAATCCTTCACAGAAGATTGCGAGTGCGAGCGGCAGCAATGTAGCAGGCACCAATGCGAGGACTCCGAGCCAGACGGTGTCTGGACTCAGCCACGAGAATCCGCGGACGACCAGGTGCAACGCGACCGTCGAGATGAGAAATCCGGTGCGCCGTTCGAGCGGACTCCGCGTGTGGCGCTTCAACAGCGCGTAGCGATAGCGCAGCAATGTCACGCCGCCTATCCATGTCACCAGCACATCCACGGACTCGGCGGGCGTCTTGGCGGTGAGCAGCGCGAAGGCGTTATCCACGATCGAGCAACTTGCGGATGAATCGTCTGGCCACACGCTCGCGTGCCCACGCGACCGGCGCTGATCGCGGATGCTCAATGTTCATGGACCACGGGTCGAGAAACACGCCGCGACAGTCCACTCCCGACGCACGGCCAAGCAGCAGCTTTGTCGCCTCGAAGGCCATGAGTGTACCGGTTGCAATCACCATGGGCGCAAATGACGGACGGCTTCGCGTTCCCTCCATCATTTCCGCCGCGACCTTCAAGTCGACGTGTTTCGCCGAGCTGGAATGCACCATCATGTAGACGACCTCGGCGAGCTTGCTCGCGTCGATCTGCTCGGCGCTGAGTGTTCGCCAATCCGTACCCACGGTTGGAAACCGCAGCCGTTCTTCGGGGCGAGGATCGTCGGGGCGCACGACCGTCACCGAAGGCAGCGGCGAGGTATAGGCGTCGATGACCGTTGCACCATGCTCGCGCGCTTTCCGATAGAGCGCAACGCCCGCTGCAAGATCATCCATTCCGTTGATGACCACGCGATGCTGCGGAAGAATCTCGTCGAGCTGATCGATCCAGCCGGCGTCGAACGTGGTGACCGTCGCGGTTGGATTGATTCGAGCGAGGGCAGCGACGGTTGCGTCAACCTTCGATTGCCCGACCGTATCGAGGTTCGCGAACACCTGCCGGTTCATGTTGGACACCTCGAACCGATCCATGTCGGCAATGGCGAACCGACCGACACCTGCACGCGCGAGTGACTGAAGCGCCGCACCGCCCATTCCGCCAACGCCGCACACGAACACGCTGCCATTGCGCAGCATCTCCTGCTCGGCCTCGGTCACGAAGCCGGCGTTGCGCGTGACCAGATCGGCGTAGGTGAACGGCTCACTCATGTCGGGAATCGTTCGCAGGTCGCAGGTCACCCATTGGTGT
>JBBQHJ010000355.1:0-4899 GCA_038323865.1 Gemmatimonadales bacterium
GGATTATGCGCAGGTGCTTGGCGTCATCGTCGCAGGAGATGACGATATCGATTTCCGTCGCGACCTCGCGGCAAAGGTGTTCGAGCATACGGCAGCGTATGATGCGTCAATCGCCACATGGTTTGCGCAGCAGCGGAAGGAAAAGTTCCCGCAGCACATCGTCCTCGCGCTCTCTCGCGTGCAGACGCTACGCTACGGCGAAAATCCTGGACAAGCGGCGGCGTTTTACAGCGAGCGCATTGGTGGCGGTCTCTCCGGCCTCAAGCAGCGCGGTGGCAAGGAACTCTCGTTCAATAACCTGCTCGATCTCGAGGGCGCGCTGCTCGCAACGGAGCCCTTCGGCGACGAGCCCTGTTGCGCGATCGTCAAGCACACCACGCCCTGCGGCCTCGCCACCGGCAGCTCGGCGCTCGATGCGTATCGCAAGGCGCTGGCATGCGATCCCGTGTCGGCATTTGGATCTGTGATTTCGTTCAGTGTGCCTGTCGACGACGCAACCGCCGACGTCGTGTCGAGTCTCTTCGTCGAATGCGTGGTGGCGCCATCGTTCACACCTGGCGCGCTCGATCTGCTCGGCCGCAAGAAGAATCTCCGCGTGCTCGAAGGTCAGGCGCGTTGGCGCGCCGAGTCGCTCGATTACAAGCGCGTGCGTGGTGGATTGCTCGTGCAGCAACGGCCCGCGCTCGTGATCGACGACAGCGCGTGGACGACTCCAACCAAGCGCCAGCCAACCGCCGATGAGCATCGCAACCTGCTCTTCGCGTGGCGCGCAGTGGCAAGCGTGAAGTCCAATGCCATCGTCCTCGCGCGCGACGGTGCCACAATCGGCATCGGTGCGGGCCAGATGTCCCGCGTCGACGCCGCGTTCCTCGCGGTCCACAAGGCCACGGGTGCCGGCCACGCGACGGCCGGTGCGGCACTCGGATCCGATGCATTCTTCCCGTTTCGCGATGGCGTCGATCAGGCCGCCGAAGCGGGCGTGCGGACGATCATTCAACCGGGCGGTTCCGTACGCGACGCTGAAGTCATTTCGGCCGCCGATGAGCACGATATCGCGATGGTTTTCACAGGCGTGCGGCTCTTCCGGCACTAGACCCTGTACCTGACCCGCCCGCCTCACCATCTTTCCTAGCTGTGCCACCGCCCCGCCATCGCGGGGCGTCTGTTATCCATCCCAGTGAGCCTCATGGCGTCGTCGTCTCCGCCGAACGAACTCGATTATCGCCCGTCGTACCTCGCCGCCACTATCGTGTCGACCATGGTACTCGTGCTGTATCTGATCACGCTCGCACCGTCCACAGCCATGTGGGACACCAGCGAGTACATCACGGCCGCGTACACCCTTGGCCTGCCGCACCCGCCCGGGAATCCGCTGTTCGTCTTGATCGGACGCGTATTCTCCATTCTCCCCATCGCCAGCTCCATCGCCGTGCGCATCAACGTGCTCGCCGCGATTTGTAGCGCCGTCTCGGCGGGTATGTGGTTCCTGATCACCGAGCGCGTGCTCGTCAGCTGGTTTGCGCAGCGCTGGCAGCGCATTCTCGGCGGATCGCTCGCCGCGCTCATCGGGGGCACCGCATTCACGGTCTGGAACCAGAGCGTCGTGAATGAAAAGGTCTACACGGTTTCACTCCTCGGAATCGCCGTGATTTCCTGGCTGATGATCCGCTGGTGCGATGAACCCGAAGGCAGAAAGGCCGATCGCATTCTCGTGCTCGTGGCGTATCTGTGTGGGCTTGGCTACGCGAACCACATGGCCGGCATGCTCGCCGCGCCGGCCGTTGGCGTTGCCATTCTGATTGTGAACTACAAGACGCTGCTGCGCTGGAAGCTGCTGCTCGCCTGCTTCGGTGCGCTCATCTTCGGCATCACGCCCTTTGCGATGCAGCCCATTCGCACGGCGCACTTCCCGGCGCTCAACGAAGGCGAGCCCACGGCGTGTCGCGATGGCTTGAAGCTGAGCTGCACCTTCAGCTCGGGGACGTACGATGCGTTCATGTACAACTTCAACCGCGGCCAGTACGGCAAGCCGGAGTTGACTGAGCGCCAGGCGCCATTCACGGCGCAAATCGGCATGTGGTGGTTCTACTTCAAGTGGCAGTGGCTGCGCGATGCGCACGGACAGCACGTGTTCGTCCAGAGCCTGCTCGCCGCATTCTTCTTTGTGCTCGGCGTACTCGGCGGGTGGGTGCACTACCAGCGAGACCGACGAAGCTTCTGGTACTTCGGCTCGTTGATGTTCACCATGTCCGTGGTGCTCATCTACTACCTGAACTTCAAGTATGGCGCCTCGCAGGACATGGATCTCGCCGGCGTGAATCGCGAGGTGCGCGATCGAGACTACTTCTATCTCTGGAGTTTCTCGGCGTGGGGGGTGTGGGCGTCGCTCGGACTCGTCGCCGTGTGGGATTCGGTTGCCGCCCTCATCGGGCGCGAAACCGTGACGGAGGGACGCACGAGCTACGAGCGCCCGACACGCAATGCGCTCAAGATTGCGTCGCCAATTCTTGCGCTGGCGCTCATTCCGCTGTTCACCAACTGGACAACGGCATCGCGCGCCGGCCAGACCGACACGGCCGACTTTGCAAAGGACCTGCTGAATTCGGTGGAGCCTTACGGCGTGCTCGTGACGGTGGGCGACAACGACACGTTCCCGCTCTGGTACGCGCAGGAAGTTGAAGGCGTGCGCAAGGATGTTGTTGTTGCTAACACATCACTGCTGAACACGGATTGGTACACACGCCAGCTCATCCGTCGCCCGGTATACGAGTACGACAAGGCGAAGGGCCCGGCTATCTATCGCAACGGTAACTGGCCAAAGCCGACGGGATCGCCGCTGCACATGACAATCGCGCAGGCTGATTCGGTGCCGCCGTATATCCAGCTCGATCGCCCAATGACGTTTCAGGGTGGCCCGATCAAGGCGACGATCGATCCGCAGCGCCTCTCGATTCCTGGTGTCTTGCAGCGCGCCGACATCTTCGTGCTTCGTATGATTGCCGACTCCTACAGCGAGCGGCCCATCTACTTGAGCCGTACGTCTGCAGGCTACGGCAACGAGCTTGGCATCGCGAGCTACCTGCTCACGCAGGGCTTGGCTACGAAGGTCTTCATTCCACCTGCGACGCCGGGCAAGGACACCGTACTCGTGCCTGGTGCGGGCTGGTTTGATCTTCCCCGCTCCAAGACGCTCTGGGACACGGTGTTCACCGCACCCAAGTCGCTCTCAGCGCGTCATGATTGGGTCGACCGTCCATCGGTTGGTATTCCCTATCTGTACGTCGCAACGGGGCTGCTGCTGTCGGAAGTCATGCAGACCACCGGCGACACAGGTGGCGCCGCTCGCGTGATGGGCCAGGCACGCAAGGTTGCGCAAGGCGTGCAACTCAATGACCTGCTGGCGCAGATGCAGGTGGAACGCGAGCCGGCGCCTTCTCCGTTGAATCCGCTGCTCGGTCCCGTGGGCGACACGGCCAAGAGCAAGCAGATTCCGGCGAAGAAGCCGTAGACTACGGCTGACCGCTTTCCGCTAACCGCGGATTGCTAACTGCACTTAAGGGCGACACCGGTCTTACGGTTGTCGCCCTTTTTTTGCGGGCGAGCGAAAGCCTACGGCCGCGCGGCGATCGAAGCGCGGATGAGCTTTAGGGTGTCATCGAGTTCAGCGCCGACAAGCTCGAGTCGCGGCGGACGAACTCTCGCTGATCCCTTTCCGACTTCCTGCTGCACCAGCTTGATCAGCTGCACGAACTTCGGAACCGTATCAAGGCGCAAGAGCGGCAAGAACCAGTCGTACAACTCGCGTGCGTCATCCATGTGCCCGTCGCGCGCGAGTTCGTATACGCGCACCGATTCCTCCGGAAACGCGTTCACGAGACCCGCAATCCAGCCCACAGCGCCCATTGGGACGCTCTCGACGATCATGTCGTCCATGCCCGCGAAAATCGCGAGACGATCGCCAAGACGCGCGCGTACCGCCGTCACACGCCGCACATCGCCACTCGATTCCTTCACGGCATGCAGGTTCGAATGCTCGGCCGCGAGCTCCGCGAGCTGGTCGGGCGTGACATCCACACCGTACGCAATCGGATTGTTGTACAACATGCACGAGAGTTCCGTCGCGCCAATCACTGCGCTGTAGTGCGCCTTCGTCTCGCGCCAGTCACCCTTGTAGACGTACGCCGGCAGCGCCATCAAGCCATCGCATCCTGCATCAGACGCTTCGCGCGCGAGCTGCACACAATCCGCCGTGCTCAATCCAGCAATGCCCGCAATTAACGGGGTATTGGGCGGCAGCGCTTTTCGAATCGTGCGGAGAATCTGCAGCTTCTCCTCCATCGACAGCGTCTGCGATTCGCCAAGTGATCCCAGCGCCACAATGCCAGCGCAGTTGCAGTCGATGAGCCAGCGGACGTGTTCGGCCAGTGCACCGTGATCCACTCCGAGCCGCTCGTCGAATGGCGTCGTGATAGCCGGGAAGACGCCAACCCAGGTGCGCTTATCCATCGAGTCGTTCTCCATGATCGTGAGCGATGGCCGCCTGTGCGACCGCCGTGAGCGTTGCTAACCGCACCGGCTGCGCGGGCAGCCGAATGGAATCTGAACCCGTATTGCGCAGGAACTCGAGCGCCGCTCCACACGTGCGCCCCTGACATGCGCCCATTCCCGCACGAGTGTACAACTTCGCCTTGCGCATCGTCCAGCCTGAATCGATCGCGCTCATCCTGACGTCCTCGCAGCGGCACACAATCGTGTCCGGCGTCGCCGTCGCCCGCAGTTCTGGGCGCAAGGCAAACGCCAGCGCCATGCGCTGCGCCATCTCCCTGTGTCGTCGCACGGCACTCGCATGTCGAGCCGCATCCTCGCGCGCGCCGGCGGCCGAGAGTCCGGCAAGTGCGC
>JBBQHJ010000356.1:0-4887 GCA_038323865.1 Gemmatimonadales bacterium
GAGGGGCTGAGCGCCGACCGCTTCAAGCGCGAGATCATGCTTGCGGCTCGGCGTTTCTCGCTGCGCGCGCGCGCTCGATGCCGGACGGAATCGTGACGTTGAACTGGACGCAGGAGCTCAAGGCGAAGTAGCTCAGCCTATGTTGCCGGCGCGTCAGGCCGGCGCGTTCCGGCCGACGCCGCATCTTCTGCCCGGCGCGACGGAAGACTGAACAGGAAGACGCTGCCGCCGTCGTCGGGAAACTCTGCCCACGCACGACCGCCGAGTGATTCCACCGTGTCCCGCACGATACTGAGGCCGAGCCCTGTGCCTTCGATGTCCGTGACGGTTTGTGCGTGCGCACGATAGAACTGCTCGAACAAGCGCTCTCGCGCAGCAGCGGGAACACCGATGCCATTGTCGCTCACGCGAACAGTGAGTTCGCCTTCCTTGGTCATCGTCGACGTCGATAGCTCGCCACTGATTCGCACCACGCGATCGGGCTTCTTGCGATCTGCGTACTTGATCGCATTCGACACATAGTTGCTGAGCGCCAGTTCCACAGATGCCGCGTCGACTTCCACGGCAGGGATGTCCTCATCGATGGTAACGGTGACGCGATGCAGCGTGGCTGCATCACGCAACTGGCGCGTAATCTCCTCTGCCGCCTGCGGGAGAAGCACGTTGCGCTGCTGACGCGCGTCGCCATCGAGCCGCGAGAGAGCCGTCAGGTTCGCTAGAACGCGTTGAAGCGCTTCACCATTCTGCGCAATGATGCGATGGAACTTGTCCGTCTGCGCCTTGTCGAGCCACGGCTCGGCAAGCAGGGACGATGAGCCACGAATGGCGCCAACGCGATTCTTCAGCTCATGCGTCACCATGCGGTTGAAGCGACGCAACCGCTCTTCGCGCAGCCGCACCTGTTCGGTGGACATGCGCAGGAAATGCATCATGGTGGTCTGACGGATGCGCTCAGTAGCGTCTGCCACGCGCTGCCAGCAGAATGCCACGTCGTCGGGTGCCACCTCGAAGCCGGACACGTCGGCAAGGGCCTCGCGCATGCGAGTGTACAGAATTCCCGTGAGGATCTCATGCTCCTTGAGAATTTCGTACGCGTCGAATCCCTGTTCGTGGCGCAAGGCGCCAAGCTCCATTGCCTTTCCCTCGACGGCGTCGGGCTGGAGATCCGCGTCTGCCGCGCCTTCGAGGTAGAGCGCGATGCCATCGACGAGCAGCGGCACGTGGTTCAGCAGGGCCTCGGTCGGGAAAACCCGATTCGGATCGACCGTGACCCGCGCCACGATCCGATCGAGCCAGGTGCGCACGATTTCCAAGCGCTCGTGGCGGAGTACCTGTGCAAGGTGGCGAGCGAGGGGCGGCGGTGCGGGTAGCTGGTCAGTCACGGTGCGTTTGTGAAGGATTCGCGCCGGTACAATGCACGAATCAAACCCACTGCACGGACCGCTAGCGGGTCTCCTCAACTTCGCTCGGAATGACTCAGAGCGTGATCTGTGTCACGTTTTACGGCGGACTGAAGAACATTGTTAACGTCGGGCTTGCTGAGTAGTCTTACAGGCAGAGGACGACAAGCCGACGACGGCCGTCTCGCTGTTTTCCCCTGTACCGTGCACGTGACCGTGAACGTTCCACGCCGAGCGGCTGCCCTTGCCGCCCTGTTTGCACTGGCCGCCTGTAGTGCCGATCTGGTTCAGCTTGAACCGGGTATCGCACTGCGAGGCATCGTCGCTGACACTGTCGGCGGGCATGCGGTACTGATCGTCACGCCGGAAGCACCGGCGGACATCGAAGTCTATTACACATCGCCAGGCGAGCCGACTTACAACCTTCGGGTTCCGGCGCGCGACGATTCGCTCGTGATTCCGCTCGCACGACTGCGGCCGGGGCGCACGTATGAATATGAAGTGCGAACGATCAACACGACGGGCAACCCGGGGCCAATCTCTCGCGGGTTCGTCACTGCGCCGGCAACGCCGCCGGAACTCGCCGCGCTGAATCTCGTTGCACAGGGAAGCTCGTCGTCTCCGGTGGTGATGCTCGAGGTGCTCACCACAACCTATGCGGGATTCGTTGCCGTGAACGGGTTCGGTGAACCGGTGTGGTCATGGCGCGTGCAGGGAAATCCGCAGGGTTTCACTGTTCGGGCGAATGGAAACTTCGTGTTCCTCGATGGCGCGAACGGGCTGTATGAGGTGACTCCGGGCGGAGCTATCGTCCATCAGCTCTCCGCGCATTTCGACGCCAATCACCTCCCGCACCACGACGTCGTCGCTACGCCGGCGAATACGATTCTGTTCATTGCGCAGGATCCGCGGATCAACGACGGCGTGTACACCGTAGGCGACGCCATTTACGAGTGGAGCCCCGAGACGGGAGGCGTGACCAAGCGCTGGAGCGCGTTCGATTTCTATGATCCCGCGGTTGATGTCGGTGGGCGCAGCTCGACCGGTGATTGGCTACATGCGAACTCGCTCGCACTCGGCGATCATGGCAACGTGATTCTCTCGCTCAACTGGATCAGCCAGGTGATCTCCATTTCACCTGACTGGCATACTATAGAATGGCGAATGGGAGGTCCGCACAGCACGATCGCGCTGGACTCGGCGGCCGCGTTTCAGGGACAGCATACGGCGCAAGTGCTCACCAATGGGCATTTGCTGGTGTTCGACAACGGACGCGATCGCGAAGGAAAGGCGCGCAATTCCAGCGCGAAGGAATTTGCGAACGGGCATCTCGTGTGGACCTTCACGCCGTCGGTGACGCAGTACGATCCGTACGTGGGTTCAGCGCGACGATTGGTGAATGGGAATACGCTGGTGTTCTTCGGCATGCGCGATGGCTTTGCCGGCGCAGTGGGACCGATGGCCGCATACGAGGTGCGACCAAATGGCGAGGTTGCATGGCAGCTCAAGTATGACGGCGGCAACATCAACTATCGCGCGACACCGCTCGAGACGATTGCGGGCGAGCGGAGTGTGAGTGATGGGCGGTTTGCATTGCCGAGTCCGTAAGAGCAAAAACAGATTCCTCGACTTCGCTCGGAATGACAACATTTCTTCGCTCGGAATGACACCAGTCACGCAGCGCCGGTGAGGGGTATCACATTTGTGATTAGGTGTGCGATTCTTGCAAGCATATAGCGTGTTCGCAATCGCCACCCCTCACTGGAGTAGAAGTCATGCATCTAGCCCGACCAGCAGCCGCGATTATCGCGTGCACGTATCTCACTGGATGCCTCGCGACGCAGAGCCAGCTCAAGAATGAGCGCGAGATGCAGAACGCCGCGCTGAGCCAGCAACGTTCGGCACTCGAACAGGAACGCGTCGCACGTCTCGCATCCGATAGCGCGCTCGGCCAGCAGCTCGGCATCGTGCGCGGCGACGTACAGGCACTGCGCAAGGATCTCGAAACGATGCGCACAGAACTCGGCGCCAAGATCGTCGCCATGGAAGACGGAATGCACTTCGCATTGCCGGTGACATTCGGATTCAATCAGGCGGGCCTTACCGACAAGACGCAGCCCGCGCTCACGCGCTTCGCCACGATCGCGGGCGCCTACTATCCCGGTTCTAAAATCACCGTCGAAGGCTTCGCGGATCCGGCCGGTTCGACGCAATACAACCTCTCGCTTTCCAAGCGACGCGCGGAGACCGTGCGGCAATATCTCGTGTCGCAGGCCGGTCTGACGTCCAACGAAGTGAAGGCTGTGGGTTATGGTGAGACGCGTCTCGTTACGCCGGGTGCGTGGGGAGACAAGGCAGGCGCAGATCTCAATCGACGTGTGGTATTCGTGATCGAGAGCGCTGGTAATCGCACGGTTGCCATGTCGGAGCCCTCGCAGCCGTAATGTGACGGCTTAAGAGCTTGACAGGGCCTTTCAACACGCCAACCCTTCTGCGCGTTGTTGGAGGGCCCACCCGCTCTGGAGAACGTCATGGTTCGCGCTTGCAGAATTCCAATCGTTGCATTCGCAGCTGCATTTCTTTCGGCTTCTGTTGTTGAGGCACAGAACATTGGTGTGACAGCAGGCCTCAACGTGGCCACGCTCTCCGGTGGCAGCACCGGCACGGAGCAGCGCAGCAACCGCCTCGACTTCATGGTCGGTGGCTCGGTGATTTTCCCGATGAGCGATATGATCGGGATTCAGGCGGACCTGGTATACAGCCGGCAGGGCGTGAAGATCAAGGACACGGGCATCGAAGGCACGTTCAAGGTCAATTACATCACGCTTCCGGTGTTGCTGCGGTTCGAGCTCTCGGATGCCAAGGAACAGATGCGACCGGCGTTCTACGTTGGGCCGTACGTCGCGTTCAAGGCGGGATGTTCCGCGGAATTCAAGGCGGGCACGGTGTCGGCGAGCGGCGATTGCGAGAGCACCACGGTCAATGCACCCGTGAAGAGCACGGACTTCGGTGCAACTGTCGGTGGTGAGCTCGGTTTCGGCTCGCTGGGCGTGTTTGCGCGGTACAGCATGGGACTGACGTCCATCGACGATGCGAAGACGAACAAACAGGATGTGAAGAATCGCGTGATCACGATCGGCGGGCGGTGGACGGTGTCGAAGTAAGGGCGCAAAAGCAGATTCCTCGACTTCGCTCGGAATGACACCTTGTCCGGGCGAGGTCGACCGATCACCTTGCGCGTCCCATGGAATCACACGCCGCACACATTGCGATCACCGTTGCACAAGAGCTCGCGCTCAATGTCCGGCAGGTCGCCAGCACCCTCGAGCTGTTCGCCGAGGGCAATACGCTTCCCTTTGTTGCCCGATATAGAAAGGAGGCCACGGGAGGACTCGACGAAACGCAGCTCCGCTCGATCCAGGAGCGCTCGGAATATCTGAACGAGCTCCACGATCGCCGAGTGGCGATTCGGAAGTCGATTGACGAG
>JBBQHJ010000357.1:0-4807 GCA_038323865.1 Gemmatimonadales bacterium
AGTGCCCTGGGATGCTTCGCACCGAGTACGGCGCGATAGCTATCGTTGTAGATGAGCGTGAGGTCCGGGCCGCACCACAAGTTGATGGGGAACGGCGACTCCATCACCATGCGGACCGTGGAGCGCAGAATTGGCGCCCACGATTCGGTCGGGCCGAGCGCGGTCTGGCTCCAGTCAATCGCCGTGCAGAGCGCCGCCACTTCGCTATTTCCAGGAAACAGTGAAGCGGCGCCGACTCCTGCGGGGGAATCCATGAAGACAATTTACACCAGAATTCGAAACTACATAGAGCGCGCGAGTGCCATGCACGCTCCTGCGAGCGTAACAAGCACCGCGGCCACGCGCGTAGCGCCATTGAGCTTGTCCTGAAGACGCGCGACTTCGGACTGTTCCTCGGGTGTTGGCGGGCCACCACGCGCGCGAATCTTTCCGCCGAGCTCGCCGAGTTTTTTACCGGTGGGCGCGTTGATAAAGCCACCAATGGTGGCCGTGATGATGGCGAGCACGCCGCCGGTGCTGTACATCATCCCCGGTGCCGACCGCATGAAGCCGCCGGCGGTACCCACAGAGTCGTTGTAGAAGAGGCCCAGTCCCGAGAGGATGGTGATGATCGGGACGAACATCATGTAGAGCGGGAGCTTACGGACTTCGGTGAGCTGCTGCATCACTGCACCTGATGCAGGTCCAATGGCCTTGAGCGTGGGCAGAAGGAAGATGGCCACGAACATGAGCGAGCCGAACCAGAAGGCACCGCCAAGGATGTGGATGAGGCGGAGGAGTTGGATGACGAGGTGGGGCACGTGTCGGAAGGGTGGCAGGTTTTGATTGGACCCAAGGTGCAACTGGATGGCGTGCGCGTCGAGGGTCAGGCATCTTTGCCTACAAGCAGATCCTTCGCTTCGCTCAGGATGACACCGTTGATGACAAAATTCGCTTCGCTCAAGACGACAACCATTCTCCTCCTCCTCGCGGCCTGTTCGGGCGCGGGACGCAGCTCTTCGAACGACACGAAGGTCGGGCCGCCAAGCGGAACCGTGCTTGTCGTTGGCGGTGGAGTGGTGGGGCCGGAAATCGTGGCGCAATTCATCGAGGCGGCCGGTGGTCCGAACGCCCTGATCGTTGACGTGCCGACCGCTGGCGGGGCCGCGACGTACCCGGAGAACTGGCGCGGCGCAAATTTCATCAAGGCCGGCGGCGCACGGAATGTCGTCATCCTGCACACGACGGACAAAAAAGTAGCAGATAGCGACGAATTCGCTGCGGTGCTCGCGAAGGCGGGTGGTGTGTGGTTCGAGGGAGGACGGCAATGGCACCTCGTCGACAGCTATGCCGGCACCAAAGCCGAGCGCGGTTTCCATGAAGTGCTCGCGCGGGGCGGTGTTGTTGGTGGCTCGTCGGCCGGCGCGTCGATTATCGGGAGCTACCTTCTGCGCGGCGCGCGCGAGGGAAATGACGTCGTGATGGCGCCAGGCTATGAGGTGGGTTTCGGATTTCTGCGCGGCGTCGGTATCGATCAGCATGTCGTCGCGCGCGAGCGTCTGCGTGACCTTGCCGACTCATTGATCCCGCGCCATCCCGAATTGCTCGGCATCTCCGAAGACGAAGGCACCGCCTGGCTCGTGCGTGGCGATGAAGCTCGAATCATCGGGCGGAACAAGGCCTTCGTGTACAACGGGCGCGATGCAACCGACGAACGAAAGCCGTTCCTCACGCTTTACCCCGGCGATCGCTACGATCTCGCAACGCGACACGTTGTGCATCGCGCGAGCGAGGAGTCGTCAATCTCGAAGTCAGAGATCGATGCGCTGGTTGCCGGCTCGGGTAAAGTCACCGTGCAGGTGGCGCAGGCAGGCAAGGTGTTCATCGATGCCGCGTACAACGTTCCGCAGCACGCTCGTCTACAACCCGAAACGACTGCGCCAAACTTTCCACTGCGGGGACTGTCTGATCCAATCAACACGCTGACAGCACAACTCTACGGAAAGACAGATGCACGCATGGGCAAGGCCGGCTACAACGCCACGGTGAATCGCCGCATCTTCACGCCCATTGGTGCACACTGGAGTACGGTCGACAGTCTTGGCGCATTTTCCTCAAACGTCGACGAACTCTATCGTCTCGAGCTCGTGCTGCAATCACCGCAGGGCCTCGCGAGTGATTCTGCCGGCATCAAGGCGCCGAGCGATTTCGCGGGTGGTTTCATGGCAGACACGTATCACGGCGCGAAGCGGCTCGCAGTCTACGGCGACGCGGGCGGACGGCAGAATGCATGGGTGCGATTCCCGGATCGGCGACTCTCGATCATCATCCTGTCGGATCGCGCAGACCTGAATGCACGCGCGATTGCTGAAACCATCGCAGCGAAGTTCGTGGCGCCTTAAGGGTGCCGTCGACGCGAGCTGATAGCCGACGCGTCGCGCTGTGAGAGAGGAGCAGTGCAAGACGTCGCATGATCAGCTCCCGATGTCCTCGTTCCACAACTCCGGACGCAGCGCAGTGAACGTTCGCATCATCGCGATGCATTCCTCGTCATTCAGGACGTCGACGCGCACACCACGCGAGCGAAGCAACTCCTCTTCGCCCATGAAGGTCACGTTCTCGCCGACGATCACGTGCGGAATGCCATAGAGCAGAATGGCGCCGGAGCACATCGCGCACGGAGACAGCGTCGTGTAGATGACGCTCTCCCGATACACCTTGGCGGGATGACGACCTGCATTCTCCAGCGCGTCCATCTCGCCGTGCAGAATCGCACTTCCCTTCTGCACGCGACGATTATGTCCGCGCCCTATCACTCGGCCCTGATGCACAAGTACCGAGCCAATGGGAATTCCCCCTTCGCTGAGGCCCGCCTTCGCCTCGTCGATTGCTGCCTTAAGGTGTGCGTCCACGGAGATAGTGTCTCACGTATGCAGCGGGTGGGTTGTGCGCGGTCGCGAGCGAATCGGCTTTTGCGAGTGCAGCGGCTGCATCGTCCTTCTTGCCGAGCTTCTCATAGGTCTGCACGAGCAGCAGCCGCATGAACGGATCGTTCGCATTGCCAGTCGTGTTCACCATCTTCGTGAGCTCCGACTCGGCGGTCGCGAGATCATTGGTGTAGAGCGCGACATAGCCCACGAGATACGGATAGAAGCGCTCCTGTGCGCCGCGCATGGTTGAGTCACTATCGAGCGCACGGCGAGCGTTCGCTACCTGTCGTGCAGCCTCGGCTCTGTCGCCGCGTCGTGCGGCAAGGCGGCCGAGTGCATGCGCGAGGCGATACTCCCAGAGTGAACGCGGATGCGTTGCCGGCATCGGCTCCTTGATGCCGAGTTCCGTGCCGATGCGATAGTAGACGGCGGCGGTGTCGAGCGCTCCGTTGTCGATGCAGACGCGAGCGGCTTCGTTCGCCATCTCGCCCTGCTGATAGAATGCATTCTGGGGCTCCGCCTGTTCGCGCGTGCGCCAGTAGTCGATCACCATGCGCTCATACTTCACGGTGTTGTTGCAGTCACCGTCGAAGGCGTACGACATGGCCATTGCGCGCTGCGCAGCGGCTTTGCCGGCCGGCAGGCTCGATGTGTCGATGATGGTTTGAATGATCGCGCGCGCCTGAGCTGTTTGACCGGCAACGTCGAGGCGCGTTGCTTCCTGCATCGGACTTGTCTGTCCGCGTTGCGCGGCAAGAGGTGCGGCGAGGATGACGAAGAGGATGAGTGATTTCATGGTGGGGTTAGGTGCAGATTCGTCGACTGCGCTCGGAATGACACTACAAAAAACAGACTCGACAGGCTCTCGGCGACTTGCCTCCATCTGGCGCATCACCGGAGCGACAGCATCGCCTGGCGGGAGGAGCGCGGACGATCAGCCATGGTGCCTGACGGCTTGCATGAGGTTCCTGAACGGCGGCGAATGGATATGTTCCTCGCGCGGCTCTGGTGCAGAAGATAGCATCATGGCGTGGGTTGACGACATCTGAACGGTTCGCAACGGTTTTCGCAATTCCTGAATGACCCTGAACTGGGCTGAGCACCTCATCGCAATTGGCCTCTCGCCAGACGAGGCCCAGCGAAAGGCCGCCGTGATGAACGGCGCCGATTCCGCCACCGCATGGTGGATTCCCGGCCGCATCGAATTCCTCGGCAAGCATACCGACTATGCGGGCGGACGCAGCCTCCTGTGCGCAACGGAGCGCGGCTTTTGTATTTCCGGAACGCCTCGGGGCGACAGCGAAATCACGATTGTCGATGCACAGTCGGGAGCGCGCATCAGCAACACGTACACCGATGCGGTAATCAGCCGGCTCACGCGCAACTTCGGTCAACTCGCCGGTGCCGACATCAAGCTCTGGAGCGACCTGCCCATTGCCGCAGGGCTGAGCAGCTCGAGCGCGCTCGTCGTCGCCGTTGCAGTCACGCTCATTCAGCTCAACAAGCTCGACGAGCGCACCGAGTGGCAGGAGACGATCAGCGACGCCGATTCACTCGCGGAATTTCTGAGCTGTGTCGAGGGCGGTTATCGATTCCGCTCACTCGAAGGTGATCAGGGCGTTGGCACCATGAGTGGAAGCGAAGATCACACCGCCATCACGCGCTCGGAGGCGGGTCGTCTCATTCGCTACTCGTTTGCGCCGGTGCAGAAAGCCGGATCGGTGTGCCTGCCTCCCGGTCATGTGTTCGTTGTCGCAGTATCGGGCGTGGCGGCGGAGAAAACCGGTGGCGCACTCGCGCTCTACAATGGACTTGCCACGCAGGTTAAGGACGCGCTCAAATTGTGGAACGAGTCCATGTCGCGCGACGATCCCACACTTTCCGCCGCGCTGGACGCA
>JBBQHJ010000358.1:0-4806 GCA_038323865.1 Gemmatimonadales bacterium
AAGCAGTATCTCGAGACGACAAAGGTGCCTGTGTTCGAATATAGGGTCGAGAGTGGCAAGCTCTCCTATCGGTGGACTGACGTCGTGCCGGGTTTTGCGATGCCGGTGCGGGTGACGACTGGTGGGCAGATGCTGCTCCTCAAGGCCACGACTGAGTGGCAAGAGGCGCCGGGCACTGTGCGCGACAAGTCATTGGTGCGGGTGGATGAGAATTTCTATGTGAACACTGCGGAGGTACGGGTCCCTCGCTCCGCTCAGGACGAGAACAGGCGTTCCGCGCAGAGCGATATACGGCATGACGTGTCGGCACGGCTGACGATGCGCAACACGGTTTCGCCGCCGGATCATGATGAAGGCGACGACGAGGAGAACGAGCACGAATCGGACGGGGCGCCCACGATGCGCGTGCCCGCGGGGTCACAGGACATCGAGCAGACGTCGCACGGAAAAAAGGCTGCGGCGACGATCGTAGCGAGCTTTGACGGAATGGGGGAGGGATTCACAGGACCGCAGGGCAGTGCGGTGCTACGGAATCCATCGGACAACACGATTGCGGTTGGTCCGAAACACGTGATGCAGATCGTGAATACCCGTATGGCGATTTTCACGAAGACGGGTAAGACGCTCTACGGTGCCGTTCCGACAAACGTGGTGTTCAAGGGATTTGGCGGACCGTGTGAAGCGCGACCGAATGGAGACGCCGTAGCGCGCTACGACCAGCTGGCGAATCGTTGGCTGATCGTGATGCCGCTGTTCCGTCGCTCACCGAAGCGGGACGTAGAGCCGGAAGCTGGAAAGGATGGGCAGCCTGCCCGTCGCAGTGACGCAAAGCCGGGACAACCTGGCGCTCCCGTGAAGCTGCCTGAACCAACGGCCGCCGAGCTCGCGCCAACGCCGCCGGCGCAGGGAGGTGTTCGTCCTCCTGCGGATTCCGGTTCCTATGGTATGTGTTACGCGTTGAGCACGGGCTCGGATCCGATGGGGCCGTACTATCGCTACGAATTTGTGCGTCCACTGTTTCCTGACTATCCACGCCCCGCGGTGTGGCCCGATGGCTACTACGTTCCGTCGAGCACGGGCGACGAAGTCATCCAGAAGCATGCATGTGTCGTCGACCGCGCCAGGATGCTGAAAGGTGAAGCAGCAACTGAGCAGTGCGTAATCATTGACGGCGTGAATTTTCTCAACAACGCCGATCTCGATGGAACGGTGCTTCCGCCGAACGGTGCACCGAACATCATGCTCGCGAGTGGCGGAACGCAGTTGAAAAAGGTGTTAGAGGACAGTGCGATCTACGCGTGGACCTTTCACGTGGACTGGAAGGACACGTCGAAGACGCGCGTTGAAGGGCCATTCCCGATCGCTGTTGCACCGTATCACTACCTCTGTGACGGACAGCTAACCAACTGTGTTCCGCAACCTGGTGTCGAACGTAGACTCGACGCGCAGGGGGACAAGTTGATGGCCCGTGTCACGTATCGTCGAATCGGCAACCGTGAGTCAATTGTCGCCACGCACTCGGTGAACACCGTTGCCGGCGCGGGTGGTGTGCGGTGGTACGAGCTGACGGTTGGACCAAAGAGTACGCTTTCGCTGGCGCAGCAGGGCACGTTTGCGCCCGATTCATCGTTCCGTTGGATGGCGAGTGCCGCGATGGACCGCAACGGAAACATCGGCATCGGCTACTCGTTTGGTGGGGTGACGAACTTTGCGGGCCAGCGCTTTGCCGGCCGCATGCGCAATGATCCACCGGGTGTGCTCACCCTGAAGGAAGCTGTGCTCGCCGAAGGCGAGGCGGCGCAGACCAATACGCTACGCTGGGAGGACTACACCCAGACAGCGATAGATCCATCTGATGATTGCACGATCTGGTATGTGGGCGACTACCTGAAGTCCGGCGCGACGAACTACAGCACAAAGATCGGCGCGTTCCGCATGCCCGGTTGTAGGGCAAGGAAATAACCTTTTTGCATCGACGCAGATGCCCCCACGCACTGAGTTCACCCCTTCCAACGGCGCGACCATGCTTCCGACCGCAGCAGCGAAAGTAGACGTCGGGCCGATCAAGCGGCTCACTCTTGCCGGCATGACCCTCGAGGCGCTCCGCGATCGTATTCTGCGCGGACACTACCCCGAGGGTGAACCGCTCCGGCAAGACGCGATCGCCATCGACCTCGGCGTCAGTCGCATTCCTGTGCGCGAAGCGCTGCGCCAACTCGAGGCTGAAGGTCTGGTCACGTTCAGTCCGCATCGCGGTGCTGTGGTCTCGACGCTCTCAATCGACGAGATCACCGAGCTATTCGAGTTGCGCGCTGAAATCGAGAGCGATCTGCTCCGTCGCTCCATTCCGCATATGACGGACGCAGATCATGTGAAGGCCGCGAATATTCTCGCCGAATACGAGCGGGAGCTGGAAGGTGGTGACGTCGCGGTGTGGGGTCAGCTGAATTGGGAATTCCATCGCACACTGTACGAGCCGAGCGGTCGCGAGTTCACGCTCGGTATTGTGGCCAAGCTGCATCAGCACAGCGACCGCTACCTCCGCATGCAGCTCGTGCTCACTCACGCCGAGCGGCGTGCGCGCGATGAACATCGTGCAATTGCGGCCGCGGCAAAGGCGGGCGACTCAAAGGTCGGCGTGAAGCTCATGCGCGATCACATTCTCGGTGCGGGCCGTGCGCTCGTGCTTTTCGTGGAACGGCATCGAAGCAATCATCCTTCGAAGACGGCGCGGCATGGCGCCTGACGTGAGTGGGTCGCCGCTGCTGGGAACGAGAACGGATGTGAATGTGATTCACGTGGTCGATTCGCATACGGAAGGTGAACCGACGCGCGTGGTGATTGATGGGTGGCCGCAGCCGCACGGCGCAACCATGGCCGAGCGGCGCGACGACTTACGTGCGCGATTCGATCATCTGCGTTGCGGCGTTGTATGCGAGCCACGTGGCAATGACGCGATCGTTGGCGCGCTGATCACACCTGCCATCAACACGGCCTCTGTCTGCGGCATCGTGTTCTTCAACAACGCCACATATCTCGGCATGTGCGGTCATGGGTTGATTGGCGTTGTCCGCACGCTCGAGCACCTGGGACGTGTGGCGCCCGGTGCGATGCAATTCGACACGCCGGTTGGTACGGTACACGCCGAGCTTGCAGCCGATGGTGCGGTCACGATACAGAATGTCGTATCCGCACTGCATGCGAAGGACGTGACACTCGATGTGCCGGGCTATGGCGAGGTCGCCGGCGATGTGGCGTGGGGCGGAAATTGGTTTTACATCACGCACACGGAGCACGTGCCGGTTGAAGTGGGCCGTGTTAGTGAGCTCACGCGCTTCACGCAGGCCATCCAGGACGAAATTCGCCGCCGCGGTATTACGGGCGCAGAGGGTGGAGACATCGATCACATCGAGATCTCGGCACCACCAATACGCACGGATGCTGATTGCTTGAACTTCGTGCTGTGCTCAGGCGGCATTTACGATCGTTCGCCGTGTGGCACGGGAACATCTGCGAAAATGGCGACGCTGCACGCGCGTGGCGAGCTGGCGATGGGCGCGTTGTGGAAACAGGAGGGAATTGCCGGCGGGCTGTTCACCGGCTGGCTCACCACCAACGACAGGGGTGAGCTCATTCCGCATGTGCGCGGCACGGCGTTCGTGACCGGCGAATCGACGCTGATGTTCGACGCACGCGATCCATTTCGGTTCGGGATCTGACCAGCGTGAGCATGGAGATTCCTCGCGTCGGCTCGGAATGACACGAGACGTCATCATCGTCGGGGCAGGAATTGTCGGCGCCGCGTGTGCGCAGGCACTCGCGCACGCAGGCCTGCGCGTGCTTGTGCTCGACGCGGGCTTCGTTGGCGGCGGCACCACTGCGGCCGGTATGGGGCATATCGTCGTGATGGACGACTCTCCAGAGCAACTCGCGCTCACTGCGTACTCGGCGAAGCTGTGGCGCGAAGCACGTGCATTACTTCCAGGTGCAGTGGAGTACGATGCGTGCGGGACGATCTGGGTGGGCGAAGATGACGCGCAGATCGACGCGGTGCGGGTGAAGCAGCGTCTTTACGCTGAATGTGGCGTCGATGCACAGATGCTTTCCGCGCGCGAGCTCGCCACGCATGAGCCTCACCTGCGTTCTGGACTCGCTGGCGGACTGCGCGTTCCAGGCGACGCCGTGGTCTATCCGCCGCGCGCTGCGCTCGCGTACATGGAGGCGGCCGTCGCGGATGGTGCCGAATTGCGCGAGGACACACGCGTTGACGAGATCGTGGCTGGCGGTGTTCGAGTGGGCAACGAGGTGATCGAGGCGCGCGTCGTCGTGAACGCGGCCGGTGCCGAGGCCGCGCGACTGACGCCCGAGTTGCCAATTGTGCCGCGCAAGGGGCATCTCGCGATTACGGATCGATATCCAGGCTTCTGCAAACATCAGCTCGTGGAATTGGGATACCTCACGAGCGCGCATACGATGAGCGCGGAGTCGGTTGCGTTCAACGTGCAGCCACGCTCGACGCAGCAGGTGTTGATCGGTTCATCGCGCGAGCTCGTTGGCTGGGATGCGTCGACAAACACGGACGTCTTGCGCCAGATGCTGGAGCGCGCGACGAGCTTCATGCCCGCGCTGGCCTCGGCGTCGATCGTGAGGACGTGGACAGGCTTTCGACCGGCGACGCCGGACAAGCTTCCGCTGATTGGCGAATTGGCGGACAGGCCCGGTGTGTGGATAGCCGCGGGCCATGAAGGTCTTGGTATCACGACGTCGTTGGGCACCGCGCGAATACTGGCTGACCAGATCATGGGG
>JBBQHJ010000359.1:0-4799 GCA_038323865.1 Gemmatimonadales bacterium
AGCTTGGCGACCGTCGGTTGCGAGCCGTCGAAGCGGTTGAACATCGTCACGCCGTTCAGATGCGCATACTGCCCGGTAAGAATCGCCGCTCGGCTCGGGGTGCAGATGGAGTTCGTCGCGAAGACGCTCGTGAGCAGTGCGCCCTCGTTCGCGAGGCGATCGATATTCGGCGTGTGATTCACGCGAGATCCATACGCGCTGATGGCGTGCGCCGCGTGGTCGTCGCTCATGATGAAGATGATGTTCGGTCGCGCGCGCGGTGCCTGCGCGTGAAGCGCCGTCGCGAGCAGGCCTGCCGCGAGAATCATCCGCATCACGGCACCGTCGCCGGAATCGTGGGATATTTGATGCCGAGTTGCTCGAGGTATGTCGGATATTTCGTGGGATCGTAGTAGAACTTCCGCATCGCATCGCGATACTTCGCCATCTTCTCGGCGTTCAGCCAGATAGCCGGCTGGTCGCTGGGCGCCATGAGTGGGCGATACTTGATCGTCTTGGTCTGGACGTCGGTGAAATACGTCTTGGCAGCGGCAACGAGCGTGGGCTGCATCATGAGGTCGAGCAGCGTCATCGCCTGCACTTTCGCGCCGGCAATCACGCCCTTGTGTGCAATCGGCGTGGCCATCGCAATCGCGTCGGCCCAGTTGTGGCCGGGAGTGCCCGGCACATTGGCAGGATAGTAGAGCGTCACCGAGGGAACGTTCCATGTGACGTCGCCGATGTCATCGCTGCCGGTACCAGTACTCGCCGCAGCGGCTTCTTCGGGGGAACGCAGCTTGGGCACCGTGAGATGAAGACCGCTGTCGGGAATGCCCATCATCCGCTGAACGCCCTTGGCCATGGCCTGGTCCTTGTCGTCCCACGCCGGCATTCCAACGCGATCGGCATTCACATGCATTGCAGTGGCGATGGGCTTGTTGAAATGCGGGCGCCACGCTGTGCCTACGATCAATACGGTGTCGAGTGATGCGCCGGTCTGCATCGCGGCGCCGCGCGCCATCAGCTTGGCGTCCTCAAACATCTTCGTGACACGCTCGTAATCCCGCTCACGAAAGTAGAACCAGATACTCGCGGTGCTCGGGACGACATTCGGCTGATCGCCGCCGTCGCTGATGACATAGTGCGAGCGCTGTGCGAGCTCCATGTGTTCGCGATGGAACTCCCACGCATTCGCCATCATCATCACGGCATCGAGCGCACTCTTGCCGCGCCAGGGAGCTGCGGCCGCATGCGCACTGGCACCCTTGAACTTGAAGATCGCGGAGATGAGCGTGAGGGCCGGCTCATCGCCGTAGGAGATACCGAATTCGTCGCTCACATGGGCGAACAGGTTCGCATCCACGCCATTGAACACGCCGGCCCGAACGAGATAGGCTTTGCTGCCAAGCTGCTCTTCGGCGACACCCGGCCACAGCATGATGGTGCCCTGCATCTTCTCGCGCGTCATGACGTCCTTCACCGCGAGCGCCGCAATGATGTTGAGTGGGACGCCGCTATTGTGCCCTTCACCGTGACCAGGCGCACCGGCAACGAGCGCTTCGTGGAGCGCCGTCGCGGGTTTGTTGTTCGCTTGAGGAATGCCGTCGATGTCGGAGCCGAGTGAAATGACCGGACTTCCACTGCCCCACCGTGCGACCCATGCGGTGGGAATGCCCGCAACGCCACGCTGAACGGTGAAGCCATTCTTCTCGAGAATTCCCGTGAGGTAGCGGGACGTCTCGGTCTCCTGCATGCCGAGCTCCCCGAAGGAGAACAGCTCGTCGACCATTTCCTGCGCGAGCTTGGCGCGGCCGTCGATGGCCTTGGCGATTTCCGTCTTGAGCCGATCGGATCTGGCGTCGGGCGACTGCGCACCGAGCGAAACACCGAGGAGGGTTGCAGCAATCAGCGAGCGTGCGATCAAGCGCATTCGGCTCTCTTGCAGGTAGGTGTCGACAAATCTGGGGCTGCACCACAAGACGTCAACGATTTATGAAATACGTGACAGCGGGCCCTCAGCGGCTCTATACTACCGGCTTCCCATAGGAGTCCAAATGAAGAAATTGCATGCCGCCCTCATCGTGCTGGCGTTCCCGTTGAGCCTTGCCGCGCAGACACCCGCGGGTCCGATCGATATGACCGCGGTGTTTCGTAACCGGACGATGAACCTCCAGCGCCAGCTTGCCCAGGCGTTCGATTCCATTCCGGAATCCAAGTTCGGCTACAAGCCGACGCCCGCGCAGCTCACGATTGGTTACATCGCGCAGCACCTTGCGAGTGACAACTACTTTTTCTGCAATAATTTTGGCGCGATGAGGGGCACACCGGCCCCGATCGACAGCGCCACCAAGGATTCCGAAAAGGCCATGTGGCCGAAGGATACCCTGGTGACGAAGCTCAAGGCGTCATTCGCCTTCTGTGAAAGCGCCTTCGCGCAGTTGAGCGATGCGAAGCTGGCGGAGACGATCGCCGTGCCAGGCCCGAATGGCACCACGCGCCAGGTTCCCCGTGTGCAGTACGTCTTCGGTCATGCGATGGACATGCAGGATCACTACAGCCAGCTGGCGAACTACATGCGCCTGAACGGCATGCTTCCGCCGTCGGCGTTGCCGCGACCGAAGCAGCCCGGCAACTAAGATGTAGGAACCGGAAGGGCGTCTTGCACTGCATCCATTGTTGTATACATTCGTCGGATGCGAACACGACTCCCTTCCGTTGATGTCCTGCGCGGTGCCGTCATGGTCTTCATGGCACTCGATCATGTGCGGGACTTTGTCACCAACCAGCGGGTACAGCCGGAACGTCTCGCCCAGCACGGCAGTGCCGCGTTGTTCTTTACGCGATGGGTGACACACTTCTGCGCACCAGCCTTCGCGCTGCTGGCCGGCGTGGGCATCGGCCTCATGATGGAGCGTGGAAGCTCGCGCGCTGAGACGAGCCGCTTCCTGCTGATACGCGGACTCTGGCTCGTCGTCCTCGACCTGATCATCACGCCGGTCGGCTGGCGCTTCAGCTTCGATAGCCTTCCGGCCTTCGCGCTGGTACTCTGGTCACTCGGCCTCTCCATGATCGTGATGGCTGGGCTGATCTACCTGCCGCGCGTATTGGTCGCCGTGCTCTCGGTAGTAATGATCGCCGGGCACAACCTGTTCGACGGCGTGAGTCCCGACGCTTGGGGCTCATTCGCCTGGTTGTGGCATGTGCTCCACGTACCGGGATTCGCTATTCCCAATGTGCTGCTCATCGCGTATCCGCTCATCCCGTGGGTCGCCGTCATGGCAGTCGGCTGGACGCTGACGCCGATGATCCGGAATTCGCGATTTCTCATTGCGACGGGCGCGGCAACGACGGCGCTCTTCCTGATCGTTCGCAGCGTCAATCACTATGGCAATCCATTTCCGTGGACGCACATGCCAACCGCTGGGCTGACGGTCGCTTCGTTCCTCAACGTCATGAAGTATCCGCCGTCGCTCGACTTTCTGCTGATGACGCTTGGCCCTGTGCTCACGGCGCTGGCGCTGCTCGACCGCGCGCGCGGACCCGTTGCAGAATTCTTCTCGGTGTATGGACGCGTGCCGATGTTCTACTACGTCGTCCACATTGCCGTGGTGCATGCCGTTGGCGTAGCAATCGCCTTTGCACAGAGCGGTACCATTATGCGCATTCCCGCCGTGGTGAACCCGGATGCCATCCCGGCATGGTACGGTGTGGGATTGCCGGGCGTCTACGCCTCGTGGATTCTTGTCGTCGTTCTCATGTACCCGCTCTGCCGGTGGTACATGCGGCTGAAAGCCACGGGCGACTACCCGTGGATGCGGTATCTCTAGCGAGGGAAAGGTAGGAGAGCGTGTCCTCGCGATGAAGAGCGCTGCGCCTACATGCCTATGGAACACTGCGAGTCACCGGCCCGAGATAGTGATCGAGCCACGACAGCGTCTCCGACACCAGGTTCGGCCGCGGAAGAAAATGACCGCCCTCATACACGATCTGCTTCTTGTCGGCGGCGGGCGTTCCAATCAATCGCAGAAACGGTTTCTGCGAGAGTTCATATGGAAACACGCTGTCGTACTTTCCACTCAGCATCAGCACAGGTACGTGAATGCGCGGCAGGAAATTTACGGGATCGGACTCTGGTCGCGTAGGGCTCATCCCAAGCCCAGCAACATAGAGAACCGCTGCCTTGATGCGCGGTTCAACGGCGATGGCAATGCCCGCCATCCGTCCGCCCCAGCTCGCGCCGACGTACGCGAGGCGAGTGGTGTCAATGTCGCCACGCGAGAATGCGTAGTCGATTGCCCGCCGCATCTCCTTCGTTTGACGGAGGATCTGATCACGCTCCGCGATGCCACCCGCTTTCTTGATCTCGTCAGAGCCCCCCGTGCGGCCAAGAATTCCAGCGTACACCGGGTAGATCACCGCGCGCCCACTGCGGGCAATGAAGTCAACGATCCACGTCGGCAGACGCGTCGGGTCCGTCATGATGAAGGCGTCCGACGCCGGCCAGATCACGGCCGCCTGATACGGGGGCTTCGCGTGCTTCGGCACAAACATCACGACCGGCAACCGGTCGCCTGGGGTAGGACCATCAACCGTGACGTACTCGCGCGCCCAGTCGGCATCGCTCGAATCGCGCGCCGAAACCTTCGCGTTCAGCGGCACATGATCGTAGTCGTAGAACGCCAGGTAGCCCTTGAACGTCCCATCATCAACCGGCTTCACCGACGCAAAGTCTCGCGTAAGGCCTGGTATGGGCGCCTGTGCTCGTGCGAGGTCGCGACCAGCTCCTAGGCGCTTCACCAGCCGAATGCCGTTGATCGCCG
>JBBQHJ010000360.1:0-4792 GCA_038323865.1 Gemmatimonadales bacterium
CCACGGAACACGGCAGCGGCGAAGTACACCGACGCATCGTCTCCGAATTTGGGATAGCGAATGAAATAACGACCGGCAGCATCAGTGCGAACGGAATCGACGGGGCCGTAACTGTCAGTGCCCACGCGATGCACGGTGACCATCACACCAGCGATCGGCACTGCTTTCTCCGTGCCCGGCATTTCGACGTGACCACTGACCGTGGCGACGCCGCGTGGAATGGCGGCGCCGGCACGTTGTCCGTGCAGGTCGCGCGCGACCAGCAGCGCGAGCGTGAGTACAACGAGCCGACTGCTACGGATTGAACTTGCCAAAGTCCTCAGGGCGCAGCTTCTCGAGGTACCGCTTGAGTTCTTCGGCATTGAACTCTGCATCTGCGCCAAATTCGGAAGGTGCCTCGGCTTCGAAGGCCATTTCACTCTCGGTGTCCTCCGCGTCGTCATCGGCGGGATCACGCAGGAGATCATCGGCGGCGAAGATAGGCGCGTTGAGGCGAATTGCGATGCCAATGCTGTCCGACGGACGTGCATCGATGTTCACGAGGAGATCATCACGCTGCAACTGGAGTTCGGCGAAGTAGGTGCGATCTTGGACGCGACTGATGTAGGCGCGCCGCAACTGCGCACCAAGGCCAAGGATGAGGGTCTTGACGAGATCGTGCGTGATGGGGCGAACGCGCTTCACGTTGTGCATGTGATACACGATCGACTCGGCCTCCGGCTTTCCGATCCAGATCGGCAGCACGCGAGGACCGTTCTTCTCCTGGAGGACGACGACGTACGAGCTCGTGGTGGAATCGAGACCGAGCCGCGAAACGAAAACTTCAACCATGCTGGAATGTACGCGAAGGGGGCGCCGTTTTCACGGCGCCCCCTCTGGCATTCCCACGACAATTACGCCTTCGCGGCCTTCTTGAGTGCGCTGGCCTTGTCGGTGCGCTCCCAGGTGAACAGGGTTCCGCCGTTCCTGGCCGGATTCTTCATCGACGTGCGGCCGAAGTGGCCGTACGCCGACGTTGCACTGTAGATCGGCTTGCGCAGATCGAGCGCCGTAGTGATGCCCTTGGGCGTGAGGTCGAAGTTTGCCAGCACCGCCGCGAGAATACGGGCCTCTGGAACCGTCGCCGTGCCGAACGTATCGACGCGGACGGAGACTGGCTCGGCCACACCGATGGCGTACGCAACCTGGACTTCGCACTTCCGTGCGAGTCCCGCCGCGACAACGTTTTTCGCGACCCATCGTGCTGCGTAGCACGCCGATCGATCCACCTTGGAGGGATCCTTGCCGCTGAATGCGCCGCCGCCGTGACGGCCCATGCCGCCGTAGGTGTCCACGATGATCTTGCGGCCGGTGAGGCCCGCGTCGCCGTGTGGGCCACCGATGACGAAGCGGCCGGTCGGATTGATGTGATACTTGATCTTCTTCGTGCGCAGTTCCTTCGGGATCGACGCTTCGATGACATCCTTGATGATCGATTGCGAGATCGTCTTGTTGCTCACGCCGTCGTCGTGCTGGGTGCTGATGACCACCGTATCGACTTCAACCGGCTGGCCATCTTCGTACACAACGGTGACCTGCGACTTGCCGTCGGGACGCAGCCACTTGATGTCACCGCCATGGCGGCGGTCGGCCAGCGCTTTGGTGAGCCGGTGTGCCAACATGATCGGCATCGGCATGTACTCCTTGGTCTCATCCGAGGCGTAGCCGAACATCATGCCCTGGTCACCTGCACCGCCGGTGTCGACGCCCATCGCGATGTGCGCGGACTGGCGATCGATGGTGCTCATGACGGCGCAGCTGTCGGCATCGAAGCCGGCGTCGTTCTTGGTGTAGCCGATCTTCTTGATCGTGTCACGCACGACGTCGGGCAAATGCACGTATGCCTTGGTCGTGATTTCACCTGCGATAACGGCGAGGCCAGTGGTGACGAGCGTTTCGCATGCAACACGCGAGGCGGGATCCGCCGCGAGGAGGCAATCGAGAACGGCATCGGAGATGGCATCGGCGACCTTGTCGGGATGCCCTTCGGTTACGGATTCAGACGTGAAAAGACTGCGATCATGCACGGCGGGGTTCCCCACTGTCAGTCGGAGAGGAAAGGAGAAGGCCCGACACCATGCTGCCGGGCCCCAGGGTCGTCATTCGACGACACCTGTGTAAGAAAACGACTCAGCCAGCCCCGAGCAACCCATCATAGAGATACGCGGGGCGATCGACGGAGTCTCCGAGGCGACGGGCCAGCTCGTACTGCGCCTGTTCGGCGGTCAACGCTCGGAGGGCCGCAGACGCCGCAAGCTTGGCATGCGCATGGGTGACACTACGAATAATCCGCTTCACGAGCGGCACGGAGCGAGGTGCAACGCTCAATTGCCGTACGCCGAGGCCGATCAACGCGAATGCCATGAGTGGTTGCGAGGCCATCTCACCGCATACGGCCACTTCGATGTCGCCCAATTCGGCAACTTCGACGGTCCGCTTGATCAGGCGCAGCACGGCCGGATGCAGCGGGGTGAACCGCGGCGCGAGGTTCGCGTTTCCGCGATCCACGGCCAGTGTGTACTGCACGAGATCATTGGTTCCGATGCTAAAGAAATCGACGTTGTGCGTGAATGTGTCGCTGGCAACGGCGGCGGCCGGCGTCTCGATCATGACGCCAAGTGGCACGTCGGTACGATGCGCGACCCCTCGTTCGTGGAGTTCCGCGCCCGCTTCATCGAGGAGTTTGCGTGCTGCGAGTACTTCGTCGAGTGAGACGACGAGCGGCAACATGATGCGCAGATCACCGTGTACCGCAGCGCGGAGGAGCGCCCGCAGTTGCGTCTTGAACATCTCCGGCTGGTCGAGGCACATGCGGATCGCACGCCAGCCCAGGAACGGATTTGCCTCGGCTGGAAATCCGCCAACCGGCAGCTTGTCGCCACCGATGTCGAAGGTGCGAATGACGATCGGCTTTCCGTCGAACGCCTCCATCACTTTGCAGTAGGCGCGATACTGCTCGTCCTCATCCGGCATGCTAGCGCGGCCGACGACGAGAAACTCCGTTCGCATGAGCCCCACTCCCTCTGCACCGCTACGCGCTGCCGCCTCGGCTTCTTCGGGAATGTCGACATTCGCGCGGAGCGTAATACGGACTCCGTCGAGCGTAACGGCTTCCAGTGCGGCGAGATCGGAGAGTGCGGCCTCCGCGATTGCTTCTTCGCGCTGACGCTCGTGATACCGGTCGATCTCTTCGTCGGTCGGGTTGATGGCGAGCATGCCGGTGCTGCCATCGAGTACGACGCGCTCGCCGCCCGACAACTCCAACGTCGCCGTGCGCAGGCCGACAACAGCCGGCATGCCAAGTGACCGTGCGAGAATTGCTACATGCGACGTACGCGTGCCGGCGTCCGTCGCAATGGCAACGATGGAGTGACGCTCGAGCTGAACGGTGAGGCCGGGTGTCAGGTCGTGCGTGACGAGAATCGCGTTTGCGTCGGGCGGAAGATCGACCGGATCATGATCCGGAAGTCCGAGAAGGATCGAGAGCACACGAATGTGGACGTCAGTCAAATCGCTGACGCGTTCGCGTAGCATCGCCGACGAATGCCGCGCGAAACGATTGCGCCATTCCAGCATGATGATGTCAAACGCCTTCTCGGCGGCGATATTCTGCTGAACCATGCCCTGAACACTGTGCCGCAGCTCGCCATCTTCGAGCATGGTGAGCTGGACGTCGAAGATGGCGGCTTCCTCGGGGCCCGCGCTTGCTTCAACGCGATCGCGGAGGTGGCGGACACGCTCCTTTGCTCTCTCGAGCGCCTGTGCCAATCGCTCGAGTTCCTGGGGGACGTCTTCGTCGAGGATGATGCGCTGGGGAACATCGGGCACCTCCCAGCGCAGGAGATGCACGTATCCAACGACGATGCCCGGTGACGCCGGAATGCCCTGGAGTTGTCGCTCCACTATCGCTCCCCGAACTTGTTCGCGATCAACGTGGCGATGGCGTCCATGGCCGCATCGGCGTCGGAGCCCTCGGCGCGGAGCGTTAACGTGGCACCGCATTCGGCCGCGAGCATCATCACACCCATGATGCTCTTGGCGTTGACCTCGGTGCCGTCGTTCATGAGCGTGATCTCACTCTGGAACTTTGCGGCGATCTTGACGATCTCCGCCGCCGGCCTGGCATGGAGCCCGTTCTTGTTCACGATCTGCACGTTGCGTTCGGCCATTTCAGCGAGCCACGGAGACGAGGGCGAAGAGGGCGATCATCACGAGGGCGAGCTTGTAACCTTCCACACGACCGTGGAAGCGGACGAGCAGCGCGGCAGCAAGCGCTGCCGAACCAAGGACAACGCCAAGCAGTGCGACATGGTGTCCGAGCAACCGTGTTGCGGTGAGGGGAATCGCAAAACCCGCCATGAGCGCTGCCGCTCGCGCGACGTGGGCCGGGCCCTGCCGCAATACAGGGTTACCGAGTGCGCCGGAAACACCGAGGCCCTGCGTCCAACCAACGTGCAGACCCCATACACGAAGCGCGAGGTGCCCGAGGTTGTAAAGCACGAGGAACGTGGCGATGACGACGCCAGCCGACGCGCCCAAACCAAAAAGCGCAAGGGCAACGAGGGAGCAAAGCGGCAGCCACCCCGCCCACACGAGACGGTCTCCTACGCTGCCGAGTGGACCGCAGAGTGCCGTCCGAAAGCGCTCGATGCGATCAGGCGGAACCTGGGAGAGCTCCACTCGCACGAGCGCGCCAACCGCAACCGAGGCGAGGTATGGGTGCGCATTGAAGTACGCCGACTCCCGGGTCATG
>JBBQHJ010000361.1:0-4776 GCA_038323865.1 Gemmatimonadales bacterium
GCAGGAGCAGGTTGACGATCGTCGTCTTGCCCGCGCCCGTGTGCCCCACCAGCGCCACCGTCTGCCCCGGCAGCGCCACAAACGAAACGCCGCGGAGCACCCACTGGGGCTGCGCACTCGGCTCGCCATAGTGGAACCACACATCCTCGAATGCGATTGCCACGCCGATGTCGTCCTGAGCGGAGCGAGGGACCTGCTTTCCTGTCATTCCGACCGCACCAGCGGGTGTCATTCCGAGCGAAGTCGAGGAATCTGCACCTCCCACTGTTCCCACCTCTGTATCCAACAACAGAAAAATCCGCTCCGACGCCGCCATCGCCTGCTGAAGCGTGTTGAACTTGTCAGCCAGATCCTGAAGCGGCTGATAGAATCGGCGCACCAGCTGGAGAAAGGCCGCTACCACGCCCACCGTCAACGTGTCATTCCCCACTCGCCGCGCTCCGGACACCAGCAGCACTGCGAGCGCGAGCGACGTCAAAAACTCGATGGCCGGGAAATACAGCGCATAGATCGTGATCGATTTGAGATTCGCGTCGAGATGCCCCTTGTTCAGCGCCGCAAAGCGCTCAGCCTCGCTCCGCTCTCGGCCGAACAGTTGGACCACGCGAATACCCGTGATCCGCTCCTGCAGATACGCGTTGATCTTCGCGAGCCGAGTGCGGATGTCGCGATACGCGCCGCGCACGCGCTTCTGGAACACGTGCGACGTCAGGTAGATCAGCGGAATCACCGCAAACGCCGCGAGCGCGAGTCGCCAATCCGTGGTCACCATCAATACGGAGATGGCGATCAACGTGAACAGATCGCCGAGCCCGGCGACGACACCCGCGGTGAACAACTCGTTGAGCGACTCCACATCTGAAGTCACACGCGTGACCAACCGCCCCACCGGCGTTCGATCATAGAAGGCGATCGAGAGGCGCTGCACGTGCACGAAGAGTTGTTGGCGCAAGTCACGCATCACGCGCTGGCCCAGCATCGCCGTCAGAAGCGTTTCGCCGTACGAGCAGCCAAACGCCAGTACAAGCGATCCCGCAAATAGAAATGCGGCGTGCAGCGCCATGCTCGCGTCACGAGCAGGGAGCGCGACATCGATCACGCGCTGCGTCAGAATCGGCCCGACGAGCTGTAACAGCCCTTCGATCACCAGCAGTACAAGCGCTGCTGCCATCAGCCCGCGATAAGGCCGCGCATACTGGAGCAGCCGGCGCGCGAGCCGCTTGTCATAGCGCCGAACGCCGGCGTCTTCGTCCGAGGCGTGGGGAGAGAGCGAAGCCGCCATTTGAGCAAACTAGTCGACGAAAGCGCGCTCGGCCGCGTGCATGGTACGGCCGTTGCTATAGGTAGTCTCCGTTGTCCACGTCACCTTTTGGAGAGTGAACTATGGGAATCCTCGCTTGGATCGTGCTCGGCCTGATCGCTGGTGCGATCGCCAAGGCACTCATGCCCGGGAAGGATCCCGGGGGCATCATCGTCACCATGTTGATCGGCATCGCCGGCGCATTCATCGGCGGCTTCATTGGCAACGCCATCACGGGCTCTGGCCTGAACGGCTTCTCGATGTGGAGCATCGTGCTCGCCGTTGTCGGCGCCATGCTGCTGCTCTGGGTCTATCGCTTGTCAACGCGTCAACGCGGGACAACGACGTTGTAGCCCGCTAGTCGGCCAGTCTCTCAATCGGCCAGTCAACGGCACATCGACTTCGCGTCGGTGTGCCGTTACGCCATGACTGGCCGACGAACAGGCTGGCCGACCCATTAGCTTGCAGTATGAAGGACAAGCTCATCGTCCGCGGCGCGCGACAGCACAATCTCAAGGGATTCGATCTCGAAATCCCGCGCCGCACCTTCACCGTGGTGACCGGTCCATCCGGCTCCGGGAAGTCGTCACTCGCGTTCGACACCATCTACGCCGAAGGCCAGCGCCGCTACGTCGAGTCGCTGTCGTCCTACGCACGACAATTCCTCGAGCGCATGGAGAAGCCTGACGTCGACTTGATCGACGGACTGTCGCCTGCCGTGGCCATCGAGCAGAAAAACCCCACGAAGACCTCGCGCTCCACTGTCGGCACCGCCACCGAGGTCTACGACTACATGCGCCTGCTGTGGGCGCGCATTGGTCGCACGATGTGCCCTCAATGCGGCCGTGAGCTCAAGCCGGACACCGTGCAGTCCGTCACCGACGCAGTGCTCTCACTCCCCGAGGGCACACGGTTCTACGTCGCCGCACCACTCAAGCTTTCCGACGAAGTCAGTCACGAAGTCGTCGTCGAAAACTTGCGCGCGCAAGGCTTCGTCCGAGTGAGCCTCGACGGAAACGTGCATCATCTCGACGAGCTCGAGACGATGAACCTCGACGTGACCTTCGCCAAGGAATTGCTCGTGGTGGTTGACCGTCTCGTCATCAGTGCCGAGACACGCGGCCGCTTGGCGGACGCGGTCGCTACCGCGTTTCGCGAAGGCGACGGCGATACTGTCATCCTGTTTACCGCGAAGGTACCGTCGCCGTTCGATAAGTCACCGGTCACGCGATTGCGCTTCACGGAGCGCTTCGAATGTCCGAACGACGGCACCACGGCACCGGCGCCGACACCGCAGCTCTTCTCGTTCAATTCCCCGCGCGGTGCGTGCACGCAGTGCAACGGCTTCGGTGCCATCCTTGAGTACGACGAACTCTTGATCGTTCCCTATCCGGAACGCTCACTCCGCGACGGCGCCATCGACCCGTGGACCAAGCCTCGCTACGATAACAAACGACGCGCCCTCGCCGAGTACGCGAAGAAGGAAGGCATCCCGATGGATGTCGCCTGGACTGAACTCTCAGCGCGGCATCGTGAGCGCCTGCTCAGCGCGCGCTCCAAGGGCTTCAAAGGCATCATCCCGTTCCTCCGCGATCTCGAGGAGAAACGCTACAAGCAATACATCCGCGTTTTCCTGCGCCAGTATCAGACGGCGCAGGAGTGTCCGACCTGCCATGGTGCGAAGCTTCAGGCGGAATCACTGCAGGTGAAAATCGCGGGGCGTAACATCGCCGAAGTGAGCGATCTCCCCGTGCGCGTGCTGACGCAATGGCTTGATTCGCTCGAGCTCACACCCTTCGAGCAGGAAATCGCGTCGCACATTCTCAAGGAAGCACAGGATCGCGTGCGCTTTCTTTGCGACGTCGGATTGAACTATCTCTCGATGAATCGCGCCACCCGCACGCTCTCCGGCGGCGAAGCGCAACGCATTGGACTCGCCAACTCGCTTGGCTCCAAGCTCGTCGACACACTCTATGTCCTCGATGAGCCGTCGATCGGCTTGCACTCACGCGACATGGACAGGTTGCTCGCGTTACTGCTGCGTCTGCGAGATGGCGGCAACACGGTGCTCGTCGTCGAACACGACCTCGATGCCATTCGCGCTGCCGATTACATGGTGGAGCTCGGCCCCGAGAGCGGCGAGAAGGGCGGCCAGCTCGTCTTCGCCGGTCCCATGTCGCGCATCAGCGAGAGTCCGCTCACCGGCGCCTACATCACAGGCGAGCGAGTGATTCCAGTGCCCACTACGCGCCGGAGAATTGGACCGCAGTGGCTCACGCTCACGGGAGCGCGCGAGCACAATCTCAAGAACGTGAGCGTGCGCATTCCGCTCAATACGGTCACCGCAGTGACCGGCGTGTCTGGCAGCGGAAAGAGCACACTCATTCACGACGTGCTCATGCGCGCGCTGGAGACCAAGCTCACCGGCGAGCATTCCGCCAAGCAACATCTTGGTGAGACAGTCGGAGCCTACGACACGATTACAGGCTACGAAGCGCTCGATGCTGTAGTGCTCGTCGATCAGAGCCCCATCGGCAAGTCACCCCGCTCCAATCCGGTGACATACGTCAAGGCATACGACGAAATCCGTCGGCTCTTTGCATCGCTACCGCTCGCACGCCAACGCGGCTACACACCGGGAACGTTCAGCTTCAACGTCGTCGGTGGCCGCTGTGACACATGCGAGGGCGCGGGTTATCAGGAAGTCGAAATGGTGTTCATGGCCGATGTGTTCGTGCCATGCGATGACTGCGCCGGCAAGCGCTTCAAACCCGAAGTGCTCGACGTGAAATATTTCGGGCGCAGCATTACCGACGTCCTCCAGCTCACCGTCGACGAGGCAATCCGCTTCTTCCCCTACGAGGAGAAACTCGGCCAGGCGCTGTGGCAGCTCCAACAAGTCGGACTCGGTTATCTGCGACTTGGCCAGCCTGCGACCACGCTCTCCGGCGGCGAGGCGCAGCGTCTCAAGATCGCGCGCGAGTTGGTGTTCGGCGCCAAGAAATCCGGTCGCAAGATGTACATCATGGATGAGCCGACTACCGGCTTGCATCTCGAAGACATCAAGAAGCTCTCGACCGTTTTCGATCGGCTAGTCGATGCTGGCCACACGCTGATTCTGATCGAGCACAATCTCGATGTCGTGAAGCTGGCCGACTGGGTGATCGACCTCGGACCCGAGGCCGGCGATCAAGGTGGCGAAATTGTTGCCGCCGGCCGCCCCGAAGAAGTCGCAGCAGTGGAGGCCTCGCACACGGGTCGCTGGCTGCGCACCGTACTTCCCGATTGGGACAGCCCTGCCGGCGCGAGGCGCGCCCTGCACACCGGCCCTCCCGCCAAGCGCGCCAGAGCATCCTGAGCGGTCAGGTGTCATTCCGAGCGCCGTCGAGGAATCTGCACGAATAGTGTCATTCCGAGCGCAGTCGAGGAATCTGCACGAATGGTGTCATTCCGAGCGCAGTCGAGGAATCTGCACG
>JBBQHJ010000362.1:0-4717 GCA_038323865.1 Gemmatimonadales bacterium
CCAGAGGCAGACGTGTTGCCAGTTACACCAAGGGGCAGCAATCGAATCGAAAATTCGCCTGTCGCGCGAAAATCTGCATGGCGGGCGGAACCCTTGTAAAATAGCCGTGGTAGGAAGGTGCTTCAACCCCTCGCCCCGCACGGAGTTCCGACCCTGATACTGCATAGACGCGCTGGATTCAGACGAGTGGCCACCACTGGCGCGCTCACGGTAGTGGCGCTCACGGCCCTCTCCTGCAAAGAAGCCCTCAGCGGTTTCGGAGCGGGAGCACGTGCACGATCGGGCATCGATCAGTTCTACGGCGCGCTCGCCGGACGGCATGGGGACATCGTCCGCAATGCCAAGTACGAATACGCCCGCGTGCAACTCGCGCATGGCGTGTTCGCGCCTGGCCATATCTTCGACGACACCCTGGCGTGGACGGCTGGATCCGGGCCCGTTCGCATTCTCGAGACGTTCGGAACGGTCAGCGACGACCGCTATCTCATGTCCTCGCAGCGCAGCGTCCCCGCACCGCATAAGCCGGGCGACGGACGACATGTCACGACACTGAGTCGCCTCGAGGACGGTGAATTCCGGTGGGACACGAGCGTCGACTTCGCACTTGGCAGCATTCGCACAGCAGATCTCGCGCTTGTGATTGCACGACTGCTTGCGTCGGGCGAAGGATTGGACGAGAAGGCCGCGCGCGCTGATCTCGCCTCAGCGGCGCCGCGGACATCTGCGGCGATGTCGACTCTCTTCACACTCGACACCATCCGGCCGATGGTGCTCGGCGACGGGACGACACTGGTGTCGATGAAGATTGCCATACACGCTGACGGGTTGAAGGGCCGCTTTCCGGCATTCGGCGATTTCGTCCACAAGTACGTGGATCCCGCGCACCTGCGCTTTCTCCTTTCGGATCACAGTGGCGCGCAATTCGTAGAAGTTCTCGCGCAGGATCGGCTGATGTCCGTGCGGCTTCGCACACTGCGCGGCCGACTCGTTCCACTCTATGGCCCGCCGCGCGCCATGCCGGACTCCATGGTGGTCACGGCGGATTTCACGACGAAGATGAAAATGTGGCACATCGGCTTTCATGATCTCCAGATGGAGTTCGTGAATAGCGCGCACAGTGATGGCGAGCGTGATTGGACTTTCGTGGCACGGAAGGAACCGCAATGGAATCTTCCGATGATCACCGCGCGGCTGCTGCGCGCACCACTCCGACGTCCGTTCGCCGGTGAGGGTGCGCTGTTTCGTCTCGGGCTGCGTGAAGGTTCAGGCGACGAGCCGACGGTGCTCGTGCGACAGTCGCGCTTGGCCGTTCAGGAAAGTGCCATCCTCAAGTTCATCAACTCTTTGACGGGCTCGGCGGTCGATGACTTCGGCGCGCGTGTTGAGAAGGACGAGAATCTCTGGATCCGCGAGGTCCTTACGGCGATGCGTGACGATGCGCGCGCGGCCATCGGACCGTAGGAAACGGAAAAGCGCCGCGACCCGGAGGGGTGCGGCGCTTGCTCTCATCATTTCAGGGAGCTTGCCTCGTCGCCATTCATTGGAACTCTACGTCCTACCGTACAGCGCCGGGCAAAAACACTCATTGGCGAAAAGCACGCCAACAAAAATCACAGGTATGGAGCTGAGGGGGATCGAACCCCTGACCTCGCCGTTGCGAACGGCGCGCTCTCCCAGCTGAGCTACAGCCCCGTATGTGCAGACAGGAACGGCCCCGCAGACATGCGGGGCCGCACTCCGAGAAAGTTAACGGAAGCGGACTGAGAGTCAACCGCCGCGGGATGGAACAGCACGTGTTGTGTGCGCGTTTGACCGCCATGATTCACGCCCTCGGATCTCCCTACGTCCGCGATCAACTGTCGCTGCGCGTGATGCCACTCAACGAAAAGCGGCTTCAGCCCGATGGTGACTACGTCCTGTACTGGATGCAGTCGACACAGCGCCTGGAGGACAACTGGGCACTCCGCTTTGCCACGCTCGAAGCAGACCGCATCGGCAAGCCGCTGTTGATCCATCACGGCCTGGACCCGCACTACACCTACGCATCGGCGCGCTTTCACACGTTCGTGATGCAGGGCGCGCAGGAACTCGCAGCGCGAGCCGGAGAATTTGGCTTCACTTACCGATTTGCCCTGCGCCGAAAGGTCAGCGACGACCGTCGCGTGCTCGACCGCCTGGCCAAACGCGCCGCGGTCGTTGTCACAGATCTCTTTCCAACAGCCGGCGTCGCCGAACGATCGGCACGACTGGCCGAGCGCATCAACTGCCGCATGGTGGCGGTCGATTCGTTTGGATGCGTGCCGACTGCGTCGTTTCACAGCGAAGAATTCGCGGCGCGAACGATCAGGCCGAAGCTCCTCAAGGTGCTCGACTTCGCGCTCGAGGCCGTCGAGGATCGTGCGCCGAAGCGCGCAATGCCGGCGTCGCTGGTCGATGCACTGGACGTCGATTGGCTCGAGGTGGCCAACACAGACATCGCGGCTGAAGTCGCGCGGTGCGGCGTTGATCACTCTGTCGGACCAGTTGCACTGCGTGGAGGATATGGCGCAGCACGCGAACGTCTCGACTCATTCGTGAGCGACGCACTGCCCGATTACGCGGAGCGGCGGCGAAATCCATCGGACACCGACGGCACAAGCCGACTCTCGCCATACCTCCACTGTGGCATGATCTCGGCGCGTGAGATCGCGACGACGGCGCGGGAAGCAACCAGCGTCGAACGGGCCGAAGCCTTCGTGAATGAAATGGTGGTGTGGCGCGAGCTCGGCATGAACTTCTGCATTCGCAATCGCGACTACGGTTCTCTGGAAGCACTTCCCGACTGGGTGCATCGCACGATGGCCGCGCACGCAGAGGATGCTCGCGACGCCAACTATACACTCGCTGATCTCGAACTGGCGCACACGCACGACGACATCTGGAACGCCGGCCAGCGCGAGCTTCTGGAGACGGGGGTGATGCACAACGTCATGCGCATGCTGTGGGGAAAATCGGTGATCACGTGGGCGCCAACGTACGAGCAGGCGCTGGGCTGGCTTCTCCAGCTCAACAACAAGTACGCGCTCGACGGGCGCGATCCGAACAGCTACGCCGGCATTCAGTGGTGCTTCGGGAAGTTCGATCGACCGTTCGCTGAGCGGCCTGTGTGGGGCACCATACGTCCGATGTCGTTGACGCGTGCGCGGACCAAGTACGACATGAGCGGATACCTCGCGCGTTGGGGCGAGGCTCCGCAGTTGGTGTAGCGCGCGGTAAGTTGTGCGCATGCTTCTACCAACCGCCGAAATGGTGCGCGCGGCCGCGGCGCGCGTGAGTGACGTCGTTCAGAAGACGCCCTTGATCCGTTGCGACGCGTTGAGCCTCGCGGCGGGCGCCGATGTCTATCTCAAGTGCGAATGCCTGCAGCGCACCGGTTCGTTCAAGTTGCGCGGCGCAACGAATGCACTCGCGGCGTTGAGCGCAGAGCAACGCGCGGTGGGCGTGGTCGCGTCATCCGCCGGCAACCACGGCCTCGGTCTCGCGTACGCGGCGAAGAAGCTCGGTATCCGCGCGCTCGTATTCGTACCGTCAAACGCACCCGCCGTGAAACGGCGAGGCATCGTTGCCCTCGGCGCGGAGGTCGACGCGGCGCAGCCCGACTATGACGCGGCGCACGAAGCGGCGCTGAAGTATTCACGCGAGACGGGGGTGACCTTCGTGCACCCGTATGCCGGGGCGGAGTTGCTCGCGGGACAAGCCACGGTGGCGCTGGAGATTCTCGAGGAGCTGCCAACGGTCAAGACAATTGTGGTGCCTGTTGGTGGAGGTGGCCTCGTTGCGGGCATTGGCGCGCTGGTGCGCGCGGAGCGGCCGGACGTTCGCGTCATCGGTGCGCAGAGCGATCAGACCAATGCGATGGCACTCTCGCTCGCTGCGGGGCGACGCGTGGAGGTTGAGGTGACACCAACCATTGCCGACGGACTCTCTGGCCAGATCGACGACTTCGGATTCGAACAAGGACGGCGAACGATTGACGAGATGTTCGTTGTCTCCGAATCCAAGATCCGCGATGCGATTGCGTTTCTTGCGCGTACGCACGAGCTGCGTGTTGAGGGCTCGGGCGCTGTTGGAGTCGCCGCTGTCTTTGGCGGTGCGTCGCATGACCGCGGACCGATTGCTGTCGTGGTGTCGGGAGGGAACATCGACAACGAGCTTTGGAATTCAATAACTGCGTGAGTACTTCAGTACTTGAGTACGAAAATCAGACTTGTAGTACCTGAAGTACCTAGTACGATGGTACTGAGTACCACGGCGGCGTGGATGAATCACAAACCTTGAACGGCCACCACCGCCTATCTCCAGGCGATCGTGGCCGTTCGGGTATCGCGTTTCGTCCACACAGCGGCGCAGTGGTCTCAGTACTCGAGTCTGAGTACTTCAAGTACTACCGTCTGATTTTCGTACTGCTGTCTACTGATGGCAGCCGGTTGCGTCGTCCCTTCCGCATCCGACGGCTCCCGCCGCTCCGGCGCGCCGTGGGTCTGCGCCAGCCATGACATCCCGATCACCGAAGGTGATCGTCGCTGCGTAGCCCATGCGCAGTTCACCGAGCAGCGAAATGCGCTGGAAGGTGTGTCCCATCGATGTGAGTGCGCGCAGCGTGGACGGCGCGAAGGCATCCTCGATCAGGATGTTGTATTCCTGACGCGTCTCGCCGCGCTGTTGGCCAATCTGGAAT
>JBBQHJ010000363.1:0-4715 GCA_038323865.1 Gemmatimonadales bacterium
ATGGCGTGGTTGCTCAAGCTCGTACCGCGCAGCGACAAGTCATTGTACGCGGCGAATTGCGCGAGCTGTCACGGCGACGAACGGCGCGGTAACGCGATGGCGCCCTCGTTGATCGACGTCGGCACTCGGCGCACCAAAGAGCAGATCGCGCAGGTCATTCGCGACGGAACGGGACGCATGCCTGCGTTCGGCAGTGCACTCGAGGGCAAAGCGCTGAATGACATCGTGAGCTTTTTGCTCACCGGAAAGGATTTGTCCGCGGCCGCAGGCCCGGATCCATTCGGCATTCCGTATCGGAACGGCTACTTCGACATCTTCCTCGACAACGAAGGCTATCCGGCCATCAAGCCGCCCTGGGGCACGCTCAGCGCGATCGACCTGAACATGGGCACCATTCGCTGGCAGATACCCTTTGGTGAGTATCCCAAGCTCGCGGCGAAAGGCATCAAGAATACCGGCACCGACAGCTACGGCGGCGCCATCATTACGCAGAACGGTCTCGTACTCATTGCGGCAACGACATACGACAACAAGATCCGCGCGTTCGACAAGAAGACGGGCAGGCAACTCTGGTCAGCCAACCTTCCGGCGGCCGGCAATGCTACGCCTTCTACCTACATGGTGAACGGAAAGCAGTACGTCGTGATTGCCTGCGGCGGTGGCAAGAACGGCGCACCCAGCGGCGGCACGTACGTGGCGTTTGCGCTACCAAACGAATGATGACAAGACGGTGTCATTCCGAGCGAAGTCGAGGAATCCGCATTTGCGCAGTTGCAGTTGCGTGGTTGCTCCTCGCAACGTCGGCGTCGGCGCAGCAGGCACCGTGGACCGAGATCAAGATCAAGTCGGCGAAACTCGGTACCACTCGCTCACTCTATGTTGCGACGCCGGCCGCATACATCGACGCCAACCGCCGCTTTCCCGTGCTGGTGTTGCTCGATGCGGATGATCGCGAACAGTTCACATCGGCCATCGCGAATGTCCGTTTTCTCACGAGTCGTGCCGCCATTCCGCCCCTCATCATTGTCGGCGTGCCGAATGGAAAGGACCGTACACACGATCTCACACCATCGGCGCTCGGTGAGAACGCCAAGCAGTTCGCAACTGCTGGCGGTGCCGGAGCATTTGTCGACTTCATCGTGAACGAAGCGCTGCCGGAGATTCGTGCGAAATACCGCACGCAACCGTCGACGATTCTTGCCGGTCACTCCTTTGGCGGATTGGTGGCGCTCCACGCGGCGGCGACACGGGATGCGTTCATGGGAATCGTCGCCATGAGTCCATCACTCTGGTGGAACGATTCAACGGCGGCGCAAGGCTACGCCGACTCGTTGTCCCATGTCACGCGCGCGCTGAGACTTTTCGCGACCAGTGGCGAGTTCGAGCCTGTCATTTCCGGCCCGACGCGCCGTTTCGCCGCCAGCCTCGATGCCGTGAAACCGAAGCAACTCGCGTTCTCGTACCGCCACTACGACGACGACAACCACGGGATGACACCGCTCCGCAGTCTCGTCGAAGGCTTGCGATTTATTTTCGCCCCGATCTCTCTCGTGAGCGCACCCATCGCGACGCTCGGGCCCAAGTCCGACTCGGCGGACGTGATGCACGCGTACGTGGCCACGCGCGATACGTACGCGACGAATGCGCGCGCGCTCGGCATGAACGCGGCGTTGCCGGAAGATCAGGTCAACCAGCTTGCCTATGGTGCACTTCAGTTCTTCAAGTTGCCACGTCTGGCACTGTGGTTGTTCCAGCAGAACGTGGCCGATTATCCCAAGTCGCCGAACGTGTACGACAGCCTCGGCGACGGATATTTGGCGATTGCCGACTCCACGAATGCGAGAGCGCAGTTCCGACACGCCATCGAGGTTGCGAGCCAGAATCACCAACCGCCGAATAGCGACACAAGGAAAAAGCTTGCCGCGCTGACCCCTACTGCACGCCGCTAAGGCAGAAATACGCTGTCATTCCGAGCGGAGTCGAGGAATCCGCACTTCCGGCCTCATCATCGCGGCGGCGGCACGAAGCGCCGCGAATGACGCTCGTATGCATGCGCAAAGGCGAGCACACGAGCGTCGTCTCCGGGCAAGCCGACGAACGACACATTGAGCGCCGGCATGCCGTCGGCGCCGAGTCCTGCGGGCACGGACACTTCCGGCAGTCCGAGCCAGTTGCCGTAACCCAGCGGCGTTCGCACATCCGGCCACGGGTCAACAGCACGCGGCGCGTTGAATGGCATGGTGGGATAGACCATCGCTGCAACACCAGCAGCGCGCATTGACGCCCCAAGCGCCGCGACAACCTCCGCGCGCGACTTCGCGAATGAACGGCCCGCCGCATCGTCCGTCATCGGCTTCTCGAGGAGCGGCTCGCACTCCTCGTATGTCGCCGGCAACACATCATAGTACTTGCGATACGCATCGTACCCTCGGCGAACCGCCTCGCGCGGATTGTCGGTGCGCCCGCCGAAATAACGAAACAGTGCATTCGCCGTGACGGCCGGCGCTCGGCTGTCGACGGCAACATCACCACGCGCCTTTGCTGACGCTGCAAACTGCTCGCGATAGTTCACGCGATCGGCGGCGGGTACGAACGACTCAACTACCGCACCAGACGCGCGCAGGTCGCCGAGTGCGCGATCCCACATCGCGAGCGCCTCGGTGGTCATCAGCGCACGCGGAGCGTGAAGCTCCACGAGTCCCAGTCGCACGCCGCCGAGGGCGTCATCACGCAACGCGCTGAGCGCTGCGCCATTCCATGCGCCGCCGAGAGCAAGTGGGTCGGACGCATCTGGCCCCGCAATCGCCGCGAGCAACAACGCCGCATCAGCAACTGATCGGGCAAGCGGACCGTGCGTGTCGAGATACGGCCACGTCGGAATGACACCGGTGCGCGGCACGAGCCCGAACGTCGGCTTCATGCCAACCACACCCGTAAATCCATCGGGAATGCGATTCGAGCCGCCGTCATCAGTACCAAGCGCAGCGAACGCCATTCCACCGGCAACTGCGACCGCCGATCCAGCGCTCGATCCACCAGGCGTCTTTGCTCCTTCGCGATCGTATGGATTCAGAACTTGGCCGGTGTGACTGCTCGTGCCATTGCCGCGATACGCGAAATCATCAGCGGCGGTTTTGCCGAGTACGACGGCACCTGCCGCGCGCATGCGCGCAATCTCGAGCGCATCGCGCGATACAGCATCCGGAAATAACCGCGCCCACTCGGCACTCGAACCCGTGGTGGACAGTCCGTTCATATCGTAGATGGCTTTCGCGAACACCGGAGCTCCATCAAGTGGTCCCCGCACGCGACCTGAACGCAGTCGCGCATCGGATGCGCGGGCCTCTGCCAGGGCCGTTGCTGAGAGCGCATCTATCGCATGCCACCGCGCGCCGTCCGACCGGCAACGTTCGAGCGCATGCGCGGCGACTTCTTCGGCGCTCCATGCGCCGCGGCGTCTTCCTGCCTGAAAGTCGGCGATCGTACCGTCAAGCGGATCAGTCGCGTTCACCCTGAATCGCGGCACGCCGAGCGCCGTGAGTGCGGCGAGCTGTGCCAGGACTTCACGGCGGGTCGGAGACATTCTGAAATGAGCACCCCGGAACGGACGTTGTCGAGATTGGCTGTGACTCGTGCGCTCCCGCGAAGGTAGAACAAGCAACCACCATGACCGAGGTTTCATGTCCAAGCTCATCGTTCGGGGCGCGCCACTCGCGCTCGTCCTTCTCTCGGCCCTCGTCGTCGCTTGCTCCGATCAGGGCAGTCCAATTACCCAACCCTCGGCCAGTGCGCTGGCGGGGCTGTCGCTCGTCAGCAGGAACGACAGCACTCCGGGGTCCTCGGCCGCACTAACGGGCCCGGGATACTTTCGCGGAACGGTATTCGCGCCGGCGACCGTACATACCGGCAACGACAGCCTCGCGTCGTCGCTGCGAATCTCCGGTGTGACCGTAACGATCTACTCCAACGTCTCCACCACCGGCGGCAGCACCATCGGCGCCAAGCAAGGTTCCGTGGTCACCGACGCGGCGGGCTATTTCATGCTGCCCACGCTGCCCGCGGGACAGTACATCGTCACCTTCGTTCCGCCGGCGGGTAGCATCTACCAGGGCTCCTATGCGTTCGGGCCCCTGAACAGCGACAGCGCCAACTGGCCGTGGTATGTGACCCTCTCCAAGAAGTAGAGGTTGGTCTGACACGACGTTGGAAGGCGAAAGCGCACGCCCCGGTCACGCATCCGGGGCGTGCGTTGGGCTTTTCAGGAGAGCCGGTTGCACGCAGGACGGACTCTGGGACGCGGTGGGAAGCACGAATGCGGGCGACCGCTCGCTATCGCTGCCCCCGCCGACGTCATCCGTTCATGCGCGTGAAGGCCTCGTCGAACGCGACGTGCGCCGCGGCGGCGCGCAGTTGTGCGGTTCCGTAGGCGATCTCTTCCTCGCCTGCAATCAGCCGCGCCACGACCTCATCGGCGAACGGCTCGAGCGGTGCGCCCATCGTGTGCAGTCCTGCGCCGCCGAGGTCGGTGTTCACCGCAGGTGGAATGATCTCGACCACGCGCACACCGGTATTCGCGAGTTGATGCCGCAATGACAGCGTGAAGGAGTGAAGCGCCGCTTTTGTCGCGGAGTACACGGGAGCCGCCACGTACGGAGCGAACGAGAGCCCGGAGGTGACGTTGACGATGGTGCCACCACGTTGCCGGAGGTGAGGGA
>JBBQHJ010000364.1:0-4692 GCA_038323865.1 Gemmatimonadales bacterium
CTGCGCCAAGCCAGATCGTTCGTGAAGTCATGTGTTCGCTCACCATGGTCCTTAGGAGAAAAGCGGAAGGCCGAGCAGCGCGCGTCCAATGAATTCGCGAAGCACGTCGTTGGTAGGAGCCATCACGGCACCGGCCTGCGCATCACGGAAGGAGCGCTCGATGCCGGTGTGCTTGGAAAACGCCGCGCCACCACACACGCGCATTGCCTGCGAGGTCACCGCGATGGCCGTGTCGCCACCGGCGGCCTTGACCTCGAGCACGCGCAGCATGGTGAGGTCACCAGGCGTCTCCAGATGCCGCACCGCATCGTCGATACGTGCGGCCAAGCCGTCTGTCTCGATCTGCATATTGGCGAGCTGCGCGCGCAACGTTGGAAGCGCCTCACCGAGTGACATCGAGCCCATGTGCTCGAACTTGGCCGCGCCGAGATGCTTGATTGATGCCGAGACAACGGCGCGACAGAGGCCGAGCGAGACGGCGGCTTGCCCAAGATTGAAGAGCGGAAGCACCACGCTGAGCATGGCTTGAAACCCCGCGCCATCGTCGGTAAGACGCATCTCGTTCGGGATGACGCATGCCTCCAGCGTCATCGGCGACGACGCGTTGGCGCGAAGGCCGAGGCCATCCCACGCGCCGGCAACGGACAGCCCGTCGGTGGCAGCCATCACGAGGTACAGCGTCGAGTCCGTCGCCGCAGTTCCCGTGGGTGACAACGCAGACGACACATAGCTCTGCGCGTGACCCGCGCTCGTGACCCACGACTTCTTGGCGCCCAGTCGCACGCCGGAACCGTTCATGCTTTCTGCGCGAGACACCGGTGACCAGAAGTGACTTCGCGAGCCTGCCTCGCTGAAGGCCAACGTCGACAAGTGTTCTCCGCGCGCCATCGCCTCGAGGGTGCTCACGAGGGCGGGCGAACGCGGTGCTGCGGCGACCGTCGCCGAAGCGAGTGAATGCATCAGATACACCATCGCAACCGAGGCGTCGGCCTCAGCAATCGTCGCAACGACATCGGCAAAGGCGCGCGGACCAAGACCCAATCCTCCCACGTCGGTTGGCAGCAGCAATCCCATCAAGCCGGCTTTGCCAAGGGCGTCTACCGCTTCGGTGGAAAACCGTCCATGCTTGTCGTTGTCGGCAGCGGCCGGAGCGAGCACGTCGCGTGCGATCTGACTCGCGCTGGCTGTTGCGGTCTCTGGTTGCATTGGGAATTCTCCTGCGACGCGTTCGGGTGGGGTGCGATACGACCCGCGAGTATCCTTGCCGGCGCACCCGGCGTCAACCTTGGCATTTGCAATCACAAGACCGTGACATTGTCGGTGATCGTTCCAACATTCAATGAGGAAGCGATTATCGTCGCCACGTTGCAGCACGTTCGCGCAACGTTGCTGCCCCACGAGCTCATCGTCGCAGATGGGCAGAGCACCGATCGCACGGTCGAGCGCGCTCGCGCCTATGCAACGGTGATCGAACCCACGTCAACGCGCGGGGCGGGGCTCAACGCGGCTGCCGCTGTTGCCACTGGCGACGTCCTGTTGTTCCTTCACGCCGACACCGTCGTACCCGATGGCGCTCGAGAAGCAATTGAATCCGCGATTGGCATTCCAGGCGTGGTTGGAGGTGCCTTTCGTCTCTGTTTCGACCATCAAGGTTGGTTCGCCGCGGCCGTGGAACGCAGTGTCAATTTTCGCTCGCGGGCGCTCAACACGTTCTTCGGCGATCAGGCCATGTTCGTGCGTCGCGACGTGTTCACTCAGGCGGGCGGCTTTGAAGAGTGGAGCGTGATGGAGGACCTCGAAATTCTCCGCCGACTCCGTCAGCACGGGCGCCTGATACTCCTCGACAAAGCTGTTACAACCTCCGCACGACGTCACGAGAATCGTGGCTGGCTGCGGACGCTGGTTACCGTTTGGATACTGACTCTCTTGCATCGCGCTGGCACTTCTGCGCAAACTCTCCGAAGATTCTACGGCGCGGAGCGATGAAGTCACGAATTACGGCCTCTGACATGTGGCTTGCCGTCCTCCGCATCGGTGTGGGCGCGTATTGGCTGTACGAGCAGCATTGGAAGCTCCCTCCCGACTTCGGATTGGATGCGCCGCGTGGCTTGATGTTCGCCTTTCAGGAAAGCGCAGCGCATCCGACCGTTCACCTCTATGGAGACTTCATCCAGCGAGTGGTAATTCCACACTTTCATGTGTTCGGGTGGCTGCTGCTGCTGACCGAAGCATGCATTGGGCTCTCGCTGTTCCTCGGCGCGTGGACCAAAGTCGGCGCGCTCGGCGGCGTGCTGCAAGCCGTCAATCTGCTCGTCGCCCAGGCGAGCACTCCCGAAGGCCCCTGGATCTACTTTGGAATTCTCGCTGCCAATCTTTGCGTCCTCGCATTGCCGACCGAACGTTCACTTAGCCTGGACGCGCGGCGCATTCACACTAGACGAACCGAACAGTCATGACCGAGTCCAATACGCCGGTATTCCTGCCACTCGAGACTTACCGCGAGTATCCGGTTGCGGAAATGCTGGAGCGCAGCCGCGCCTTTGCCGCTGAGCTCCAACGGCGTCGCACCGTACGCCAGTTCAGCGATCGCCCAGTGCCTCGCGAGGTGATCGAGTCCTGTCTCGAGGCGGCGGGCACAGCGCCGAGCGGCGCGCACCAGCAGCCCTGGCACTTCGTGGTCGTGAGCGATGCCGACGTGAAGCGCAGCATCCGAGAGGCCGCAGAAACGGCGGAGCGGGAGTTCTACGCAACCGCGCCTGCCGAATGGCTCGCGGCCCTCGCGCCACTCGGCACCGATGAACACAAGCCGTATCTCGAGGCAGCTCCGTACCTGATCGCCGTATTTGCCGAGCGCTACTCAGAACATCCAGACGGTGCTCGGCGGCACCACTACTATGTCATGGAGTCAGTGGGCATCGCGACCGGCTTTCTGATTGCAGCGCTTCATCACGCTGGACTCGCAACGCTGACGCATACGCCGAACCCAATGGGATTCCTGAACGCGGCGCTCGACCGTCCCATCAATGAACGGGCGCTGATGCTTGTCGTCGCCGGCTATCCCGCTGCCGATGCAATCGTACCTGACCTGCATCGGAAACCGGTTTCGGAGATTGCCACCTTTCGGTAGCGCTACTTCCCAGCTACCTGCGTGAGCGCGACGTCGAACGCCTCGAGTGCATAGTCGACATCAGCGTGCGTGATGCACATCGGCGGCTTGATGCGCAGCACGTTGCCGTCGATGCCGCCCTTGCCAACGAGCACGCTCATTTCGCGCAGTGCTTCGAGTAGATCCAATGTCTGTTGCTTAGCAGGTGCCTTCGTACCGCGATCCGATACGAGTTCCATGCCGAGCATCAGGCCCATGCCGCGCACATCACCGATGAGCTGGTGCGTCGCTGCGAGTTTCTGAAGGCCCGCCTTGAAACGCCCGCCGAGCACCTTGGAGTTCTGTTGTAGTCCTTCGTCGTCGATGATGTCGAGCACCGCGAGACCAGCCGCCATAGAGACCGGATTGTTCGCGTACGTATTGAAGTGAATCTTCTGCGCGAGATCCCTTGCGATCTCCATGCGCGTCGTCACCGCACCGATCGGAGAACCGTTGCCGAGCCCCTTTGCCATGGTGACGAAGTCCGGCGTGACGTCCCAATTCTGGAAGCCCCAGTAGTGATCGCCCGTGCGACCGAAGCCGGTCTGCACTTCATCGGCAATGCACAATCCGCCGAGCTCACGAATCGCGGCGTACGCTTCCTTGAGATAGTTCGGTGCGCCCATCGTGCATCCGCCAACACCCTGAATCGGCTCGGCGATGAATGCGGCGACTTTACCGGAGCTCGAGAAGCGAACCATGTCGCGAATGTCTGCCACCGACTGCGACGCAATTTCTTCGGGCGTGCCGTTGAACGGCGACCGATATGGATCGGGATTCATCGCGTGATGCACGTGGTCCTGATTGCTGTTGGAATACTTCCACGTGCTGTGCGACGTCAGGCCAATCGCGCCCGGGCTGTTGCCGTGATACGCATTGCGAAGCGCGATGACATCGCGGTTGCCGGTGTGCAGCCGCGCCATCTGGATGGCGAGATCATTCGCCTCGCTGCCGGAATTCGTGAAGTAGGTGACGTCGAGCCCCTTCGGCATCTTCGACGCAAGCTTCTTCGCGAGCATTGGAAAGTTCGGATGCGCGTAGATCGTGGTTGCATGCTGAAGCGTCGACACCTGCTTCGTCACCGCGCTCACGACCTTCGGATGACAATGTCCAACTGACACCGTCACGATACCGGCGAGCAGGTCGAGGTAGCGTCGCCCCGTTTCGTCGTAGAGGTATTGCATGTGTCCCTCGACGATGAGCAGCGGCTCTTTGTAGATCGTGTACACCGCTGGATTGGTGTACTGCTTCCGCATCGCGAGCACCTCGCTCTTCGATGGCCCGTCGTATTTTTGCGGCGTATGGTCGGTGGCCGGCAGCTCGAGTTGTGGTGCGATTGTTGTCATTCTGGCTCCAATGTTTGTCGAAACTACGCACGCAGATGGGCGCCGATGTTACGCAGATGAACGCAGATAACTACGTGAACTGACTTCGCTTCTTTTTGTCAAAGAAAGTATCTGTGTTCATCTGCGTGCGCTGTTTTCTTGTTGAAGACTATGAAATAGCGGCGGACGGCTCGGGAGCCGAATATCCCTCCACGGGCTCAT
>JBBQHJ010000365.1:0-4684 GCA_038323865.1 Gemmatimonadales bacterium
GTTCAAACCGCCGGACGTTACGCAAGACGTCAATCCGCAGGAGAGCCAGGAGTGGCTCGACTCCCTCGACTCGGTGCTGGAACACGAAGGCGGCGAGCGTGTCCATTTTCTGCTCGAAATGCTGCTCGATCATGCGCGACGCTCGGGAACCCCCCTGCCCTTCGAGGCGGCCACCGCCTACGTCAACACCATTCCGGTTGCACGCGAGCAGCGCGCCGCGGGCGACCCGGCCATGGAATGGCGGATCCGCTCCCTGGTCCGCTGGAACGCCCTTGCGATGGTGGTGCAGGCGAACCGGCACAACGCGGGGATCGGCGGACACATCGCGACGTTCGCCTCCGCCGCGACGCTTTACGACGTTGGCTTCAACCACTTCTTTCACGCGCCCAGCGACACGCACGGCGGCGACCTCGTGTATCTCCAGGGGCACTCTGCGCCCGGATTCTACGCACGCGCGTTCCTCGAGGGGCGGATCACTGATGCGCAACTGCACAATTTCCGGCTGGAGGTCGACGGCGCCGGGCTGTCGTCTTACCCGCATCCGTGGCTGATGCCCGACTTCTGGCAGTTCTCCACGGTGTCGATGGGCCTGACATCGATGATGGCGATCTACCAGGCACGCTTTCTGAAGTACCTGCACAACCGCGGCATCCTGGACGCTGGGGAGCGCAAGGTGTGGGCGTTCCTGGGCGATGGCGAAATGGACGAGCCGGAATCGCTCGGCGCCATCACGCTCGCCTCGCGCGAGCGCCTGGACAACCTCATCTTCGTCATCGGCTGCAATCTGCAACGCCTGGACGGACCGGTTCGCGGCAATGGCAAGATCATCCAGGAGCTCGAGGGCGTGTTCCGCGGCGCCGGGTGGAATGTCATCAAGGTCATCTGGGGTTCGAAATGGGATCCGCTGCTTGCGCGCGATACCAACGGCCTGTTGCGCAAGCGCATGATGGAGTGCGTCGATGGCGAATACCAGGCGTTCAAGGCCAAGGGGGGCGCGTACACCCGCGCGCATTTCTTCGGCAAATACCCGGAGCTGCTCGACATGGTCTCCCACCTGAGCGACGAAGACGTCTGGCGGCTCAACCGCGGCGGTCACGATCCGCAAAAGGTCTACGCCGCCTATGCCGAGGCGATCGGACATGAGGGACAGCCCACGGTCATCCTGGCGAAGACGGTCAAGGGCTACGGCATGGGCGAGGCAGGCGAAGGCCAGAACATCACCCATCAGCAGAAGAAGATGGGCGAGGACGCGCTCAAGGCATTTCGCGACCGCTTCAGCATCCCCATCGGCGACGACGCCATCGCCGAGGCGCCGTTCTACCGGCCGCCCGAGGACAGCGCCGAGATCCGCTACCTGCACGAGCGTCGCAAGGCACTGGGCGGCTACTTGCCGAGCCGGCGGCATACGGTCGAGCGCATCAAGGCGCCGGCGCTCGAATCGTTTGCTTCGCTACTCGCGGGCACGGGGGAGCGTGAGATCTCCACCACCATGGCCTTCGTGCGCATCCTCACCGATCTCGTGCGGGACAAGCAGATCGGCAAGCACATCGTGCCGATCGTGCCCGACGAGGCACGCACCTTTGGCATGGAAGGGTTGTTCCGCCAGCTCGGCATTTACTCGTCCGCGGGCCAGCTCTACGAGCCGGTCGACGCCGAACAGCTCATGTTCTACAAAGAAGCCAAGGACGGCCAGATCCTGCAGGAAGGCATCACCGAAGCCGGTTCCATGTGCTCGTTCATCGCCGCGGGTACCGCTTACAGTAACCACGCGATCAACATGATCCCGTTCTTCTGCTTCTATTCCATGTTCGGCTTTCAGCGCATGGGGGACTTCGCCTGGGCAGGCGCGGACATGCGCGTGCGCGGCTTCCTGATGGGCGGCACTGCGGGGCGCACCACGCTGGCCGGAGAGGGATTGCAGCACCAGGACGGACACAGCCAGGTGCTCTCCGCCAACATCCCCAACTGCATCGCCTACGATCCCACCTTCGCCTACGAGCTCGCGGTCATCGTCCAGGACGGCCTGCGCCGCATGTTCGAGGAGCAGGAGGACGTCTTTTATTACATCACGATGATGAACGAGAACTATCCACACCCGGCGATGCCGGCAGGTGTCCGCGAAGGAATTCTGAAGGGAATGTATCTGCTCCGTGAAGGCGGGGCCAAGCACAATACGAAGGCGCCGCGGGTGCAGCTCCTGGGCTCGGGCACCATCCTGCGCGAGGTGATTGCCGCGGCGGACTTGCTCGAGAACGACTTCGGAGTGGCGGCCGACGTGTGGAGCGCGACGAGCTTCACCGAACTTCGCCGCGAAGGCATCGACGCGGAGCGCTGGTCCATGCTGCATCCGGAGGAGCCGCGACGGGCGAGCCATGTCGAGACCTGTCTCGCGGGCCGCGTCGGGCCGGTCATCGCCGCCACCGATTACGTGCGGCTGTTCGCCGATCAGATCCGCGCGTTCGTGCCGAGACGCTACGTGGTGCTCGGCACCGACGGCTTCGGTCGTAGCGACACCCGCGAGCAGTTGCGACAGTTCTTCGAGGTGGATCGCCGCTACGTGGCTGTGGCAGCCCTAAAAGCGCTCGCCGATGACGGCGACGTACCGGCCGCGACGGTGAGCGAAGCGATCAGGCGATACGCCGTCGATCCGGGGAAGCGCAACCCCGTCGCGGCATGATCCCTGTGGGTGCCGTCAATCCGGACGGCAACGGCTTGTACCGGGCGCAGAAGGACCGCACGCACGCCTGGAGGTAATCGCAAGTGCAGCGCGCGCTAACGGCCGCAGGGGCGTTGCATCGTGGCGAGGTTTGCGCTTTGCGCGGCGGCGGATAACCGATGTAACGAATCAATGTCTCCCTACCGGAATCGTCGGGAATTCCCGATAGACAGTCACGATGATGGCGATCATCGTGACTGCAGTATCACGCGGACCGGTGGAGTCCCCCGCGTATCGGTTGCCACGATGATCCCTTCATGGAGGTAATAGATGATGACAACTGTAGATCGTCGAACGTTTCTGCAAATCGCTGCCGCCGCCAGTGCAACTGGCCTCATCCGTGTGCCCGGCGGGATGCCCCTTGCGTACGCTGCGGATGAAGCGAGCGCAGCGCAGATCATCGCCGGCAAGAGCGCGAAGATGATCGTTCACAACGCGAAACTGGGCGTGATGGAGACGCCGCTGGAGCTGCTGCGCCAGTACCGCATCACACCAAAGGAAATCCTGTACAACCGCACACACTTCCCGGTGGACGGTGCAGGCAAGTGGATGGCCACCCTCGCACCGGCCGATGCGGCGATTGTCAAGGATTGGACGATCCTGGTGTCGGGACTGGTGCAGCGCCCCAAGACCATCAAAGTCAGCGACCTCGAGAAGATGCCGCAAGCAAAGCGCATTGCGGTTATGCAGTGCGCAGGTAACGGGCGCTCGTACTATTGGGGAAAGGCAAAGACGCCCGGTTCGGGCTGGAAGCACGGCGGCATGGGCAACGTTTCGTGGGAAGGAGTACCACTGGTGCCGCTGCTGAAGAGCCTCGAGTTGAGCGCAGACGAGCACGTGCGTTTCCTCACCGCCAACGGCAAGGACGTGCCGCCGGTGTCCGGTGGCGCGGATCTGATCAAGAGCTATCCGCTCACCGCACCACAACTGAACGACGCCATCCTCGCGCTCCGGATGAATGGCGAGCCGATCCCCACGATCCACGGCGGACCGGTCCGGCTGATTATTCCGGGCTACTACGGCAATATGAGCGTCAAGTGGCTGACCGACCTCATGCTGATGGATCGCGAGACGCCGAGCGCGCTGATGCAGAAGACGTATCGGATGCCGCTGCAAACGGTTGAGCCGGGCAAGTTCACGGCTCAAGACCTGACGCAGCAGAACAGCACGCCGACCTATGGCTTCGAGGTGATGAGCGTGGTGTTCGCACCGTTGGCGGGACAGACGGTCGCGCACGGCTCCGTCGAACTGAGTGGCGTCGCATGGAACGACGGCGTCGTGCCGCTGACCGAGGTAAGGGTGTCGGTCGATCAGGGTAAATCCTGGCTACCGACCGATGTCGATGCGTCGGACGGGCCCTATGCCTGGCACCATTGGCAAACACGCGTGGCGCTCGATCCAGGCGCGCATGAGGTCTGGGTGCGCGCGATCGATGACTGGGGCCGCACCCAGCCGATGGATGGCGTATCGACGTGGAATCCAGGGGGCTGGAACTGGCACGGCGTGGACCGCGTAGGATTCCAGGTGTCCTGACGTGGCACGGTACACGCGCGGCCCCGCCTGGCGCGGGCGCTCGTGGTTAACCGGTTGGATGCGGCTGATTGGCGCCGTGCTGCTCGCGGCGAGCGCGGTCACTGCGGCCGGTGAGCGCATCCGCCTCCCAGAAGGTCCCGGCGCCGACCTGGTATACGCGAAGTGCCAGACTTGCCACGATCTCCAGTACGTGGCCGACGCGAGTGGCCTGCTGCCAGCGCAATGGCGCGCGGTGATGGCCGGCATGCACGACTACGGCTTCACCGCCACCGAGCAGGAGAATGCCGAGCTCATCCAATACCTGACAACCTATCTGGGACACAATGCGCCGCCGTCATCGGCCTCCGCCGAACCGCAGGCCACGACGAGGGACGGTCGCTTCGTCTACGAGCGCAACTGCGCGACTTGCCACGGCGCCGAAGGGCGCGGCCAACC
>JBBQHJ010000366.1:0-4683 GCA_038323865.1 Gemmatimonadales bacterium
AGCGGTAGGCACAAGCAGAAGATGCCGGCACGCCGCCGCGCGCGCGCGCTTATCCTCGCGAGCCCGGACGAGTTGCTCGGCGCGCTCCCGCCGCGCCAGCCACGGAGCCTTGTCGCGACGCTCGCCCTGGCCGACCATGGCCGAGCGCTGTTCCTCGCACAGCCCTACGAGAGTGTGTCGGTAGCGGACATTGCCCGAGCGGCGGGTCGCTCGGTCGGCGCGTTCTATACACGGTTTCCGACCAAGGAACATCTACTGGTCCATCTGGCCGCGACCTTGGCGGAGGAGCTGAGTCAATCCCTTGCCGAGGCGCTGGCCCCGGCGTGCGTCGCTGACCTGACGCTCGAGGATGTGGTTTATCGGTACCTCGAGCTGGCGGCGGACTCCTTCGTTCGATACCGCGGGATTCTTAGACCGGCAACGCTCGTTGCGCGCCAGACGCACAACCTCGAGCTGCGTGAGCTGCTCCGTCGCTTCAACACGGAGGCACACTCGCGGTTTCGAACGTTGCTGTTAGAACGACTGTCCTTCGTTGCTGAATCCACCGCACGGCGGCGGATCGACAACATGATCCTCTGGACAAGCGCGGCGCTGCGCGAGGCATTGCTGTATCAGGAGCCCAACTCGAGGCTCACCCGCGTGCAAGCGGATCTCGTTCGCGATCTGACGCGCGCGGCCTCGCTCTTCCTTCGGGACATCGATGCTTAGCACGCGGAAGCATCAGCTCACAATCGCGATCTTGATCGGAATTCACGCGCTCGCGCCGCGCAGTGGAGGCGCGCAGGATTCGCGAATGCCGGACTCACTCGTCGCGCGCATCGACTCGCAACTCGTGCGAGGCCTCGTGCGCTACCAGATCGCCGGAGCCGCTATTGCCATCGTGGAGCGCGGTACGCTCCGGCACGCCCGCGGCTTCGGCCTCGCAGACGTCGCGCGGCGCACGCGTGTCGATCCCGAGCGCACGCGATTCCACATCGCGTCGGTCACGAAACTCATCACGTCGATCGCTGCCCTGCAGCAGGTCGAGCGCGGACGCCTCTCGCTCGATAGCGACGTCCGCTCGGCCGTCCCGGAGATTCACGCCGTCGGATGGAGTGATCGACCGATCTCCCTGCACCAGCTGCTGACGCATACTGCGGGGCTCGAGCCGGCGCTGATCGGCATTGCCGCGCACGCGCCGCGCGAGGTCGGCCTCCTAACGACGTATCTGTCGCGAGCCACACCCGCAATTCTCGACGCGCCGCCCCATGGCATCCGGTATTCGAATTTTGGTTTCGGTATCGTGGGCCGAATCATCGAGACCGCGGCATCCAGACCTTGGGCCGAGGTCACCGAGCGCGACGTGTTCACAGCGCTCGGAATGGACCACGCATACGCGGCACTCCGACTCCCCGACTCGACCGACGCCGTGGGCTATCGGTACCGTCGCGACACAATTCCCGAGCCGATCGTCTTCGAGCGGCTCGCTCCGGCAGGCTCCGTTCGCGCGTCGGTCATTGACCTCGCGCGGCTCATGACTGCCGTCCTCGATACAACTCCGAACGCGACGATTCTTACCCCGGCGAGTCGCCGTCTCCTCCTGTCGTCGCGGGAACAGGCAGCTCCCGGCGTCGCGGGGTTTGCCTACGGGACATTCGAGTATCCATCGCCCGGGCCCGCCGCCCGGTCGGTGGGAGGCGAGGTTCCGGGGTTCTCCACCAGAATACTGTTCATTCCGCGACTCGGCATTGGCGTTGCCATCGTCGCCAATCGAAAGGATCCGCTGCTCGCGCTTTCCGTGTTCGATTCGCTGCTCGCGCGTTTCCCCGCGAGCGACAAGGATCGCTCGGGAGGATGCGCACCAGCGGCAACCTCGTCTCCTGTCATCCCGGTAAGTGCCATTGCCGGCGACTACCGAAATATCAGCTACGATCACCACAGCTTCCTCCACCTTGGCGCACTTCTCACGCCGTTCCTGCATCTCGCTCCGCGCGGGGAGTCGGCACTCGTGGTGCGCGATCCGGCAGCCAACCGTATCGACGTGTGGATGTCCTCCGGCACGAACGCGTGGCGCTCGCCGGACGGCCGATGCCTTGGTGCGGTGAATGTCGGCGGACGCACTATGCTCGCGCTGAGCACTGCGCAGGCGGGCCCGGTGATGTTGGAGCCGGTGCCGCCCCTGTCCAAGCCATTGTGGACGGCGGTGCCATTTCTCTCCGCGCTGTTGGTGTCAATGATCGCCGCGATCGTCACACTCGTCCGTCCAGTCCCTGACGCGTCTCGTATCCGCGTAGCGACGGCGCTTCTCGCAGGAGGGCATTTGATTTTCGCCGGTGGGTTCCTGCTCGGACTTGCGCGGCTTGCGATCATTTACGACGATCGGTTCGCGTTCGGTTTACCGACGTCGTTCCGCGTAGTTCTCGCACTGCCGTACGTGCTCGCCGTGCTTACGGCATGGCTAGGATGGCTTCTCGTCAAACGCCGGCGATCGGGGCGCACCGTCCTTCTTGCTCCGATACTTGTCGCCATCGGGGGTGCCACACTTTGCATTCTGGCGTGGGGCTGGTCTCTGCCCGCCTTGTAGCAGGGTGTTCAGCAGATCCTGACCACGTGCTGATCGCCGTCAGGCGAATCACTATCGCATCCAGATAAACAACCCGCCGCAGGTGCCGGCCGGGTACTTGGGCGGCGCCGTCGCGACGCCATGAACCCCTGTGCCGTAGACGGCTGACGGCGGAAGCGCGTTCACGTCCGCCTGCCGTATTCACCCTCCTCGGCTCGCGCAGCACTTCCGCGCGTGTCGGATCGTTCACGATGCGTTTCATCCCGTATCGCTCGCGCCGGATGGATGAGCGTGTTGAGTTGGGCGTATCTGTCCCGTCGTTCGGATTCAGGAATGCCCGGTGCAGCGCTCGGTCGCCAGTTCAAGGTGCGTTCCGTTCACTCCTCTCGAAGGACTTCCAGCATGCCACGCCCAATCATAGCACTCCTGATAATCGCGTTCGGCAGTGGTTGCGCGTCCGCGCATGCAGAGGGATCCGCTGACGCGCCAGTGCCTGCGCAGACAGGGAATGCAAACACGCTCACGGCGGAGGAAATTGCGAAAGCTCACGCTATCACCCTCTACGATGCCATCGCAAAGCTGCGGGCAAACTTCCTGACCAACCGCGGACGGATGACTATCAACACCGAGGCGTCCGCGCTGCCTGCGGTGTATCGCGACGGAAGCTACTTCGGCACCCTCGAAACGCTCAAAAGCATTCCGGCCGCCGATGTGCAACTGGTCCGCCTGTACAGGCCGTCGGAATTCCAAGGTCGCTTCGGGTCCGATAATGCGGGCGGCGTCATCGACGTCACCTCGCGGAAGCAATAGTACTCGGCTCGGGATCGTGGAGCCGCTGCGTGCGGAATCGAACGAACTATTCGCGGCGCGCCAGGAGGGAATTCCGATGCAGAGAGATGCTCTCATGCAGTGGATGTTCGCTGGCAATGCCGCGATGTTCGCTGGCCTCGTTATCATGGCCGTCACAGGCTTCTCGCGTCAGGAGCCGAGGGTGCTCACCGTGGAGCGGCTGAATATTGTCGACTCGACCGGACATCTGTCGCTCGTGCTGTCCAACGGCGCACGACTGCCGGGCGGGACGTTTGCCGGAAAGGAGTATCCCCAGTCCTTTGTTGGCCGCGGCAAGAGCGCAGGCATGATCTTCTACAACGAAGGTGGCGATGAGGTTGGTGGCCTGATCTACGAAGGGGGCGTGCGGGTGTGGGATCGACCCACCGATATTTCTCTCGAGAGGCAATTCGCTCTCGCTGATCAACTGCGCGGCATGCCACCGGGACCCGCCCGGGATTCAGTGAACCAAGAGCGATTGTGAGTGCGGGCGCGCGTGGACGAGCGCACGATCGTGCGCATGACGACTTCGCTCGCAACGAGGGTTCGAAGGTCGGACGATGCGCGGCCTACTGACACGGTCCTGGCCGCGAATGCCGGCGAAGCGAACGGCTCGCTGAAACCGCACGCTCACGTGTGAAGCGCGGTCCGCCCGCGTCGAGGCTCGCCGCATGGTCGACGTCACCGTTGCTACCGACATTCGCGCACCACTCGAGCGTGTCGCATCATTCACGGCAGATCCGGATAACACGCTCAAGTGGTACCGCAACATCACGAGTGTGGAGTGGCTTACCCCGCGTCCGGCACGCGTGGGCACACGTGTGCGGTTCGCCGCTCAATTTCTCGGCCGGCGGCTCTCGTACACGTACGAAATTGTCGAGCATGCGCCCAGTCTACGCTTCGTGATGCGCACGCATGAGGGCCCGTTCCCCATGGAGACCACATACGAGTGGTCCGAGACAGCACGCGGCACGCATATGACGCTGCGCAACCGCGGCGGGCCCGCAGGATTCTCACGGATGATGGCGCCATTTCTCTCTGCAGCGATGCGCCGAACGACGACGGCGGATCTTGCGCAGCTCAAGTCGTTACTCGAGGGAGATTGACGGCGGACGAGACGCACGGTGCGGCATGAGCAGGTGGCTGCGCAACGAAACATCACCCTCTCCTTCCACTCTGTGTATCAGCGCTTGCCCTCACCGCACACTGCAACGTGCTCGGTTCGCGTTCGGTTTGCCGATGTGGTTCCGCGTAGTTCTCGCATTACCGTACGTGCTCGCCGCGCTTACGGCATGGCTGGGATGGCTTCTCGT
>JBBQHJ010000367.1:0-4676 GCA_038323865.1 Gemmatimonadales bacterium
AAGTCGGTGTCTGACACCTTTCATTTCGGCGGTCGGATTCTCGATTCACTGCCGCCCGACGTTCGCGCCGTCACTGACGACGACATCAAGAAGGTGCAGCAGGAGGCGCGGACGCTCGTGCGCGCGCAGGCGCTGCGCAAGCCGCAGGCATTGAGCCTCGCCATCAGCGGACTCTCCGAGTTCGTTCGGTTCGATCGCGTCGAAGGCTTTGCAATTGGCGGCGGCGTGCTCTCGCGTTTCGGCGGCGGCTTCGGCGCGCAACTCCGTGCACGATACGGCATCGATGATCGGCAAGCGAAAGGCTCCGCTGGACTGGACTGGCAATCGCCGCTCTGGGGGTTGCGACTCTCCGCCCAACGCGATTTCCGCGATGCCGGCGACATAGAGGAACGGTCGCGGCTCATCAACTCTGTCGCAGCACAGGAATTCGGCAGCGACGCCACTGATCCCTATCTCACGCAGGTCGGTGGCATCGGCCTCGACGCGCACGACTTCCTCGGTCTCCACTGGCGTCTCGACGCCTCAGTCGAACGTCAAAGGCCGCTGAGCATTCACGCCACGCCCGCTACGGGACACTTTGATCCGCTCGTGGCGGCGCTCCCGCTCCGTGGTTTGCGCGGAGCGGTTGGTGTCGAGCGACCCACGTCCTTGTCCTGGTTCGGAACCGAGGTCCGCGCGACAGCCGAGTTGAGACTTACGCACGCACGCGCCGACGATCGCCAGCTGGCCCCCGACGATATGAATGTGCTTCGTGAGTCAGCGTCGTTGTGGGCCGAACGCCCGGTGGCCACTGGACGCCTCGCGCTGTTTGCGTCGGGCGGCACGGTCTCCGGTACGAAGGGACTGATTGCGCAGGAATGGATCTACTTCGGCGGACCGTTAAGCGCGCCGGGCTACCCGTACCACTCACTCGCAGCGACGTCGGGCGCCACGGTACGTGCCGAATGGCGAGTTCCTGTTCCCGCGCCATCGCTCTCGCTTGGACGCTTTGGCCAAGTCCCGGCGCAGGCTACGCTCGCGCCGTTCGTGCAGGCGGCGTTCATTGATCGCGCGAATCCGCTCGACGCGAGTCATCCCAGCGGCGGCTATCCGAGCGTCGGCCTCGCGACGCAGTTCTTCTTCGAAATTCTGCGCTTGCAGCTTGCTCGTGGCCTCCGCCATGGCGGCTGGTCATTCAATGTCGACGTGAGCCGCGATTTCTGGGGAATTCTGTAGAACTCGTCATCCATAGCGAAGCGGTTGTCATCCAGAGCGCAGCGAAGGAACTGCTTTTGTTGTTTTTGCGCAGACCGCACTGATTCGGTAACGCATCGCGCAACAACGCGCCCTACACTCGGCGCATGGCCACAACCAACGTTGCGCGCGCCGACTTCACTCGCGCCGAACCGCACGCCATAACACTGCTCGCAGAAAAGTGGGCACGCCGGCACAGCGTCGTACCACTCGCGGTCGCCGAGAATGTCCTCGTGCTCGCGACAGCCAACCCCCTGGACCTCGACGCCGAACGCGCTATCGCATTCGCAACTGGCCTCAAGGTGCGCTTCGAGTTGGCATCGCCTGAAGAGATCACAATCGAACTCGATCGCGCCTACGGAGAAGCAGCACTCCGTCGCGATCCCGTTGCGCCGCCGGTCGAAGTCCAACACCTCGGCTTCTCAGGCGAGGCCAATTCGTCGAGCAACCCCGCCGACGCAGGTGACACCGTCATTCGGCTCGTCGATCAGATCCTTGCCGAGGGTATCGCTGCCGGCGCGAGCGATCTCCATCTCGAACCAGAAGAGCAGGGCATTGCCATTCGCCATCGCGTTGACGGTGTACTTCGCCAGGTACGCACGTTGCCGCGCTCCGTTGGTCCATCGCTCGTGTCGCGCGTAAAGATTCTTTCGGGACTCGACATCGCCGATCGCATGCGGCCGCAAGATGGCCGAGCGCGCGTCGCAGTGTCCGGCGCCGTGGTCGATCTCCGCATTTCGACGCTGCCCGTTTCGCACGGTGAAAAGATCGTCGTGCGCGTACTGGACGGAAGCGCCGGGCTCAAGACGCTCGAGGTGATTGGCTTCGCGGACGCTGATCTGGAGCGCATCAGATCTCTGCTCGAGCAGCGCGAAGGACTGATTCTCGTTACCGGTCCAACCGGATCCGGCAAGACGACAACCCTCTATGCCGCGCTAAGAGAAATTCAGCAGCGCGGTGTGAACGTCGTCACCGTCGAAGATCCAATCGAGTATAGGCTCGCCGGCGTCGTGCAGGTACAGGTCCACGAGAAAGCCGGCCTCACGTTCGGCGCAGCGCTGCGCTCCATCGTTCGTCAGGATCCAGACGTCATTCTCGTCGGTGAAATCCGTGATCGCGAGACTGCCGAAATCGCGATTCAGGCGTCACTCACCGGGCATCTCGTGTTGTCCACACTGCACACCAACGACGCTGCGAGCGCCGTCACACGCTTGGTCGACATCGGCATCCCGGCCATCAAGATTGCCACTGCGGTGAAAGGCGTCATCGCACAGCGACTCGTTCGTCGCGTCTGCCAGCCATGCGGCTCGGCCGGCTGCGAGGCCTGCGACGGGCTTGGATATCGCGGACGTCGCGCCGTCGCTGAAATTCTTGTTACATCCACCGAGTTCGAACGGCGAGTGGCCGCCGGAGCCAGTACGGAATCGATCGCCGAGGCGGCGCGTGCCTCGGGCTCGCTCACGCTGTGGGAGTCGGGCCTCGCACTGGTCCGGAACGGTGACACCACGCTCGATGAGCTGCGAAGAGTTGCCGCGGAGCCGACTGCTGGCGAGACTGAGGCAAGCGCTCAACCTCGCACCGCGAACGCAAAGCAGGCTATGGCCCGAGTCAACGTCGGTACCGTGGAAGTTCACGTCGTCGCATTCGAGAAAGGCGCGTGGCGCATTCTCGTACTCCAACGCTCGGCCGACACACGCTGCCCGGGTTCATGGGAGGCCGTGCACGGCCGCATCGAAGACGGCGAAGAACCCGAAGACGCCGCCATTCGAGAGGTGCGCGAAGAAACCGGGCTCGAGGTCGAGAAGCTCTACAACGTGCGCGTGCAGCAGCCGTTCTACCTGCACCGCATTCACGTCGTCGAAATGTCAGTCGTCTTCGCGGCATTCGTGAATCCGCGTGCCAACGTCACCATCGGTAGCGAACACGCACGGTTTGAGTGGCTCAGCGACACCGACGCAATGACGCGGCTCTTCTGGCCCGCTGACCGCACGAGCCTGAAGCACTTGCTCTATCTACTTGCTGACGGCAGCGCCGGCATCGCCGAGGACGCGCTAAGGGTACGCTAGTCTTGTCGCCCTGAGCGAAGCGAGGGGCCTGTTTTAAGGCCGTGGCACACGATGCTCAGACGTCCGCAGAATCGTCGATGTCTCCGGGGCATTTGGCTTCACGCGCACACTCTTCGCCGGAATGCCCACATAGACGTGGTAGGGTCGCACATCCTTCGTCGCCACCGCGCTCGCACCCACCATGCCCTGTTCGCCGACGTGCACACCCGCCAGCACCGTCGCATGATACGTGATTCGCACGCCATCCTCGAGCACGGTCGTCACGTTCGTGACATCCTTCTGGTCCACGATGCTATGCGTGTGACTGTAGATGTTCGCGTAGTCGCTAACGGACACACCGTTGCCCATCACAATGCCACCGCGGTCATCGAGCAACACATGACGGTGCACGACACAGTTGTCGCCGACTTCCATGTTGTAGCCGAACGAAAACTCCACGAACTGGAACGCCTTGAACTTCTCGCCGCAGCGCTTGAAGATCCGCTGTGCCAGCATGCGCCGTAGCTCGATGCCCACAGAGACATTCTGCCCGCCAAGCGGGGTGCGATCGTATGAATACCACAGCCACAACAGCGGCTTCACCGCCTGGAACTTCCCGTCATCACACTCTGCGTAATATTCCGGCTCGAGCGTGATGTTGCGCGGGTCCATCGCAGACAACGCCAGCCGAGTGCCGAGCGGAATGCGTTCGTCCGCGACTGCCGTCTCGAAGTTGCCCGCATACTCCGGATAGCACAGCTCCGTCAGCGTATCGCGGCAAAGTAGGGCACGTTCCGTGGCGACGTCGCCCTTCGCGCGCTCGAGGCGATCGGCAATGCGCTCCAGCCATGCCTCGGACATTGTGGAATTGCCCGTCTGTGGGAGCGGACGCAGGGGAAGAATTGGCATAGCCGAAAATGGTTAGGGCTGAGTACGTGCCCGCGAGCGAATCAGCGCGCGCTCCTTCTCCACATCGCGCAGGATCTCCGCCCAGCGTGCGTTTTGCTGCGTTCCGAAAATGACCGTCAGCGGCTGGTTCACGTCAACCGCATCGTCGAATAAATAGAGCGCCACCTGTCGGTCGCGCGGCTGAAGCCTCTGGCTCCCGAAACCGCTGGTTACCGGAATCACTTCCACCGGGCGGAATTCGCGGCCCGTTGATGTCACGGTCAATTCTTCTGGCGAAAACCGGGTGTCGGTCGCGAGACCAAAGAACTCCACGTACCACACGCTGCCGCGCTGCAGGCCATGCTGCTGCGCGAGTCGCGCTAGCGTAGGGCGTCGACCCTCCACCTGTTCGCGAAGCGCACGATACGAATCGGGCGACAATGTGCGAATCACACTCTCGTCCAACGGAATGATACGAACGATCAAGTCCGGCAACTCCAGCTTGATCGC
>JBBQHJ010000368.1:0-4670 GCA_038323865.1 Gemmatimonadales bacterium
CGCCCAATCGGCACTAGACGCTCCTTGCTCCCCTTTCCGAACACACGCACAAGTCCTTCCTCGAGCAGCACATCACGCGTCCCGATCGAAATCCACTCGGAGACGCGAAGCCCAGCGCCGTATGCCAACTCCAGCATGGCCCGATCGCGGAACGCGAGGTTGTCATCGAGTGTTGGCGCAGCAAGCAGGCGCTGCACCTCTTCGACCGAGAGTACCTCCGGTAACGTGCGCCAGCGTTTTGGTGTTTCGAGACGCTCGCTCGGATCGCGCACCACAATCCCATCTCCGGTGAGAAAACGAAAATACGTGCGAAGCGCCGAGATGTTGCGTCGAATCGATGAGGGCGAGAGCCCCAAGTCTTTCAGGTGATAGACGTACTCGCGCAATCCCTTCGCCGTGATGTCGACGGGCGCCGTCGTGCCTTTGCTGGACGCGAACGCGACAAAACGCGCGAGATCCCGCTGATACGCTTCGAGCGTTCGCGGTGACAAGCCCTTCTCGAGCGACACATAGTCAGTAAAGCGGGCAAGCAGGAACGCGCGCGCGCCCGCGTCGGTATCACTCATTGCCCGCTCGCTTGTGCTTCTTCCACATGACGAGTGCAACGACGACCAGTACCACCGCACCAACTGCGGCGACGATCGCACCGGACCGCTTCATCAGGAGTGTGATGTGACCCCACTCCGAGCCCGCGTTGAACGCGACATAACTGATGATGCCGTACCAGATGCCGGATGCAATTGCCATGGACGCAATTGCGGTGACGGGAGGAACCCTGAGGGCGCCGGCAAACGGTGGCACCGCGGCGCGTACTCCGGGGACCAGCCGACTGACGACCAGCGCAACAACGCCGTACTTGCCGTACAGCGCTTCGAAGCGACGCTCGGCGTTTCCGTCGGCAAACGATTCGAAGTGCGTTCGTATCCAGCCCTCACCGTGCGCACGACCCACGTAGTACATGCCGGCCGCGCCAGCGACATTCCCGACCCACGTGGCGAGGAAGGCACCGACTACGGTGCCTTCGCCCTGCGAAGCCAACCAGCTTCCCAGCGCAACAATGGTGTCCGCGGGGATGGGCGGAAAGACATTCTCCAGCGCGGCTGCGATCGCCATCACCGGATACAGCACGTAGAGCGGCAGCCCAGACAGCCAGGCAATAAAGCCGCTCATCACATCAACGACGAACGATCGTGGCGGTCGCGATGCAGGCGATACCTTCGCCGCGTCCGACGAAGCCCATGCCCTCGTTGGTTTTTCCCTTGATGCTGACGTCTTCGTGGGAAATATCGAGCGCCGTTGCGAGCGCCTTCGCCATTGCTTCGCGATGCGGGGCAATCTTGGGCGCTTCGGCAATGACAACGACATCGACCTGCTGTACGGCGTAGCCAGCGTACCAGATCAATGAGCGCGCACCGGCCAGCAGCTCCAAGGAATCGGCGTTCTTGTACTGAGGCTGCGTGTCCGGATACATCGACCCGATATCGCCCATGGCGGCCGCACCGAGGATGGCATCGGTGATTGCATGAGCAATGGCGTCACCATCAGAGTGACCATGCAGATGGACGTCGCTCTCGATGCGAATGCCGCCGAGCACGAGCGGTCCGCCTGGCGCAAAGCGGTGCGAGTCGTAGCCAACGCCGGTGCGAATCACGCGTTACGCCGCGACCGGTTCAGCAGGCGCGATGATCGAGTAGTCCTGACGGCGCCGCGCCGACGTGAAACCCGCGTCACGAATCAACCGCTCCATCTCAGCAATGGTCGTGCGATACGTGGTATTCGCCGCGGAGACGACGTTCTCCTCGATCATCAGTGATCCGAAATCATTGCAGCCGAAGCGGAGTGCGGTCTGCCCGACTTTCATGCCCATCGTCACCCAACTCGACTGCAGGTTCGGGACGTTGTCGAGAATCAGGCGTGAGATGGCAACGGTACGGAGATAATCGAGCGCATTCGTCTTCTGCATATGCGACATCGTCGGCGTGTTCTCCGGCTGAAGCGGCCAGCAGATGAATGCCGTGAACCCCTTGGTGCGCGCCTGCACTTCGCGAACGCGCTCGAGGTGTTCGAGTCGCTCGGCGAGTGTCTCGCCGATTCCGTACATCATGGTCACGGATGTCTTCATCCCCTCCTGATGTGCGATCTCCATGATCTCGAGCCAGCGATCGGCGCTCGCCTTTTTCTTCGCGACCTGATCGCGCACGCGTTGCACGAGAATCTCGCCGCCGCCGCCGGGAATGGAATTCAGGCCCGCCTTGATCAACTCGCGAATGACCTCGCGCGCATCCATGCGATACAGCTTTGACCAGAAGTCCACTTCACTCGGACTGAACCCGTGAATGTGAATTGGATGATTGCGCTTGATGTACTTGAGCAGGTCGAGATACCACTCGAACGGGATGTACGGATTGTGCCCGCCCTGCATGAGGATCTGAACTGCGCCCAGCTCCTTCGCTTCGTCGATTTTCGCGCCAATCTGTTCGTACGAAAGCGTCCAGCCTTCCGCATCCTTGGGACGGCGATAGAACGCGCAGAAGCCGCAGTCAGCCACACACACGTTCGTGTAATTGATGTTGCGATCGACGATGAACGTGACCGTATTATGCGGATGCAAGCGTTGGCGGACGGCGTCCGCCTCAGCGCCAAGCTCGAGGAGCGGCGCGTTCGTGTAGAAGTCGAGGAGATCGCGCATGTGCGTCACGCTGCGGGAAGGAAGGCGAGCGAGCCATCGGGCACGTGTCCGCCCGCGGCCAGCTTTCCAAAGAACGTGGTGAGTCCGGCGAGATGCTCGTAGCGCAATCCGTAGTCGAGCCCCGAGAGATACTCGAGCGCGACCGGCTTTGAGACGCCCGTCGCGCGAGCCGCTTGATTTGCGAGCGGGTCGAGATGCTGCAATCCCCAGTCGCGCGACTCGATCAACTTGGCGTGCAACGCAAGTGACGCCTCAACTGGCGTTGTGCGTTGCGCCACCCACACAGCGAACACGAACGGCAGCCCTGTCCACTGCTTCCACACCGAGCCCAGATCGTAGACGTACGGATAGTCCGCAGCGAGTTCGCTGGTGCCGGAGCTGAGCAGCAGCGCGGCGTCGCCAATGATCAGTCGCGCATCATGTGCCTCGTGGCGCGAGCGGGCGAGATCGGTGATCTCGGCGTCGGCAGGTACGAAGGTCGGCGAGGAGCGCCACACGTGCTCAAACAGCAAACGCAACAGCGCCACGCTGGTCATCGAGCTGCGGCTCACGAGCACGCGCGCTGCCTCGAGCTGTTCTGCCGGGCGGCGCGAGAACAGCATGACGCTCCGCACCGGGCCATCGCATGAAATCGCGAGATCGGGCAACAATAGATAGCGTGCAGCATCACGTGCGTATTCGACGGCAGAGATCACACTTACGTCGAGCGAACCCGCAGCCATGGCGTGATTCAACGCCGTCGGCACACCATCGACCAGTTCGGCGTTGAGTGACACAATGTGCCGATCAACGGCGCCGTACACCGGGTAGCAGTTGATGTACGGGATGCGTCCGACGCGCACTTACGCAGCCTCGGCGCGTGGCGGCGTCTCACCATCGAACACGCGAAGAATGTTGTAGAACGAGTCGCGCTCGGCGGGCGTCTTTTTCGCGCCGCGGATGAGGCGGATGATGTCGTCGAGCGACATCGCCTGCGCCGTATGCGCGCCGGCCTCGTGATAAATCTTCTCGCGCACCACGGTGCCCTCGAGATCATTCACGCCGAAGCTCAGCGACATCTGCGAGATGTGCGGCGTGACCATGATCCAGTGCGACTTGATGTGCGTGAAGTTATCGAGGAACAGACGCCCCACCGCGAGATTCTTCAAGTCGTCAAAGCCGGTCGTGGCCGTTCCTGTACGGCCAAGCTCCACGCCAAGCTCGTTGTTATCAGGGTGGTAGGCCAGCGGGATGTATGCGAGGTAGCCGCCGGTTTCGTCCTGGAGATCGCGCAGCATTCCAAGATGGTTCATGCGATCTTCGAACGACTCCACATGTCCGTACAGCATGGTACAGTTGGAGCGAATGCCCAACCCGTGCGCCACGCGATGCACGTCGATGTATTCCTCGCCCGACAACTTCTTCTCGGCAATCGTGGCGCGCACGCCGGGGCTGAAGACTTCGGCACCGCCACCAGGCATTGTGTCGAGGCCCGCCGCGCGCAGCTTGATGAGCACATCACGCACTGAGAGCTTGTCGATCCGCGCGATATGCGCGATCTCGACGGCAGTGAGTGCCTTGATGTGCACTTGCGGGTGACGGGCCTTGAGCCCGGAAAACATCTCGATGTAGTAGTCCAGCCCCGCCTTCATATCGAGGCCGCCAACGATGTGGAATTCCTTGGTGATATCGGAATCCACGCGCGCGGCTTCTTCCCACACCTGCTCCATTGTGTAGCGATACGCGCCGTCTTCTTTCGGAAGGCGCGCATACGAGCAGAAGACGCATGTCTTCCGCAACACGCAGATGTTCGTTGGGTTGATGTGCTGGTTGGCCGCGAACGTTACCACGTCGCCATTGCGCGCGCGGTTCGACGCATCCGCCATGACGCCGAGACCAAGAATGTCCCATGTCTTGAACAGGGCTACGCCATCGTCGGTGCTCAGCCGATCACCCGCGAGCACCTTGCCAGCGATTGGGCGCAACGCGGGATCGGAAATGC
>JBBQHJ010000369.1:0-4654 GCA_038323865.1 Gemmatimonadales bacterium
TGGAACGGATTTTCGAAGAGTATCGCCCGCATTCGGTCTTTCACGCCGCCGCACACAAGCACGTGCCGCTCATGGAAGCCAACGTCGGCGAAGCGGTGCTCAACAACATCCTCGGCACGCGCAACGTGGTACAATGCGCCACGCTCGTTGACGCCGAACACTTCGTACTCGTCTCAACGGACAAGGCGGTCCGTCCGACGAGTGTCATGGGCGCCACGAAGCGCATCGCCGAGTTCATCGTGCAGCAGGCGGCGCAGGAGCACAACCGCTACGTGTGCGTTCGCTTTGGCAATGTGCTGGGCAGCCGTGGTAGTGTTGTGCCCACGTTCATGCGCCAGATCGCTGCGGGCGGGCCGGTCACGATTACGCATCCGGACATGACACGCTACTTCATGACGATTCCGGAGGCTGTTCAGCTCGTGCTGCAGGCGGCGTCGCTCGGTGAACGCGGCGAAGTGTTCGTCCTCGACATGGGCGAGCCCGTTCGTGTGCTCGATCTCGCCATGGACATGATTCGGCTGTCCGGTCTCGAGGTTGGCAGCGACATCGATATTGAATTCAGTGGACCGCGGCCCGGCGAAAAGCTGTACGAGGAACTGTTTTTTGACGGAGCCGACGCTGTGCGGACGGCGCACACGAAGGTTCTCCGCGCCAAGGATGCTCATCTTCCACCCGACGGCAATTTGCGCATCGAAGAACTGATTGAAGGGGCCTCGAGAGGAGTGCCCTCCACTGAGCTGCGCGACATGATCTTCAGTGTCGTCCCCGAGTACGCGGGCCGCACTGTGGACGAACTGCCAATTAGGGACGCAGCCGCCGTTTGAGGTCGTCGCAGGGCAGCTATAGCCGATAAACCGTCGTCTGCGTCAAGCGACGCATGAGCCAGTACGATGCATAGCTGCCAGAATGCCAACGAGAATCGTATCGCCGACGGCAGTAGTTACACCGCGGTGCCGTGCCGGCAATTGACTTTGCCACCGGAGTGTGCCTGTTGCCGCCGTAAACGCGGTGAGAGTGCGTCCCACCGGTGATGTGACAATCGCCATATCGGAAGGAGGAGCGGCGTGCCGGCCTGATTTCGCATGACTCGCCTGCCTGTGCCCGAGAGCTGCTGCCATCGTAGGCGCCCAGACCGCAGATCTACCGCGAAGAGATACTGGCGCTCGTACATCACCTGGAAATCAATCCACGGCTCGCTGACAAACGCACTCACGATCATCTTGGCGCCCTGCCAGAGGCTCCGTTCATGCAACGCGCCGCCGATGGTTTTCCAGACGGAGCCTGTGATAAAGGCCAAGCTGTCGCTGAGAGCGGGCGTCGCGTCTCCGGCATGCGTTGCGATTGGCAGTTTGCTGATCCAGTTGACCGCGCCGGTACATCCACTCACTTACGAGGCTCCCGTTCACGGTGCCAAAGAGCACCTCGTCTCCATGCCGCTTTGGATTCGACATGGCAGGGTACGAGCGCCGCGATCGTCACTCGTTGCGCGAAACTCATCCCTCGTGGATTGAGCTGTCGCCAACATCGGAACAACGAGAGCGAGTGCAAATAACCCGAGCCGCGCGGCTCTACGCCGGTGCATGCTCTTCCTGCACGTAGGCGAGAACTTCTTCTGGAGAAACCGTGGCCGCCCCGAGCTTGCCCACTTCGATACCCGCCGCCGTGTTGGCGATGACTGCTGCCTCGGCCGCGGTCGCGCCGGCAGCCAGCATCGCCGCGAGATAGGCTGTGACGGTGTCACCCGCACCAACCACGTCAAATACCGTCCGCGCGGCTGTGGGCACACGAACTATCTCACCGGCCGCGCCAAATAGCACCATGCCGCGCGCCCCCATTGTGAGCAGGATGTTCTGCACGCCGAGTTGTTCAAGAAGCCGCGGAAGTGTCTCCGGGTGATCCACGTCGATGCTGGCGCCTAGCGCCGCTTCGAGTTCCCGTAAATTGGGCTTGAAGATTGTTGAACCGCGATATCGGAAGAAGTTCCGGTACTTCGGGTCAACCACCACGGGAATACCGCGGTCTCGAGCCATCTCCATAACCGAGTCGATCAACTCCGCGCTCAACACGCCCTTGTTGTAGTCCTCGAGCACGAGTGCAGAGGCCTGCGGCAGCGCTTGGGAGATCCGTTCCAGCAGTGCAGCCTGTTCAGCGCCGATGAGATCATCGAGTTCCTCAATGTCGACGCGGACAACCTGCTGCGACCGAGCGACGACGCGCGTCTTCTCGGTTGTGCATCGCGCGGCGGTCACCAGCGTGCTGTCGTCCGACCCGAGGGCTCGCAGCATGCCTCGCAATGTGGTGCCGGAGTGATCATCGCCAACGGCGGCCACCAAGTCGCATTGGGCGCCCAGCGCGAAAAGGTTCTGCGCCACATTGGCGGCCCCACCCAACGCAAAGCGGCGCTCGCGGATGCGCACGACTGGCACAGGCGCCTCCGGCGAAATTCGCTCTACGTCGCCGATCAAGTAAACGTCCAGCATGGCATCGCCAACAACTAGAATACGCTTGCCCTTAGCTGCGGAGAGCAAGGCGGTGAGGCGATCGAGAGGCATGGATGCTGACATGGCAGCAACCTAGACCCAGTAAACCGGACGGTCAACGAATGGCCGTGCCCGGCACATCACTTGCCTATCTTTATGAGCGCAATCCTCCCTGATTATCGCCCCGGCCGCTTGTCGCCACTCTCCGAACGTATTTCCGCCGCCATTAAGAAGCGACTCGCAACCGTCAGGGACTATTTCTCCCTGGCCGGCCGCGCGCTCGGGTTCGTCTTCACGCGTCCCTTCTACGCTCAGGATTGGGTACAGCAGATGGACGAGATCGGGGTGCAGTCACTTGGCATTGTGCTGCTCACTGGGTTCTTCACGGGAATGGTGCTCGCGCTTCAGTCGAGCGTGCAGCTCCAGACGTTCGGCGCAACGATGTACATCGGCCGACTCGTCTCCGCCTCGATGATCCGAGAGCTCGGGCCGGTTCTGGCTGGACTAATGGTCGCCGGCCGCGTCGGGTCAGGCATCGCCGCGCAACTTGGTTCCATGCGCGTTACCGAGCAGATCGACGCGCTTAATACGCTCGGCACTGATCCGATCAAGAAGCTCGTCACACCGCGCGTGCTCGCAGCGCTTGTGATGCTGCCCGTGCTCACGATCATCAATGACTTCGTTGGCATTCTCGGCGGCAATCTCATTTCGACTACGCTCGTTGGAATCCCAACCTCGCTGTACTGGCGCACGGTGTGGGAGCAGATCGCGTCCGACGGCTTCACGCTTGGTGTGATCCCGAATGACTTCGTGCAGGGCATCGTCAAGCCGTTCGTGTTTGGCGGTGTCATCGCAATTTCCGCATGCTTCTTCGGCCTGAACACCACCGGCGGGACAGAAGGCGTGGGGCAGAGCACCACGCGAACGGTCGTCCTGTCGAGCATCCTAATTCTCGTGCTCGACTACTTCCTCACGCAGGTTCTGCTTTCGATCTTCGCGCCATGAGTGACGAGCACGACACGCGGGAGCGTACTGCCCAGGAACAGCGCGCCGCGGAGCGACGCACGGATGGCCGTCGCGCAAAAGAGCGCAGTACTTCCAAAGTCCGCGCCGCGATTCGGGACGAACTCGCGGACGATCGCTCGCGTGCCGAGACGATCGAGATGCAGGTGCCGGTCATTGAACTCTCACATGTGTACCTCTCGTTCGACCAGCCGATTCTCGAAGATGTCTCGCTCGTGGCCAAGCGTGGCGAAACGATCTGTATCGTGGGCGAATCAGGCACCGGCAAGAGCACTACCCTGAAGCTCATTCTTCGGCTGCTCGTACCCGAGCGCGGCACCGTGTCAATCAACGGTGAGGATATCACGGAGCTGAATTTTCAGGAGGCGCTGGACAGCAGGCAAGGCATGGGCATGGTATTCCAAGGTGCCGCCCTATTCGACTCGATGTCGGTCTTCGAAAACATCGCCTATCCGCTGCGCGAGCACACGGACATGTCCGAGGAGGAAATCGCGTCACGCGTCCGCGAAAAACTCGAATTCGTTGACCTCGATCCCGATCGCGTCATGGATCAGCTTCCCTCGGAGCTTTCAGGCGGCATGCGCAAGCGCGTCGGCATTGCCCGGGGCATGGCGAATAATCCTGAGATCATGCTGTACGACGAGCCCACCTCGGGTCTCGATCCGCTCACCACTGGTACCATTACGCGACTCATCTTGAAGCTTCAGCGCGAACTCGGCGTCACGAGCGTTGTCGTGTCGCACGACATCCGATCGGTGTTCAAGATGGCAACGAACGTGGCCGTATTGCACGACCGCCGCATCTCGTTTTTCGGAACGCCTGAAGAAATGTCTGCATCCGACGACCAATACATCCGCAACTTCCTCGGCGGCGCCTGATCCATGAAACGTTCTTCGACCCTTACCTGGGATCAGCTTCGCGTCGGCCTCGTGATCCTCGTCGCCCTGCTTATCGTGGGAGTCTCCATCTACAAGCTTGGCCAGTCGGCGAATCTCTTCGCGAAGCGCTACACGCTCATCGCCTACCTACCCGACGCGAACGGATTGAAGGAAGGTGGCTCGGTGATGGTAGCCGGCCAGCTCGCCGGCACGGTCGAGAAGATCGACTTCCTGCCTGTCGACGCGGATACAACGCGCAATCTCAAGCTGACG
>JBBQHJ010000370.1:0-4637 GCA_038323865.1 Gemmatimonadales bacterium
CTGCTCCTGCGTTTTTATGAGCCACAGCGCGGGCGCATCACGGCGAATGGGGCGGACATTTGCGACATCCCGCTCGGTGAGTGGCGCCGGCTGATCGGCTACGTACAGCAGGACATTTTCCTGTTCGCGGCGGACGTGCGCAGCAATCTTCGGCTGGATGCGTCGATTGATGACGATGCGGTCATGGAAGCGGCGGGACGTGTCGGCGCGGACCGGGTCATCAACCGTCTTCCCAACGGGCTGGACCAAGTCCTCGGCGAGCGAGGTGCGTCGGTAAGCGTTGGGGAGCGCCAGCTTTTGTCGTTTGCGCGCGCGATCGCGCTCGATCCGGCGGTGCTGGTACTGGACGAGGCGACCAGTGCCGTGGACAGCGAGGCCGAGGTGGAAATTCAGCGCGGACTCGCCGTTTTGATGCGCGGGCGGACGACGCTTGCGATTGCGCACCGGCTAAGCACCATCGTGGATGCCGAGGAAATTCTGGTGCTGCATCATGGAGAAGTGCGCGAACGTGGGGCGCACGCGGCACTCCGAGCGCTCGGCGGCCTTTACGACCGTTTGTATCGACTACAGGCAGGTGCGCAAATCGGGACGGAACCGAGCTCCGCCACGCTTGCCAGCCCCTTGGGCGTCCAATAGCTTCCGGCCTTATCGGGTCCGAGCGCTCGATCGCGAGAGTTTCTCGCGCCGCCGCGCCGAAACGTCCGTCCGCGCTCAGCTCCCCCATGCCCGTTCTCCAGCTCGACGATCAGCAGTTCCCGCTTAAAGCGGGTGAGACGCGAATCGGCGCGGGTGCCGATGCGGATGTCGTCGTCCCTGGCTATTCAGCGATTCCAGTCGAGGCGCTCATCGACGGCGGAAAGTCGCCGACGGTTCGTCGCGCCACGGAGGAATCGCACGTGCTCGTGAATGGCGTGCTGTTGGGCGCTGAGCCGACGCCGCTCGTGCATGGCGACAAGATCGAAGTGGCCGGGCTCGAACTCCGCTACGCAGACGACGCGAAGGGTGGGGCCACGCAGTTCGTCAGTGCGAGCGACATCGCGGCCTTGGCGGGCTCAAAGCGCAGCGGCGCGGCGCGGGCCACGACGGCGTCCGGCGGCCGACTGGTGTCGCTGGTGGACGGCAAGGAGTACAACATTCCTGCTGGCGGGTTGGTGTTTGGTCGCGATGCGTCGTGCGACGTCGTGGTTCCGCAATCGGAAGTATCTCGCCGTCATGCGGAGATCATCCCCGAAGGAACGGGTTACGTCGTGAAGGACATGAGTGCGAACGGGCTGTTCGTGAACGGCGAGCGCGTGCAGAAACAACATCTGCTTTCACGCGCAGACGTGGTTCGCATTGGCAGCGAAGAATTCCGTTTCTACGCCGACATCGCGGCAGCGGCGCCAACGCCCGCGCTCGCGGCGCCGGTGGTTCCGCCACCTCCGGCGAAAGTTGCGCCGCCTCCGGTGGAGGTGCCCGTTGCGCTCGACACGTTTGGCGAAATCGATCTGTTAACACCTGCTGACAGTCCGGTGATTCCGGCGGCGCCTGCATCAACTCCGGCTGCACCGGCCCCAACGCCGCCTGTCGCACCGCCTGTCGCACCGCCTGTCGCCCAGAAGCCTGTCGCGCCCCCGGTACAGGCGCCCACGTCTCCTTCGCCCAAGCGCGACGATTCGCGTCCGGCACTCGTGATTCTCGAAGCATTGAACGAGGGGCCTGGCAAAGGCGCCAAGTTCGAGATCAAGACACCGCTCGCGCACATTGGTCGTGGCGCGCACAACGACATTCCGCTCAACGATGAAAGTGTGAGCGACTCGCACGCCAAGCTCCAGCGTCGGGACGATGGATGGTATGTCGTCGATATGGATTCGACGAATGGCACGTACGTTGGCGGAAACCGAATCGCGGGTGAGAAGCGTATTGAAGGCTCACCAGACGTGCGGTTCGGCGGCTTGAAGTTCCGCTTCACTGCAATCGGCGGGTTCGACGCCGAGGGGAAGGGGACGCGCGCGATTGCGGCGATGCGTCCGTCGGCTGTCGGTTCGGCGCATGCAACGGGCAAGACGCCCGTCTCTCAGCCAACGGCGAAGACGCCGGTTACACCTGCCAGTCCAACGCCGGTTACTGAGCCAGCGAAGAGCGGAGGCATGTCGCCATTGGTGTGGGTCGTGCTAGGACTCGTGGTGGTTGCCGCCGTGGCGTTCTTCCTGCTAAAGAGATAAGCGTGAAGCTTCTCCATGCGGCGCGGACGGACGTCGGAATGATCCGGTCCGGCAACGAAGACAATTTTACGGTCGACGCCAACCCTCAGCGAGGGATTTTCATCGTTGCCGACGGCATGGGTGGCCATGCGGCAGGCGAAGTGGCGAGCGAAATGGCCGTCAAGATCATCCAGCGAGAGTTGTCGCAGATCACGACGCTCGCGGGGGAGGCTGTCGGCAAGCTCGCCGGCGACACGCTGCGTAAGGCGAATCGCGCGATCCACGACCGGACACTGACGGAAGTCGACAAGCAGGGCATGGGCACCACGGCATCGGTGCTCGTGATTTCCGCCGCCAAGTATCTGATCGGCCAAGTCGGCGACTCGCGTGTGTACATGATGCGCGACGGCACGCTGACCCAGCTCACGAAGGATCACTCCTACGTGCAGGAGCAGGTGGACGCCGGCTTTCTCACGCCGGAGCAGGCGCGCTACCATCCCTACAGCAACGTCATCACGCGCTGTGTGGGTGCGAGCCCCGATGTCGAGCCCGATGTCTATCGCGGCGAAGTGCGGGTTGGCGATCTCTTTCTTGTCGCCAGCGACGGACTCACCGGCATGGTCGACGACCGCCGGCTGGGCCAGCTGCTCGGCTCACGCGCCGAGCCGACGCGCAAGGTGCACGCGCTGATCTCCGAAGCGAATGGTCGCGGCGGCCTGGACAACATCACGGCGATCATTGTCGAGGTGCAGGACACCAACGAATCGTCGGGCGATGAAGCGACCGGGGAGATGCGCGCCGTTTGAGCGACGAGACGGTTGGGTCGCTTGCGCAGCTCTATCTGGGGAATCTGCTCTACGCGCTGGAACTGGCGGCGATGACGTTAGAGCAACAGCAGAAGCTCGACGATGCGGCGTACTATCGTGCGCTTGCGCGGAAGCTTGCCGAAGCGCATGGACGGGCTGTTGGGAAATAAGCATCTCAATACTTATTGCCAGTACTTAAGTACGAAAATCAGACTTCAGTACCTGAAGTACTCAGGTACTCAAGTACTGAGACTACTGCACTGCCATGCGGACGAACCCACGCGCTGCAACGGCCACGATTGCCTTGAGATAGGCGATCGTGGCCGTTCGAGTTACGTGATTCGTCCAAGCCGTTGTGGTACTCAGTACAGTTTTTCTACTAAGTACTTCAAGTACAACAGGTCTGATTTTCGTACTCTAGTACTGCACTAGCTGTTCAAGAGCGTCACGCCGCTATCGAGTCGCGCGCGGACTTCTCGAGAGCTCAGCGATGCAAGTGCAAGGACGTTGGCTCGGCTGACGGGCATTCGTCGAACGGCGAATACGCGAAGCCAGCGCGCGGTCCCGTAGAGCTCCTCTGATAGTTTAGGGAGGTTCATTGCGCCCTCCCAGCCGGCCGCCGTGAGGCGCCTAACGCTGCCGTCGCGACGAAGCACTGGAATGTCGAGACCGAGCATCTGCGTCTTGACGGGATAATCCAACAGCAGTTCGCCGGGCTGCAGTCCCAACTCCCGCGCAATTCGATCCTCGACGGCAGTCACAAGCGCGCGGTCCTCGGCGATCCACTCGCCCACATCCGGATCGAGCTCCGCCGCCGGACATTCGAACAGACGCTTGTAGAGGCGTCGTTCGCGCAACGCGGCAAGGAGTGCTGTCGGCGCCTTCATTCCGAGTTCGTACAGCAGCCCCTCGTCGGTGAATGACGCGAGGGTTTCTGCGGACAGTGAGCCTGCGCGCAATGCCGTATCGACCAGCCGCTTGTACATCGCCGTGGCGCTGCGCACGGCGTGGTGCCAATAGACATTGCGGTACATCTGATACTTGGCAAACAACAGGGACTCGAGCGCCGAGAGTCCCTTTTCGCTGATGCCGATGGTCATGGCGGCGCGATCGGGGTCGAGCACGAGCGTGAGCGAATTCACGAGGCGATCGACGTCGATATCGCCGTAGTTGACGCCGCACATGAACGCGTCGCGCTTGAGATACTCAATCTTGTCGAGGTCGAGCGAGCCGGAAATCAAGCCTTGCAGCGGGCTCTCGCTCTGGCCGCGAATAAGCGCCATGATGCGCTCGGGTGCATCGTCGCCGAGTGCGCCGCGGAGGACGTCGGCCACTTCGCCCTGTGTGATCAGCGGGCGGGCGACCTCTTCATGATGCAGTGCGCCGATTTCCTCGAGCGCGTGCGAGAAGGGATAATGTCCAATGTCATGCAGCAGCGCGGCGCAGCGCACGGTGACGGAGTGATCGCGTCCGAGTTCGCCCGTAAGTCCAAGCTCCTCGAACATGGAAAGCGTTCGACGCGCGAGCTGATATGCGCCGAGTGCGTGCTCGAAGCGCGAGTGTGTGGCGCCGGGGTACACGAGAAAGGCGAGCCCCAGCTGCCGGACATACCGCAATCGCTGAAACGCCGGCGTATCGATCAGCTCGA
>JBBQHJ010000371.1:0-4616 GCA_038323865.1 Gemmatimonadales bacterium
GTATCCCAGTCCAATCAGGTACGCGATGAGCACGAGCAAGCGGTCAGCAACACGACCGTCTGGATCGTCGCACCAGAGAACGGTCAGCCACGACACCACGGCGAAGAACGCCAGCGAGACCGTATAGACTTTTTCGTTGACGACGCTCTGGTTCCATACCGTAAAGGCCGTTGCTCCCAGCACGGCGGAGAGCACCGACGCCACGATTCGGGTCCAGCGTAGCATCGACCACGTGGCGAGCACACGCTCCGTCACCAGGAACCAGATGCCCGCCGACAGAGCGCTACACAGGGCGGCAAGGAGATTCACGCGGACGGCAACGCTTCCAAATGGAGCGAGCGTGGCTACGCGTCCGAGCAGCACGAACAACGGATTTCCCGGGGGATGCGGAATACCGAGCGTATACGCAGCGGTGATGTACTCGCTGGCGTCCCACATCGCGGTGGTTGGCGCAAGCGTCAGTACGTACAACGCCAGCACACCAAGTCCCACCAGTGCTGCGATCTTGTACGATGGCTGCGCGGTCGCGTGCACGCGCTCACGCTCCGGCGTCACCATGTGAGCAGCACCAGTGGCACAAGCATCATGTATCCCACCACGAGCAGCACGGCGGAAACACTCGTGCCGCCACGCACGAGATCCGCATAGCCGATGGTCAGTACAAGAGTGGCAACAGCACGCACGGCATGCGCGCGCCGTAGCGGAGCGAGTGTGAGTAGTCGCACCAGGTAGTCCCGTTGAATTGTTCGGTCACACGCCCAATGGCGTGACGTGATCAGTCTGTCGTGCGCGCGATGTGCAGACGACCGGGGCGTCGTGTGTTGTCGACGAGAATCGCGTAGCGATGATCGCCATCGTGCATCGCCACCGTAGCCGTCCATCGCCCCGAGCCACCCTCGCGATGCAACGGGGTAGCCTGCCCATTCCATGCATTGAAGTCGCCGGCAATTGCGACCTGCCGCGCGTGCGTATCATCAAACATCAGACGCACCAGGCGGAGCGTGTCGCGAAGACGATTCACCACCGTATCGCCGATGACAACACCAGACACCACACCAGCATTTCGTGCGCTCTGCATACCAGTTGGTGCAATTGCCGACAGCGTGGTGATGGAGCCGATGCCTGCGGCGAATGCGAGACCAATGAGGGACTGCCGCACCGCCCGACCATACGTTGCCCACGAACGGCGCGGTCGCTCGGCCACCGGGATCTGCCGTACACGGTCCATGATGAGTTGCCGCGCCGAGGCGCGGGCGGGAACCGGTGCGCGAAGTGCGCGCACAACGCGAACCTCAAAATCGGTGTCAGACATTTGCAAACTCCCCCAGCAGCGTGCGAAGCCGTGCAAAGGCACGTTGTACTCTCATCTTGAGCGCAGATTCTCCGGCACCAGTGACTCTGGACATCTCTTCGTAGGTCATGTCGTCTGCATACCGCAACACGAGTGCTTCGCGCTGCTCACTGGGAAGTCGCGATAGGGCGTGATCCAGATCGGGCCACGCATCGCGTGATGATTCTTCGAATGATCCAATGAGACCTTCATGCAGCTCGAGATCGCTGAACACGAGCTCACGTCGCTCCGTGCGTGCGCGCATGGTGCGGCACTGGTTCACGAGAATGCGTGTCAGCCATGGCTGAAAACGTTCGCGCTCTTCGTACGACGCCAAGGCTCGGTACGCGCGAAGAAAGGCGTCCTGTACGGCCTCTTCAGCGTCTTCGCGGTTGCCCAGAATGCGGAACGCGATACGCGTGCACCGGTCATGATGACTATCGACAAGTTGCCCAAAGGCCTCGTCGTCGCCTGCCAGAACCCGGTCGATGATTGCTTGGTCGCTCATGACACACTCACCAACTAGACTCGCACCTCATTTCGTCACATCACCTCGTTCGAGAGATGTCCGCCGTTGCTTGTACCGGCCTCCACGTGGGGTTAACTTACAGTGACGGGAGCGTTTACGTCTCCCCCTGCGTGCGTAGCTCAGCTGGATAGAGCGCTTGCCTCCGGAGCAAGAGGTCGTGGGTTCGAATCCCGCCGCGCGCACTCGCGATGCCTCGCATGCGACTGAGGGCCCACCTCCTCCCCGCCGTGCTGCTCGTGCGACTTGCCGTCGCGCAAAGCCCCGACACGGCTCACGGACCGATTACCGCGTCCGTCCGCGGCGTCGTGCACGACAGCATCGCACACACGCCACTCCGCGGCGCCATGGTGCAACTGGTTGACGCCGACCGCTTCGCGCATTTCGCTCGAACCGCCGTCACCGACTCAAGCGGACATTTCGTGCTCGGCGGTGTTCCAAACGGTCGGTACACGCTTGGATTCTTTCATCCGGTCCTCGACTCGATTGGTCTTGAGCCAACACTACGCGAGGTGTACATCACCGGCCAGCGCTCCATGGTCATCGATCTCGCGACGCCGTCTCCAAGCCGGCTGCGCGCGGCCATCTGCGGCGGGCGGCCGACTGCAGATTCCGGCGGCGTGCTCCTCGGCGTGGTCCGCGATGCACGCGACGGAGCACCAGTCGGCGGAGCCACGGTTAACGCAGAATGGTTGGAGTTGTCGTTGCGTCGCACGGGAATGGCCAGGCGAATTGCCCGGCGCTCCGCAACATCGACGGAGAGCGGCTGGTTTGCGATCTGTAATGTGCCAACACCCGGCGTGCTCACCGTCACCGCTATGCGCGCCGCGGACAGCACTGATCACGTCGAGCTCGAGGTACCGCCTGAGGGCTTCCTGCGGCGTGAGCTCTACGTCGGTACCGCGCGCCCAGTCGCTGCGGTCGATACCACTGGCCGAACGAATGCGGCTACGCGTCCGGAACGAGCCAAACACGTCGGCGAAGGACGACTCACGGGAACCATCACCGCCGCTGTCGATGGCCGTCCACTGTCCGGCGCCATCGTGAGCATCGCCGATGGTCCGCAAACGCGCACCAACGAGCGAGGCGAATGGTCGCTCGCCGATGTGCCGTCAGGAACCCGAATGCTCGCCGTCCGCGCCGTGAGCTACTACCCGCATCAGCGCGCCGTGGATGTCGTCGCCGAGTCGCCACCTCTTCGGATTTCACTCACTACGCTGCGCGCTGTTCTGGACACCATCAAGATCACGGCGCCACGGTTCATGGACTACACGCACTTCGAGGAGCGTCGGCGGAAAGCGACGGGTCGCTACATTACGGCGCGTGACATCCAGGCGGCCAACGTGATGACCACCTCGGAGATCTTTCGCTCGCTTCCGGGCGTGCAATTCAACTTCGACTCCACGTACATCGAAAAGCGCATGTTCGTGCGCGGTAACATGATGCAGTGGTGCGAACCGGCCATCTACATGGATGGATTTCGCATCTCTGGCTCCGATGGAATTTTCATTCCAGGCATCTCCGACGACGATCTCGACAGCTGGGTTCGCCCCGACGAAATCGCCGGCGTCGAAGTCTACGCGGGCCCCAGCACACCAGCCGAATACCGTCAGACGATGACCGGCTGCGGATCGGTATTGATCTGGCGACGATAGCCGCCAAACGCGCTGGTCCGCTGTTTGCTCCCGCTGAGGCTGCCCCACCACAACTCCCTCCTTCCTTTCGCCAGTGGCGCGCCCCCTCAGCTGGTCGGACGTTCGCGGCGGCGTCATCGCCGTTGTCGCTCTCTTCGTGATCGGCGCAGCCATTATGAAATTTTCGCGGCTGGGCACTCTTCACGGAGAGACCTTTCCGCTCACCGCACTTGTCGGCGAGGCACGCGGGGTTCTGGTCGGTTCCGAGGTTTGGCTGAGCGGCCAGAAAATCGGGAAGATCACCTCCATCTCGTTCAGGCCGCCGCAATCCGACACACTCGAGCGCATCGAGATCCAGATGGAGGTTCTCGAGCAATACCGCTCGGCCATGCGCCACGATGCCGTTGCCCAGATCAGGAACGGCGGGACCATCATCGGCGCGCCCGTGGTCTACATCTCCGCCGGCACCAGTGCGGCGCCCGAGCTTCGTCGCGGCGACACGCTGCGCTCTAAACCGCAGGTCGACGTTGAAGGTGCAACGGGGAAGTTCGACGCAGCGACGCGAGAGTTCCCGGCAATCATTGCAAACGTGAAAGTGCTCACGGCACAGATCAAAGGCACCAGCGGAACGGCCGGCGCCATTCTCAACAGCGCCGGTGCTCCTGGCTCTCCAGAAATGGCTCGAACACGCCTCGAGTTGGCGCGGCTCAGTGCGCGATTGAACGGGGCAAAGGGTTCCGTGAGCTCGGCGTCGCGGGGAGAGGTCATGAAGCGCGTTGGCGGCGTGATGTCGCGGGTTGATTCGCTCCGGGCGCTCGTGGCGTCACCGAATACGTCTTTTGGACGTTTTCGGAAGGACAGCACGCTTCTCAACGAGGTTGGCAAGGTCCGCGACGAGCTCGGTGCCGTGCGTGCGCTCCTTGACTCATCGCAAGGCACTGCGGGACGTGCCATGCATGACACCGCCCTGACCGGTGCGATTGGCGGTGTCCAACGCGAGATGGGCGCGCTCTTCGCCGACATGAAGAAACACCCGCTTCGTTACATCCGCTTCTAACCTGCGCGCGGCCTTGACCCTGTCGCGAGCGCTTTCTAGCATTCTCATGCCGCACGGGACCAACTCATC
>JBBQHJ010000372.1:0-4611 GCA_038323865.1 Gemmatimonadales bacterium
GGTGGTGCCGGACGCGCCCGCCGGCGAAAAGAGCGCCGAGGATATCGAACAGTTCAACTCGTGGCTGCAGGGACTCAAGCCCAAGTGAGAATCGCTGTCCTCAACGGGCCGAATCTCAATCTGCTGGGCCTTCGAGAGCCCGAACTGTATGGGCGCACCACGCTGAGCCAGGTGGAGCAGCGGCTGAGCATCGTTGCCAGAGAACTCGATGTACATATCGAATTCGCACAGCGCAACGGCGAGGGTGAGCTCGTCGATCTCGTTCACGGATATCGTGAGCGCATCGATGGCGCGGTCGTAAACGCCGGTGCCTATTCACACTCCAGCATTGCCCTGCGGGATGCACTGGTTGGTGTGAATGTGCCCTTCGTGGAAGTTCACGTCACGAATGTCCACGCGCGCGAACCCGAGCGACATCGCTCAATGCTCGCTTCGGCGGCCGTGGGCAGCGTCGTGGGGCTTGGAACGTCCGGCTACGAGTATGCGCTGCGCGGCCTCGTCGCGCGTCTTGCTGAACGGTCCAGCAAGCAGTGAGCGATCAGCGTTCCGCGCGGCTTGCCGCGCTCGTGGAGGGATTGTCTGCGGCGCACTTGGATGGGCTGTTGCTTACGGGCCTTCCGAACATTCGATATCTCACCGGATTTTCCGGGTCGAGCGCACTGCTGATCGTCACGCCGCGCGACATCGTACTGATCACTGATTTCCGCTATCAGACGCAGGTCGTTGACGAGGTCGGCGATCTGGCGCGCGTGTCGATCGAGTCATCGAGTCTATGGTCCGGACTGTGGCAGCAGCTGGCGTCGCTTGCGAATGTGAAAGTGCTCGGCTTCGAGACGGCGCACATTCAGCATCGCGACTTTCAGCGGCTCGTCGAGGCCGGCGCGCGCTGGCAATGGCGGCCGACCGTGGACCTTGTCGAAACGCTTCGCGAGCGGAAGGACGCCGGCGAAATCGAGCAAATCAGCTCAGCTGCAGTCGTGGCCACGCGAGCACTGGAGTGCACACTCAAGCAGATCCGCTCAGGCCTGACAGAGCTACAGGTCGCAGGAATTCTCGAAAAGGCGCTGCGTGACGAAGGCAGCGAGGGCTTCGCCTTTCCGTCAATCGTGGCGAGTGGTGAGCGCTCTGCGCTACCGCATGCACGCTCGTCGTCCCGCACGGTGGGAAGCGGCGATTTTCTCCTCATGGATTTCGGCGCCGAGGTCAACGGGTATGTCTCGGACGTAACGCGGACGGTGGTTGTGGGCCGCGCTTCAGAGGAGCAGCGCGCGATCTACGAGATTGTGCAGGTGGCGAACGAGCGGGCCGCGGGCGGCGTCAGGGCCGGGATGTCCGGCCGGGATGCCGACGCCATTGCGCGACAGTACATTGAGCGGGCCGGGTTCGGGGAGCAGTTCGGGCACAGTCTTGGCCATGGTATCGGTCTGGAGGTGCACGAGGCGCCGCGGCTGGCGAGAACGGCGGAAGGAGCCCTTCCCGAGGGGGCCGTTGTCACGATCGAGCCGGGGATTTACCGACCGGGTTGGGGGGGTGTACGTATCGAGGATGATGTAGTCCTCGGCGCGGACGGCCCGAGGGTTCTGACGCACTTTCCGCGCGAGCTGATAGAGCTCGACTAAGCGTCGCGGCGTTCTGCCGCGGTGTGCTAATCAATAGGCCTTATGATAGACCTACGCTACGTAAAGAAGCTCATCGACATCATCGACGAATCGACAGTGGATTCGATCGAGATTTCGTCGGATAAGGGATTGAAGATCCGTATCTCCAAGAGTCCCACGGGACGGGGAGCGGTGCAGGTTGCAGCAGCGCCGATGATGGCGCCCATGATAGCTGCGCCTCAGCTGACCGCCGGGCGTCTAACGCCATCGGATGGCATGATGGTGGTGGAGGAGACGTCGAAAGCAGAGGCCAAGACGTCGGGCATCGACGTGAAGTCGCCGATGGTTGGCACCTACTATGGGTCGCCTGAGCCGGGTTCCAAACCGTACGTCTCAGTCGGCTCCCGCGTATCGAAAGGGCAGACCCTCTGCATCATCGAGGCGATGAAGATTATGAATGAGATCGAAAGCGAGGTGTCCGGGGTGGTGACGGAGATTCTCGCCGCGGACGCGACGCCCGTGGAGTATGGGCAGGCGCTCTTCCGCATCGACTCCAATGGCTGACGCCGACACTACCGCCTCTTCTCCGACGCCCGCACGGCCGTCGGTCATGATGAACGCTGCCGGTACGAGCACGTTCAATTTCAAGGCTGTGCTGCAATCACTGGTAATGCAGGGCGCGTCCGATCTTCACCTGAAGGTTGGTCGCCCGCCAACACTGCGACTCCACGGCGAGCTGCTGCCGCTCGATATGCCGCCGATGCGCCCGGAAGATCTGAAGGTGCTCGCCGAGCAACTGATGACGCCGCGGCAGGTGAAGGAGTTTACCGAGAACAAGGAGTGCGACTTCGCCATCGGCGTGCCGGGCATTGGTCGCTTCCGCTGCAATGTGTATCAGCAGCGTGGCTCGTTGTGCTACGCCATGCGCGCCATTCCGTATCAGGCGCGCACCATCGCCGAGTTGAATCTCCCGAAGGTGCTGGAAGAAGTGTCGCTCAAGCCGCGTGGTCTCGTGCTCGTAACGGGCATCACGGGGTCGGGCAAGAGTACGGCGCTCGCGGCCATGATCCAGCACATCAATGAAATGCGTCGTGCGAACGTGATCACGATCGAGGACCCGATCGAGTTCCTGCATCGCGACATCAACTGTCACATCAACCAGCGCGAAGTCGGCACCGATACGGCGACGTTCGGGCAGGCGTTACGTCGCGTGCTGCGCCAGGATCCCGATGTCATTCTCATCGGCGAAATTCGCGACATCGAGACACTCGATACCGCACTGAAGGCTGCCGACACGGGCCACCTGGTGTTCAGTACCCTGCACACGACCGACGCGACGAACACGATCAATCGCGTCCTCTCGTTCTATCCTCCGCATCAACAAGCGGAGGTAAGATTCTCACTGGCGAGCGCCCTGCAGGCTGTCGTGTCATTGCGACTGGTGCCGCGACAGGACAAGCCCGGCCGTATCCCGGCGGTGGAAGTGCTCATCAATACACAGACGGTTCGCGATCAGATCCGGGACATGAGCAAGACGCTCAACATTCCGGATCTCATCAAGGAAGGCACCATCCAGTATGGGATGCAGAGCTTCGACCAATCGCTGATGATGTGGTACACGCAGGGCGTAATCTCGTACGAGAGCGCCGTGTTCTTTGCCACGAGCCCCAGCGAGTTCGCCCTGCGAGTGCAGGGAGTTGCCGGCACGAGCGACACGAGCTGGTCGAACTTCGAAGGCGGCAAGCCTCCCGCGTAACGGAGCGATGTTCAAGAAAGTTCTCATTGCCAACCGCGGCGAAATTGCGCTGCGCGTCATCCGTGCCTGTCGCGAGCTGGGTATCCAGACCGTGGCCGTGTATTCGGAAGCTGATCGCGAATCGCTGCATGTGCGCTTTGCCGACGACGACGTCTGCATCGGCCCTGCGCCTGCGCGCGATTCGTATCTCAAGATTCCGCGCATCATTGCGGCCGCCGAGATCACTGGGGCGGACGCGATTCATCCGGGATACGGTTTTCTCGCCGAAAATGCGGAGTTCGCAGAGATCGTCACCGCGAGCAACATTGCGTTCATCGGACCCACCGCGGAACAGATTCGCGTGATGGGCGACAAGGCCGCGGCGCGAAAGGCAATGACCGCCGTCGGCGTGCCGATCATTCCAGGTACCCCGGGCCCCGTTGAAGACGTCGAGGAAGCGCTCGATTTCGCGAAGACAGTTGGCTTCCCGGTCATCATCAAGGCAGCGGCAGGCGGCGGCGGAAAGGGCATGCGCGTCGCCAAGGATGCCGATGAGTTCGAGCGTTCATTCTCGCTCGCGCGCAGCGAGGCGTTGTCCGCGTTCGGCAATGGCGACGTGTACGTCGAGAAGTATCTCTCGCGACCGCGCCACATCGAGTTCCAGATCATGGGTGACAAGTTCGGCAACGTCATTCATCTCGGAGAGCGCGATTGCTCGGTGCAGCGTCGTCACCAGAAGCTGATTGAAGAGAGCCCAAGCCCGGCGATGACGCCCGACCTGCGCAAGCGGATGGGTGATGCCGCCATTGCCGGTGCAAAGGCGATCGAATACGTCGGTGCGGGTACCATCGAGATGCTCCTCGACGAGAACGGCGACTTCTTCTTCATGGAAATGAACACGCGCATCCAGGTCGAACATCCCGTGACGGAGATGATCACCGGCGTGGATCTCGTGAAGGAACAGATTCGCGTCGCTGCTGGTGAGCGTCTCAGCGTGATGGAGTTGCCGCCGCTCCGCGGGCACGTGATCGAGTGCCGCGTGAATGCGGAAGATCCAAATCGGAATTTCCAACCGTCGCCGGGACGGATTACGACGTATCACCCGCCGGGTGGAAACGGCGTTCGCATCGACTCGCACGTCTACACGGGATACTCGGTGCCGCCGTTCTACGACTCGATGATCGCGAAGGTTATTTGTCAGGGGCGTGATCGCGCCGAGGCGATGGCGAAGATGCAGCTTGCCCTCGAGACGTTCATCATTGAGGGGCCGACCACGAC
>JBBQHJ010000373.1:0-4611 GCA_038323865.1 Gemmatimonadales bacterium
CACCTGCACCGACGTGCACGACCTCAAGATCGCCGAGCTGGAGATCTCGCGCATCACTCGCGCGCTGCAGATGCTGAGCAGCTCTAACGAGGCGCTCATCCGCGCCGAAGACGAACAGGATCTGCTCGTGCCGATCTGCAAGGTAGCGGTGGAGAACGGGGGCTACCGTATGGCGTGGGTGGGGTACGCGCAGAACGATGCGGCGCGCTCCATCACGCCGATGGGCCACGCGGGTGCGGAGGACGGCTATCTCTCGGAGATCGAGGCCAGTTGGAACGAGGCCGAAGTGCGTGGAACCGGGCCGGCAGGACGGGTCATTCGTTCGGGCCAGCCGGTGGTGTGCGAGGATGTCGAACACGACCCATGTTTCGCGCACTGGCTCGAGCCGGCGCGTCGGCGCGGCTACCGCGGGAACATCGTTCTACCCCTCCGCGATGCGACGCGCACATTCGGGTTGCTGTCGCTTTACACTGGCGAGGTAAAGCACACGAGCGCCGAGGAGCTCGCGTTGCTACAGCAAATGGCCGGTAATGTGGCGTTTGGCATCGGCAACCTGCGCGCGCAGCTGGAACGCAACCGCCTCCAGTCAGCGGTGGCCACCGTGGCTGCAGGCGTGTCGCTCGCCACTGGCACGGAGTTCTTCCAGCAGCTCGTGCTGAGCATGACGTCGGCGTTGGGCGCGCAGGCGGGGATGATGTCGCAGTTGCTTCCTGGGGAGCCGCCGGCGGTCCGGAACCTTGCTGTGGTGGTCGAGGGACAAGTGGTGGCGAATCACGAGTTCGCCATTCGAGGAACGCCGAGTGAATTCATCCTCACCATGGATTCGCTGGTCATCCGCCAAGGGGCCTGGGAGCAGTATCATCAGAACGCGCCGATCACGCTGCGCCTCGGGGCGGAGGGTCTGGTGGCCTTGCGCCTCACCAGCTCCACCGGCCGGCATCTTGGCCTGCTCGGTGCGGTGTTTCACGAGCCGCTGGAGCAGGTGGACTTCGTCATGGCGACGCTGAAGATATTCGCGGCGCGCGCGGCGGCTGAGATGGAGCGTCAGGATGCGGACGCGCACATCCGCGAGCAGGCCGCGCTGCTGGACATCGCGCATGAGGCCATTCTGGTGAGGGACCTGGACGGCCGCATCACCTTATGGAACAAGGGTGCGGAGCGCACCTACGGATGGACGGCCGTAGAGGCCATCGGCCGCACGGACGCGGACCTGCTCAATGTGGACGTCGATGTAATGGCCGCGGCGCAGGCCGCGCTGATGGTGAACGGCGAGTGGCAAGGCGAGATGCTGAAGCGCACCAAGGATGGCCGCGACATCACGGCGGACATCCGCTGGACGCTCGTGCGGGATGATCACGGCGAGGCGAAGGCAGTGCTCATCATCAGCACCGACATCACCGAAAAACGGACGCTCCAGTCCCAGCTCATGGTGAGCGGCCGGATGGCGTCCGTCGGCACCCTCGCCGCAGGTGTTGCGCACGAGATCAACAACCCGCTGGCCGCCGTCATCGCGAACCTCGACTACATCATCGAGGGCCTCGCGAACAAGAGCGACCCGTCTGCGGGGCGGAGCGCCGCACTGACCTTCGAGGATATTCGGGGACCGTTGGCCGACGCGAGCGAAGCCGCCCAGCGTGTCCGCTTCATCGTGCGCGATCTCAAGGTGTTTTCACGGTCGCCCACCGAGGAGGCGAACGGTCCGGTCGACGTCAAGGCGACGATGGAATCGTCCATCGGCATGGCGTGGAACGAGATTCGTCATCGCGCGCGCCTGATCAAGGAGTACGGCGCCGTTCCCCCGGTGGAGGCCAACGAAGCCCGGCTCGGCCAGGTCTTTCTGAACCTGCTCGTCAACGCCGCGCAGGCGCTGCCCGAGGGGAAGGCGGACCACAACGAGATTCGCATTCGCACGCGGCTCGACGGCGCACAGGTCATCATCGAGGTCAGCGACACCGGCCCCGGGATACCTCCCGAGATCATCGGCCGGATCTTCGATGCGTTCTTCACCACCAAGGCCGTGGGCGCCGGGACGGGGCTCGGTCTCGCGATCTGCCAACGCGTCGTCACCGACATGGGCGGAACGCTGACGGTCGAGAGCAAGGTGGGCCACGGCACCACCTTCCGCGTCGCGCTCCCGGTTGCTGAACGCGAAGCCCGCGTGCAGACCCCGATCGACGTCGCTATGAAGGACGCCAACCGCCGAGGGCGCATTCTCATCGTGGACGATGAGGCGCTCGTGGCGACCGTCGTCCAGCGGGTGCTCGCGAAAGAGCACGACGTCGTGACCGCGATCGTCGCCAGCGATGCGCTGGCCATGTGCGCGGCCGGCGAGAAGTTCGACCTCATCCTCTGCGACCTGATGATGCCGGAGATGACCGGGATGGACCTGTATCGCGAGTTGATGGTCATCGCACCGGACCAAGCGAACAGGATGATCTTCCTGACCGGCGGCGCATTCACGGCCGGCGCGCGGGCATTCCTGGCGGAGCCTCCCAAGGAGTACATCGAGAAGCCATTCGAGTCGTCGAATCTCCGCGCCATCGTTCAGCGGTTTCTGCGATAGGGAGGTGAACACGCAGCAAGGCAGCGCTCGGCAGCCGAGGCACTGCACGGAGATCGCGATGCAGACCTGAGCGCGCTGGGGCTGGTGCGCCCGCGCCGATGGAGTCGCTGCTCCGCACCTGCCGAGACGCCAGCGGGAGTGACGCGACATTCTGGGCGTCCGACGCGTTCCTCCTGGGGCACGGAATGCGTCCTTCGGCGGATATCCCGCTCCGGTTGCCCGCGGTCGTCCCTGGCACCGTCGACGATGGTGCCGCTCGCGTGCTCGCCTGCGCAGTCGCCCCTTCAGCGAGACAGTGCGCGCCGTGCTCACCGATGTCGTGATGACCGGCGCCGCAAGCACGGGACCAGCGCGACCAGAACCGGTCAGCCGTGAACGTGAGCAGGAACTGCTGCGTCTCCTGCGTCAGGACCCGACTCGACACTGATCCTCGCGAGCGCCCACGCGGCGTGCTCGCGCACGAGGAGCTCGTCGTCCTCGAGCGCACGACGCAGCACCTCCGCGCCCTCCGCGGTGAAGCCGTTGCCGAGCACCACCGCCGCATTGCGTTTCAGTCCCCGTAGCTTCGCGCGCTTCATCGGCGAGCCCCTGAATGCCACGCTGAACTCCTCCTGCGTCATCGCGAGGATACTGGTTGCGATCTCCCGTGCGTCATTCGACGCGAGCACCTCACGCGGCGCGAACTCCGGCACCTTCATCGCCTGCGCAAACCGCTCATTCCACGGACACACATCCTGGCAGATGTCGCAACCGTAGACATGCTCGCCGATCGCCGAGTGAAACTCGCCCGGAATCTCGCCCTTCAATTCGATCGTGAGATACGAGATGCACTTCGTCGCGTCGAGCTCGCGCGGCGCAACGAACGCATCAGTCGGACACGCATCGAGACAGCGCGTACACGTGCCGCACCGATCGGCCTCGAACGGCGCATCTATTTCCAGTTCGAGATCAACAACCAACGCGCCAAGAAAAAAGAACGAACCGCGCTGCGGATTTATCAGGTTCGTGTTCTTGCCGAACCAGCCCAGCCCTGCACGACGCCCGAGATCCCGTTCGAGAATTGGACCTGTGTCGACGTAGGCTTTGCCGAGCACGTCATGGCCGACGTCGAAGGAAAGACGCGACTGAAGCTCGCGAAGCTTCGACTCCATGACGTCGTGATAGTCGGCTCCACGCGCGTACCGGGCGACAGGCCCCGACGGCTCGCGGCCGCCATAGTCGAGCGCAACGACGATCGCGTGCGACGTCCCCGGCTTCGCCAACCGCGGATCTCTGCGCTTCTCGGCGCCACGCGCGAGGTAACCCATCTCACCCGCGTAGCCGGCGTCGATCCATGCGTCGAAGTGCGATGCAGTTTCGGCAGGACCAAGCGTCGTGATGCCAACGAGATCGAACCCGAGCGAAAACGCGTGCGCCTTGGCGAGTTGCGCGAGTTCGGCTGGTGTTCGCGCACTGAACTCGCCCACGACATCAATCACGAGCCGCCCAACGTGCATACCGCTCCACGTCCTCGGCGGGAGGAGTGGCGTCGTAATCCCCATACGCGGTGTGCATGCGCCAGCGCACGTAGTCGGACGCGGGAAGGGGCAGGAATGGAAACCGGCGCCACCAATTCCGCCGCCTGAACCGCCACGCCACGCGAATCAGCGCCGACGCCGTGGAGGGTCGGCGCAGGGCGCGAAGGGCGAGCGATGCGGTGAGGCGAGTCCAGCGCATAGAAACAAAGTAAGGAATTCGTCGCCGATTTGGCCCCAAGTTGCCCAAGTGACTGTTGGTTGACCTCGAACTGACGGGCTCCAGCGATTGTGGACTCGAGAAGTCGATGCCCTTCTCTCCGCCCACTCTCTATTCGAGGAAACATTCAATGCGCCGCACTCTCGTTGCTGTTCTTGCCATGCTGCTGATGTCTACCTCATCCCACGCACAGTCCGAGTTCCGGCCCGGCGTCCGTGTACGGATTCAGGCTCCAGGCATCGTTGCCGGTGAGGTCGTGGGCACCCTGCTGTCCCGGAGCGCCGACTCGGTGGTCATCGCGAGCGAGGACTTGG
>JBBQHJ010000374.1:0-4587 GCA_038323865.1 Gemmatimonadales bacterium
CGAATCGAGAAAGGCGAAGGCAAGGGCGTGCTCTTTCTCAACGCGCGCGGTCGCCCGCTCACTCGCATGGGCGCGTGGAAGATCCTTCGCACGTATGTGGATCGGGCAGGCATCGAGAAGCACGTGTCGCCACACACCCTGAGACACTCGTTCGCGACGCACTTGCTCGAGGGCGGCGCAGATCTCCGAGCCGTCCAGGAAATGCTTGGACACGCGGATATTTCGACCACACAGATCTACACGCACGTGGACCGGGAGTACCTGCGACAGGTTCACCGCAGTTATCATCCGAGAGGGTAATTCGCCGGGCTCAGCTCTTCGTTCGCGCGCATGATTCTTGTCATCGACAACTACGACTCGTTCACGTACAACCTCGTCCAGTACCTGGGTGAGTTGGGCGCTGAGCTCGTGGTGCGCCGCAATGACGCCGTGACCGTCGACGAGATCGGCGAACTTGCTCCCGCGGCGCTCGTGCTCTCACCGGGACCGTGCGCACCTGCGCAGGCCGGCGTGACAATCGACGTGATTCGGGCCTACGGTGCCTCTATTCCCACACTCGGTGTCTGCCTGGGTCACCAGGCCATCGGCGAGGCGTATGGCGGGCGTGTCGTCAGAGCGGCCCGAGCCGTGCATGGGAAGACATCGCGTATTACGCATGACGGCTCGGACCTCTTCGCCGGGTTGCCATCGCCGCTCGAAGTCGGCCGGTACCACTCGCTCATCGTCGAGCGGGAGAGTCTTCCGAAATCGCTTCGAGTCGTGGCAACCGCAATGGAGGATGAATCTGAAATTCATGCGCTACGTCACGTCGACCATCCCGTGTGGGGGGTCCAGTTTCATCCGGAGTCTGTATTGACGGAACATGGCAAACAGCTCCTTCGGAATTTCCTCGCCCACGTGACCGCGTGATTCGTTCGGCTATCCTCCTCACGTTCGCCCCGGTGGCTCTCCTGGGGCAAACCATCTCCGTTCAAGCGCCTTCCAGCCGCGAGTCCGCGGCAGTGCTGCGTGACGTACTCGCGCATTCGCCTGCTGTTCGCATGGCGGGCGCACGCGTTGATCTCCCGCGTGACAGCGTTGTGAATTCATCGATACTTGTGGTCGGTCGATCGGCTACGGTGGCGAGCAAGGTACGCGGCGATGTGGTGGTTGTCGGCGGCGACCTGTTTCTCCATCCCGGCGTCGATATCACGGGCAGCGCAGTCGCGATCGGCGGCACCGTGACCACAACGTCACTGGGACACGTTGCTGGTGCAGTGACGAGCTATCGTGATGAGACGTACGACGCGCGCGCAGAAAGCAGTGGCACCACGCTCGTGTATCGCTCACTCACAATTGCGCCAGAAACACAACTGTTCGGGCTCGCCGGCATTCAGGGATTTTTGACTCCGAGCTATGATCGCGTCAACGGGTTGTCCTTTCCCGTCGGCGCCACGGTCACGTTGCCGATGGTGGAGATCCAGCCATCGCTCACGTATCGCAGCCGTCTTGGAAAGATCGATCCGCGCGTTGATGTTCGCATTGGTAGTGACTCTGGTCTTCGATTTGAGGGCTTCGCCGGCCAGCTTTCTCGATCGAACGATCGTTGGATCTACGCCGACCTCATAAACTCCGCGCTCGCGTTGTTCGGCGGCGTCGACGTGCGGAACTACTTCCGCTCGCGCGACGCAGAGGGTCGCGTGTTTTACACCGCCGTGAGCAAAGGACGCGCGCTCGAGGCGTTCGCCGGCGGACGGTACGAGCACACCACACCGATTGCGGCTGCCGGCAATGTCTGGTCATTCCGCGGTCGTGACGACATCGAGCGCATGGCGCGCCCCAATCCGTTGGTTGAAACGGGCGACATCGGTTCCGTGCTCGCAGGAGGACAACTCGCCGACACGTCGGGCGTCGTGATTTCGCAAATCCGTGCCGAGTTGGAGCAGAGTGCTACCACGATGAAGGGCACGTCAAACTTCACCCAGCTCACCGTCGATGCTCGCGTAGGCTTTCCAACGTTTGGCCTTCAGAGCCTTCATGTGCGGGCGCATGGCGTAGCCACCGCGGGCGACGCAGTTCCCGTCTCGCGATACGCGTACCTCGGCGGATCAGGCACGCTGCCAATCCTCGAGCTACTCGAAGCCGGAGGGTCGGAGCTCCTTTATGTCGAGTCGAGGTACCTTGTGCCTCTCATGAACGTCGTGCTGCCGGGGGTCGGATCACCCTTCCTCACATTTCGCCACCTCCTCGGCGGAGCAGGCGTCGGCAAGCTGCCGTCGCTGGAGCAACAGGTTGGCTTGGGCGTCGGATTGAGTGCGCTTCGCGTCGATGTCACCACGGATGTCGTGAACCATCGTGGCACCAAATTCGGCGTGGGAATTTCTCTCAGTCGCGACTAGAAAGAACGACATTACCGCTGGCGCAACTCGCGCCGTTGCACTAACTTACATGGCGTGAAAGTTGCATGCGGGCGCGGCCCACGCCGCTCGTGAGGACACTCGCTGTCATCCCAGCACGACTGGGCTCGACGCGCCTCCCCCGGAAACCCCTCCAACTGCTCGCCGGTCTCCCGCTTGTTGTCCGCGTGATGCAGCGCGTGCATTCACTCGGCGTTGCCGACCGCATCGTCGTCGCGACGGACAGCGATGAAATCGGCCAGTGCGTTCGCAGTGCTGGCGGTGAGTGCGTGATGACGTCGCCCGACCACGCTTCCGGCACAGACCGCATCGCCGAGGTCGTCACCGTCGGGCCGTATCGGTGGTTTGAGGCCATTCTCAACGTGCAGGGCGACGAGCCATTCGTCTCCGCCGGTGCAATCCGTGGGGCGCTCGGGCAGATATTGAACGGTTTTCCGCTCGGCACGGCGGCGGTAAAGGCGCAGCATGCCGCACTCGCGCAGCCTGACGTGGTCAAGGTTGTGACTGCCGACGATGGAGCGGCGCTGTATTTTTCCCGCGCACCAATTCCGTTCCTGCGCGACGCGAGTGACGCCGCGGAGCGCGACAGCAGAATCTGGCATCATCTCGGTGTGTACACCTACACGCCTGACGCATTAGCCGCATGGGTCGCACTACCACCGCATCCGCTCGAGCGTATCGAGCGACTCGAGCAGCTTCGACCGTTGGCGGCAGGAATTCGCATGGGCGTTGCCTTGATCGACGAGGCAACGCGAGGTGGGATTGATACGAAGCACGACCTGGAGCGAGCGAACAACGAGTGGCAAACCTTTACCATGTCCGGGAACTGATGCAGACGAGCAAACGCCAGCAGACGACGAAATTCATCTTTGTAACGGGCGGCGTGGTGTCGTCGCTCGGCAAGGGTATCGCGGCCGCGTCGCTCGGTCGACTTCTCGTTGAGCGCGGACTCCGCGTCACGATGATGAAGTTCGATCCCTATCTCAACGTTGATCCCGGCACGATGTCGCCGTTCCAGCACGGCGAAGTGTTCGTGACCGATGACGGAGCAGAGACCGATCTCGATCTCGGACACTACGAGCGATTCATTGATCGATCGCTCTCGCAGGCGAATAACGTGACGACGGGGCGCATCTACCTCAACGTCATCACCAAGGAACGCCGGGGTGAATACCTCGGCTCCACGGTGCAGGTGATTCCGCACATCACTGATGAGATCAAGGGAGCGATGCGTCGCATTGCACCGGAGAACGATGTGGTGATTGTGGAGATCGGCGGCACCGTTGGCGATATCGAGTCACTGCCGTTCCTCGAGGCCATACGTCAGGTCCGCCATGATGTAGGTCGGGAGAATGCGATCTTCGTGCATCTCACGTTGATTCCGTACATCGCCGCTGCCGGTGAGCTCAAGACGAAACCCACGCAGCACTCCGTGCGAGAGTTGATGGAGATCGGTATTCAGCCGGACATCCTCATTGTCCGCACCGATCGACCCATTTCCGATGATATCAAGCGAAAGATCGCGCTCTTCTGCAATGTCGAATTCGGTGCAGTCATCGAATCACCGGACGTGCAATCGATCTATCAGATCCCCCTATCGTTCCACGATCAGGGTTTCGACGAAAAGGTGGTACAGAAGTTCGGGTTTGAGGTCGAGAAGCCGGACCTGACCGCATGGCGCAAGATGGTTGACAGCGTGATTTCGCCACACGAACGCGTTCGCATTGCCGTCGTCGGCAAGTACACGGACTTCGTCGATAGCTACAAGAGCGTGCAGGAAGCGCTGATTCACGGCGGCATTGCCAACGACGTCGGCGTCGACATCGCGTGGGTATCGAGTGACAGCTTTACCGACATGGCCACGGCGCGTCGGATTCTCGCCGGGCACGACGGATTGCTCGTGCCGGGCGGATTTGGTGTGCGTGGCGTGGAAGGCATGGTCGAAGCAATTCGAGCGGCGCGCGAAGATGGCAAGCCGTTCTTCGGAATCTGCCTCGGCATGCAGACGGCGATCATCGAGTTCGCGCGTAACGTGTGTGGGCTTGATGACAGCCACTCGTCGGAGTTCGCGCCCGAGTGCGACCACGCCGTCATCTCGCTGATGGAATCGCAGCAACATGTCACAGACATGGGCGGAACGATGCGCCTTGGCGCGTACCCGTGTCGGCTCACGCGCGGCTCGCGTGCGGCC
>JBBQHJ010000375.1:0-4583 GCA_038323865.1 Gemmatimonadales bacterium
CAGTGGTTTCGCGCGGTGACTGCGGGGGGGGGCCCGGCGCGGGGGGGTTCCGGGGGCCGCCGCGGGGCCCGCGGGCGCCGCCACGGGCTGCGGCTCATACTCCTTCGCCGGAATCCGAAACAGGTTGTCGATCACTGGATCGCTCTCGTGCTCCAGCACGCGATGCGCCACATACTCGCCAATCACCGGCGCCGACTTGAAGCTCTCGGCGTTCCCCGCCCCGGTGATCCACGCGTTGTGCATTTGTGGATGCCGGTCGATGATGAAGTTCTGGCTCGAGCTCGATTCGTAGTGGCACGCGTGCGTCGCCAGCACGGGCGCATCCTTGAGCGCCGGAAAGTGCAGCTCGAGCACATGACGTGGCCCTTCGATACGCGTTGCGTCGAACCAGCGCTCGCTCGTGTCCGGATCCAGCTGCGCGGGTGGCACTGGAGGACGCGGCGTCGGAACCGGTGGTGGTGCTCCCGGAACGACCTTGGGCCGCACACTGCCACGCACGCGAAACCCGCGACTATCTACTGGCAATGCGGCCCAACCCGTGACGCCCGGAAAATTCCAGCTCGGCAAGTACGGATGACGGAAGCGCTCGTCGTTCACCGGCGTGCCGAAGTAGCACACCGTGCCGATCGGAATTCGCATCTTCTTCTCGAGCACGTCGGGAAACATTTTTGCCATCCACGGACCGCACGCAAAAACGAACCGGTCGGCGCTCAATGTCTCTCCCGTATCGAGCACGACATTCTCGAGCGCGCCGTTGTTCACTTTACCCACACGTGCACGGCCGGTCATGATCTTCCCGCCCTTACTCTCGAACACGGCAGCCACGATTTGCGTTGCGCGACGCGCGCGCACGACACCGGCGTCGGGTTCGTAGAGGCACACACCCGCGTCCTGAATGTCGATCTGCGGCCAACGCTTCTTCACATCATCTGGCTTGAGCACCTGAAACGGGACGCCATGCTTCTGCCAGGTTTCGCGCGTCTTGGTGGTGAACGGCTCCCACTCGTCGCGAACGATGAGGTCACCTGTCGTGAAGTACAGGCCGGTCTTTACGTCTTCACTCCACTCTTCGTCCAACGCCTTCCAGCGCGACATCGACTCGCGCGCCCATTGCATCCAGAGCACGCCAACGGCAGGGTCGGTCTTGTCGCCGTATGATGACCGCACGCCGCGCGATTCATCACCCGATGTCGCTCGGGCATTGCCGGGACCGTACGCATCCACCAGCGTTACGCGCGCTCCCATCTGTTGCAAATACAACGCAGTGAACCCGCCCCACACGCCCGCGCCAATGACCACGACGTCCGACGATCCGCCAATGAACGGAATGCGCCGGTGCGGCTTGATGCCCGGCACCGCGCGTTCGGCCGAGCATCCGTCGAGCAACATGAGTCCCGCGCCAAGCCCTGCGACCTTGATGAAATCTCGGCGATTGGGCTGGTACGGTGTGGAGGGCTCGTCGGCCATTGCGTGCGTTCCGATGGTGGGTGGCCGCCAAGATGCCCGCGCAGGCGTTCGACGTCAAATCTCAGCCCCTGTCATTCCGAGTGGAGCGAAGCGCCCGAGTGTCATTCCGAGCGGAGCGAAGCGCCCGAGTGTCATTCCGAGTGGAGCGAAGCGCCCGAGTGTCATTCCGAGCGGAGCGAAGCGGAGTCGAGGAATCCGCACCTCCGCCCTTGCTCTACTGATAGTGGCCTGTGGCGTAGATTCGAAGCCACAAATGGACACAGTCATCGCGGCCCCCGTACCAGCACCTGTCGGCGTCGTCCCGATATTTTCCGCCAACCAAGCCAAAGCAGGCCAGAAGGTGTACTTCGCCGAATGCGTTCGCTGCCATACCGCCGATCACTTCGTCGGCCCACAGTTCACAACGGCCTGGAACACGCGGCGCGTGTACGACCTCTATGACATTGTTTCTACGACAATGCCACAGGACTCCCCCGGAAATCTCACCGCCGACCAATACCTCAACGTCGTCGCGTTCATGCTACACGCGAACGGTGCGAAGTCGGGAACCGACAAGCTCACCACCGACACCGACACCATGAAGCACATGCGCATCGGACTCACGGAGAACAAATAATGCGTCGAGCACTTCTCGCTGCGCTCGTTTCCTGTGCGCCCGCACTCGTCAATGCACAGGCGACCATGTCGCCTGTGAACGACCTGCCCAACGTCTATCGCACCGTTGTCGATTGGGCAAAGATGCCCGGCACTCGCACGTGGGGCTCTACGAGCGCGGTTGACGTCGACATCGACGGACGCAGCATCTGGGTCGCCGAACGATGCTCACAGAACAACTGTCTTGGTTCCGATCTCGCGCCGGTCATCAAGTTCGATAGCGAGGGTCGATTTGTCACCGCCTTCGGCTCGGGACTCGTTCTGTCTCCGCACGCAATTCAGGTCGACCACGACGGCAACGTCTGGGTCGTGGACTGCGCATGTACACTCGGCCGCACCGCCCCTGCGCCGACCGGTAAAGGCCACCAGATCTTCAAATTCAGCCCGACAGGAAAACTCCTCTTAACGCTTGGCGCGCCCGGCGGTGCGCGTGGCGATGCGAGCTACTTCTGGCAACCCAACGACATTCTGTTTGCGCCGAACGGCGACTTCTTTGTCTCCGAAGGTCATTCGTCTGCCGACACAGCCGTTGCACGTGTCCTGAAATTCTCCAAGGACGGTAAGCTGTTGCAGACATGGGGCAAGCGCGGCAGCGGCCCTGAAGAGTTGGATCAGCCGCATGCCCTCGCGATGGATTCGCGTGGCCGTCTCTTCGTCGCCGATCGCGGCAACAATCGTATTCTCATCTACACGCAAGACGGCAAGCTGCTCGACACGTGGTACCAGTTCAGTCGCCCGAGTGGCTTGGCCATCGACAAAAACGATGTGCTCTATGTCGCCGACTCAGAGTCGGGCACAGTGAACAAGGCGCACATCGCGTGGAAGCGCGGCATTCGCATCGGTTCCGCGCGCGACGGTGTGGTGCGCTCATTCATCCCGGACCCGGATACAACTCAGCCGAGCACAAGCTCGGCTGAGGGAATCGCGGTTGATGCGGCAGGAAATATTTATGGCGCCGAGGTGGGTCAAAGGGCTCTCAAACGCTACGAGCGTCCACGATAGGTTGTTATCTGTGCTCACCTGCGACGCCGAGGGCGCTCTGTGTAATCTGCGTTCGCAGTTGATCTGCTTACGGCAATGTAAGCGCAACAAGCGACGTCTGATCGCCGGCGCCAATCGCAAACACGATGTACTGCTTGCCCTTGTGCATGAACGTCATGGGTACAGCCGTTGTGCGCGACGGAATCTTCACTGACGCGATCGGTTCCCCCGTGCGCTTGTCGACGGCAAACAACTCCGGCGGTCCAGCAGAGCGGCCCGTTCCATAGATCACGAGCGACTTCGTGTTCATCACCTGTGGCTGGCCACGTCCGCCCGTTGATGGTGGCAGCGTCACTCCCGTGAACAATGGATCCTTCGTCGTCACCGGCTCGAGCTTTCCACCGTTGGGTATCCACCACTTCTTGTCGCCCGAGTTCAGGTCGTACGCGGTGACGCCGCCAAGTTGCTTTGGCTTGAGAATGGAAACTCCGCCGATTGTCGTTCCGCTCGAGCGAGCGCTGAAGTCGCCGCCACGCTCCTTTGGTGGCGTATAGCCCGGTGGCGGCGGTGCCGCGCCGATCAAGCCGCAGTTATCGCGCGGAGAGCTGTACGGAAACTCCGAGCACGGATCCTTCTGCAGACGCACGGTGCTCAACCCGCTCTGTGATGCGACATAGATCCAGCCGGCAACAGGATCGACTGCCGCGCCACCGTCGATGTTCACGCCGCCGCTCGCACCTGGCGCATACCACGAGCAATTGAGGCCGCGCGGGCCGCTGCCATCAGCAAGTTCTGCTGGAATGAAGTACGGCCCCATGCGGCAACGCTTCGCGAGCTTGAGCGCTGAATCCTTGATGGCAGGCGTGTAGTCGATGAGGTCGGACTCGAGCAGTCCTTGCTGCGAATACGGCGCTGGCTTCGATGGAATCGGTTGCGTCGGCGAGGTGCGCTCATTCGGCACGTCGCTTTGGATCACAGGAGTTTCGACAATCGGCCAGATCGGCTCGCCGGTGATGCGATCAAGCACGTAGAGAAATCCCTGCTTGGTCGATTGCGCGATGAGCTTGCGGGGCTTTCCGTCGACAGTCGCATCGAGCAGGTTCGGCGCCATCGGCGTGTCGTAGTCCCAGATGTCGTGATGCACGAACTGGTAGTGCCACTTCCGCTTGCCGGTTTTTACATCGATCGCGACGACGCTGTTGCCGAACAGATTGTCGCCGGGACGTAGACCGCCGTACTCATCGAGCAGCGGCATACCGACCGGGATGTATGCGAGTCCAAGGTCGGGATCGGCAGAGTAGGTTGCCCACGGATCATTCTTGCCGACGCCTTCCTGGTCGATCGCCGTGCCCTTGATCCACGTGTCTGCGCCGAACTCTCCGGCCTGCGGAATGAGATTGAACTTCCAGAGTTGCTTGCCCGTGTGAATGTCGAATCCGCGCACGAAGCCTGGCAGATTGTGCGCGCGGATCGGGTAGTAA
>JBBQHJ010000376.1:0-4575 GCA_038323865.1 Gemmatimonadales bacterium
CACGCGCATGAGTACGACGTCGTGTTCACCCTCGGTGGCGACGGCACGGCGATGGAGGTTGCCGGAGCGCTCGCGCATTCCGGCATTCCAATCGGAGTGCTGGCCGGCGGCACGGGCAATCTCCTCGCGCGTGCGCTTGGCATTCCGACGAAGGTGGAACGGGCGGTGCCGGCGCTGATCAACGGAAACGTTCGACAGATCGATCTCGGCATCTTGCTGGGTCATCACTTCGCGGTGGCAGCCGGAATCGGCATTGATGCCTCGATGGTGGCGGATACCCCCAGGTGGATGAAGCGCAAACTGGGTGTGCTGGCCTACACCATCATGGCGCTCAAGGCGGGCCTCGCGGCTGTGCTCCGGCGCAAGTATTTCCTGGTACGTGTCGATACTGGAACGGAGATCATCGAGCGCCACGCGGCCGCAGTGCTGTTCGCGAACTTCGGGGCGATTCTCGAGAACAGAATTTCATTTGGCCCCGACATCGAAGTGGATGACGGTGTACTCGATTGCTGTATAGTTTCGCCCAAGAATCTGCGCGATGCGATCCGTGTGTTGTGGCGCGTGACGCGCAGGGACTTCAGGCCAGATTCGGCGTTACTATATAGGAAGGGAGTGCGTTTTCGTGTTGAGACCCAGCCTATCCTCCCTATCCAGGCCGATGGCGAGCTCCTTGGTGTCACGCCGGTTGAAATCCGGGTTGAGCCGCTTGCAGCGCACCTGCTCATTCCACGCTCCTGAGCGTAGCGTCGAGCGTGTTGTCCGGTGTTGTAACTGATGTCCACAAGTCGGCCGCCGAGTGCCGCAACCATGCGCCCTGAGCACGGACGGTACGACCCAGGGACTCCTACTCCCAATCGTGCCCTCAGGCAGATCGAGCAGGAGCGCGATCACCTTCTGCTCCTGCACGAAGCGCTCGCGGAAGTGGAGCGCGCGCCAACGCTGCGCGATCGCCTGCGAGTTTTCGTCGAGGCCATTCGTCGCGTCGGATTCGGGCGTGTCTCCATTACGCTGCGCGACTCGGAGCTGAACGCCACCGAAATCGTGACGGCAGGGCTCTCGGCAGAAGAAGACGAGACGCTTCGCCAACATCCGCTGCCCGGCGACGTGTGGAAGCGGCGGCTGTCGTTGATCGATCGCTTCCGCATCAGCAATTCGTACTATCTCGACGGTCGCGACGAGTGGGTCGCCGAGGAATTTGGCGGAGGGCTGCCGAGTCACATGGAGGCGACGGATGCGGAGGGATGGTCTCCTCGCGACTCGTTGCTCGTGCCGTTGCGTTCGACGTCGGGTGCCGTCGTCGCCACGCTCGTGATGGACGACCCAACCGATCGTGCGCGTCCGACACTCACGCGCGTGCGCACGGTCGAGCTCTTTGCGCAGCAGCTGACCGCGACGCTGGAGCATGCGTCGCTGATGGAAATTGCGGACCGGCGTGCCAAGCGACTGTCGCATCTCCACCAGGTGGGGTTGCTGCTGGCGCGTTCGCTCGATGAGCCGACGATTCTCCGCGCGCTCGCGCAGCAGGTTGAGCAGATCCTTGGCGTGCAGACGGTGGTTGTCTTCGCGACGGATGATGCAGGCGCGCCCTGGCCGCGTGTCCTGCGACGCGACGGTCACGAGCAGGACGAGATGTTCACGTCCTCGGCAATCCGTGAGGTTGCCACACGTGCCGCAACGGGACAGCGGCCTGCGCGAGATGGGTCGGCGTACGCCGTGCCGTCCGTGCTTGGGCCGACCACCGTTGGTGTGATCGTCGTCGAGGTGCCTGCGGGTGAAGAGATCGCGCCCGCCGACGCCGATCTGCTCTCCACGATCGGTACGCAGGCTGCCGCGGCGATCAGCAACGCGAGGCTTTACGCCGAAAGCGTGCGTCAGCGCCGGCAGACAGAGGCGCTTGCCGACGTCGCGCGCGCGGTGAGCGAATCGCTGCGAATTGACCGCGTGCTCCAGCTCATTCTGCGGCACGCTACCGCGTTGTTGCGTACCGACGGAGCGACCATCGCGCTCCTGCGTGGCGACACCTTCGAGGTGACCGGTGGTATCGGCGTGGGCAAGAGCCTGATCGGTACGCGCATTTCGCTGCACAACAGCATCATCGGCCGAGCCGTGCGCACCGCGTCGAGCATCATCACGCACGACGTGCGCGAGGAATCGGAGGTCTTCAGTCCGAGCGTTGCGGGGGCACAAGTACGCAACACCGTCATTGTGCCGCTGCTGAGTGTACAGGGGCCCGTTGGTGCGCTGTCGGTGTTCAATCGCGCGGCACCATTCACCGACGATGACGCCGAAATACTTCAGCGACTCGCCGACCAGGTCGCGGTTGCCGTTGTGAACGCACGCCTCTTCGAGGAAGTCGCGGAAGTCACGCGCGAATGGGCCGTCGCGTTCGACTCGATTGGAACGGGCATGGTGTTGCTCGATCGTCACGGCAACATCCAGCGCACCAACGCGCGCGCACGCGCACTCATGAACGAGGCACGAGAAGAGGCACTCGTTGGAACGCCGTTCCACGCGGCGCTCTTTGGTGATTCCACGCCGTGCGATCAATGCGTGCATTTCGAGGCCATGCGCGAGGATTCCGTCAAGCGCGGCATCCACGATGATCACGTCCGTGGCCGAGTCATCGACATTACGGCGGCGCCGCACCCACTTGGTGGTGCGGTGGTCACCTTTGATGACGTCACCGAGCATCGTTCGCTGGCGGAGCGCTACCGTCGCGTCGTCGAAACCACCGGGGATGCCATCGTCATTACCGACGTTGAGCGGCGCATCGCCTTCGCGAATCCTGCGGCACACGAGTTATTCGCGCGCGGCCCGGAACTCATCGGCCTGCCAACCGCGAGCGTGGTGCCGGAAGAACAGCGCGCAGCGATCCATGAGCACCATGACCTCGGCCTCGCTGGTGAGCCGCAGAGCTACGAGGGAACAGTCGTTCGCCCCGATGGCGAACGTCGTACCGTGTCCATCAACACTGCGCCGTTGATCGAGCTCGGCGACGTGACCGGCGTTGTGGCGACCATGCGCGACGTCACGGATGAGCGCCGAGCGCGCGATGCCGTGACGCAATCGGAAGCGCGCTACCGCAACCTCTTCGACTCCGCGAGCGATGCGATCTACACACTCGATCCGCACGGCTCGTTCACGTCAGCGAATCCCGCGACGGCCGAGCTGACGGGACGAAATCAGGCTGAGCTACTCGGCCACCCCGTTCGGCCTGTTGTGGATGATGAGGACGCTGACGCAGTCGCCGAGCATTTCCGCGCCGCGCTTACCGGCCAAGTCATTCGCTTCGAGTCACGCGTGCGACGTCCGGATGGTGAGCGTCGCATGGTATCAGTCACGAACACGCCCATCCGACGCGACGATCGCGTAGTTGGCGTGCTCGGTGTGGCGCGTGATATCACCGATGCACGCGCGCGCGCGGCAGAACTCGCCCGGTCCGAAGCGCGCTACACACGACTGGTGGAATCGGCATCCGACGCGATTTTCACCATCGACGAGCAGGGTCGCTTCACTGCCGTCAATCGCTCACTCGAGCAGGCGGCCGGACGCCAGCGTGATGAGCTGATTGGAACGCAGTTCGCCGACATCGTGGACCCGCGCGACCTTCCGGCCGCAGGGCGTCTGCTTCGCGAGGCGTACGACGGACAACGCTCGCGCGGCGCAGTGCGCTACTTCGGCGCCGATGGCAGTGTGCGACAGGGCTCAGTCATCATGTCGCCGGTGCTCGACGGCGAGGTCATTGCCGGCGCGCTCGGCATTCTTCGCGACGTGACCGATGAACAGCGACTCGCCGAACAGCTCTTGCAGCAGGAGAAGTTGGTCGCAGTCGGCCAGCTCGTGAGCGGAGTTGCGCATGAACTCAACAACCCGCTCGCCGGTGTGATGGCGTTCGCGCAGTTGATTCTCGCGACACCCAATGCCGTCGAAGGCGAGCCACGTCAGTTCGTCGACATCATTCATCGCGAAGCGAAGCGCGCCGCGAAGATCGTGTCGAACCTCCTCACGTTCGCGCGCCAGCAACCCGCGGAGCGGCAGAGCACTCGCCTCAATGACGTCGTGAGCGATACGCTGGAGCTTCGCCGCTATGCCATGCGTTCGGCGGAAATCGACGTCACGCTCGCGCTCGATGAATCGCTGCCGGAAACGTGGGCTGATCCATTCCAGCTCCAGCAGGTGATCCTCAACCTCGTGACCAACGCAGAGCAGGCCCTGGCCGACACGCAGAGTGCGCGACACATCCGCATTCGCACGTTCCGCGATGGCCCACGTCTCGTGCTCAGCATTTCCGACAACGGGCCGGGCATCGCCAAGGACCAGTTGGATCGCATCTTCAATCCGTTCTTCACCACGAAGCCGGTGGGCCAGGGCACGGGACTGGGGCTCTCCATCTCCGACGGTATCATTCGCGAGCACGGCGGACGCATTCGCGTTGAGTCTGCGCCCGGCGAAGGCGCCGTGTTCATCGTTGAGCTTCCATTTGTGCTACCGCCCGCCGACATCGCGCCCATCGTGCTGCGAACGTCGGGCGAACGCGGCATCGTCAAGCATATTCTCGTCGTCGACGATGAGGCG
>JBBQHJ010000377.1:0-4564 GCA_038323865.1 Gemmatimonadales bacterium
CAACGCTGGCGTGACGTACCTCCCACGTAATCCGCCGCCGCACGGTCCGTGGTCTCATCATACGTGCTTACCATCTCCACCGGCTTGCCCGACTTGAGCTCGTAGAGCGTGAGATCCACCGCCGCGCCGCGATTGTGCCGCGAACCCGTCTCCGGATTCGCCACGAAAATCCGCTTCGGCACCGGCGCCGCTTCCCAGAACATCTTGGTCACATACCACGGCCGGTAGCCGTCGTGAATCAGTAGGCCATACCCCTTCGGCCTGAGCAGCGCATTTGCGCGCACCAGCGCCGCTGCCGCCGGACGCTGCATGAACGCGCGCGCCTGTGTGTAGAACGGTGTGCCGAACAAGTTGTTGTTCGTCGCATAGCGAATCTCGAGACGAATCGTTGAATCGAGCGACACGAGTTCCACGAGCTCACTCGGCAGGAACGGCCCCGCTTCCGCCGGCGGCGACGCCGCCAACGCTTCGCGCCGCAATTCCTCGAGCGGACGCATTGGCTGCACGAGCAGTTGGTTGCCCGACGCCGGCCCGAGCAAGATTGGCTTCAACTCGGTCCCGGCAAAATTCATCGAGACCACTCGGCCGCTGTCGCCTCGCGCAAACGACACCGGCAGATCCATATCCTCATTTTGCGCACCGAACTTGTCCTCGGAGCGCGGCGCCAGCGTCAGGTCGTTCCGCGCCGTATGCAGCATCAGCTTCCGATCCTTCTCGTACACGATGTATTGCTGCGGCGGTGCTCCATACTCGCCGAGGAGCTGCGCAATGCGCGCTGGTGGCGCCGGCGGCGGCGGATCTGATGGAACCGGCCCCTGCGCCGCACAGGCAGCGGCCAACACCGCCGCTATGAAAAAAATCTTCGACATTTTGTCTCGAGAGTAGTGACTGGCCGACTGGCCGACGGTCAGACTGTCCGACTGCTGTTCAGCGCGTTGTCCAATCCTTTGCGAGCGTAACGATGCCAGCGGGGATGCATCATTGCCAGCACACGACTGTTATCCGCCAACGCGAACCTGGACCCCGTGAATTCGATATGGAGAAACAGGGTCGATCTCGACCCGTAGCAGGACGGCACCATTCACCGTCGAGTCGAGCATCACGTCGACGGTGGCACCCAGGAACGACTCCATGCTGCGAACGGTCATGTCACCGAGCGCTTCGTGAAGTCGACCGATGCGCGACATACGGTCGTCAACGGTGGGATCACCGGGCCCCGCAGTAAAGTGCTCCGCAATGTATTTGCGGAGCGCCGTCGCATTCCCGGCGTTGATGGACTTGATGAGGTCCGTGATGACTGACCCAACGGCCTCAGGCGTCGGCTTCCCGCCCGCACGCCGCGCCACTTCCCCACCACCACCATCCGGACTCGGCAATCCGAGCACCGTGCCAAGTGCTGCACGAATGGCCGGCGCTCTTTGCGCAGCATTCGTGGATGCAATGATGATCTCTGTCTGCATCCCGGGAAAACGATCGTAGAGAAAGAAGTTCACCCCGTCCGAACCCGCGAGCCCGATCGGCTCGTTCGGATCGAACCGCAGCGCGCGTGTGCTCGCCTTGAACAATTCTTCCGTCTCGAACAGCGCTGTATAAAACGCGTGCATGTCGCTCACTGTCGAAAGCATTCCGCCGTTGCCTCGCAGGTTCCAGTATGGCCCATCGGCCGCGTGCGCCTTCGCGAGCATGGTGCCAGCGTCAGTTCCCGCCGCGAGGTATCCGTGCGCGAGATCAGTCGGCGCAAAGTTTGGCAGAAGAAATCCGGTTCGCTTCAGCCCAACTGGCGCGAGAATGGCGTCGCGCACGTATTCGTCGTACGTCTTGCCACTCACTTGCTCGATAATCGCTGCGAGAATACTGAAGCCCGTATTCGAGTAACTCTCCGTTGTCCCGGGAGCGAAGAGCAACTCTGTGCGCATGGCGCGCTCGATGAATGCGCCACGCTGCAATGGCTCGAAATCACCACCAATGCCGGACGGGAATCCGGCGCGGTGATTCATCAAACTGCCGAATCAGGATGCCACGCTTGTCTGCCGGCGCGCTCGGGAAGTATTTCGATAGCGGATCCGTCAGCGAGATCTTTTTCGCCTCGACGAGCTGCAGAATCGCCACGGCCGTAAAGTCCTTCGTATTCGATCCGATCTGCACAACGGTCGCGGGTGTGAACGCGGTCTTCGTCGTGCGATTCGCCATGCCGTAGCCCTTCTCGAGCAGCACGTCCTTGCCGCGCTGCACACGCACAACACCGCTGAATCCCGCGCGCTCCGCCTCGCGCATGGCAGAGTCGAGACGCGCGCGCGCATCCTGCGCTCGCGCGGAGTGCGCTAGCACAGCAACACTCGCGGCAATGAGAAGTTTGCTACGCATAGTGGAATGAACGTGGTGGGTGTCGCCTTTTGACACACAGCCGAATGGCGAGCGTTTCCTCGAACATATATTGGCTCATGTCGCGCGCTGATTTTGTCGCCTTCCGAAAATCGCTGGGACGAACGCCACCCCTCGACCGCATGACCGCCAAGGTCCGCGGCCTGAACTTCGCCGTCTGGACCACCGCCCCCGTCAACAACGAACCGCCGCTGCTCCTGGTCAACGGCGGAATGATCTACGATCATGCCCTGCTCTGGCCCGCCCTCTCGCCACTCGCGGTCAACCGGCAAGTCATCCTCTACGATCAACGCGGCCGCGGTGCAACCGAAGCCCCCGCCAATCCAACAGAAGCCACCATCGAAGACGACGCCGACGACATCCCCGCCCTCCGTCGAGCACTTGGCATCCGGCAGTGGGACATGCTCGGTCACTCCTGGGGTGGTGGCATCGCCATGCTCGCCGTGTCACGCGATATGGCCGGCACCCGGCGCCTCGTGACCGTCGATGCCGTTGGGCCAGACAGCAATTGGATGCCGGAGCTCCAGGCGAACGCCCTCGCGCATGTTGGCCCTGAGCAGCGCGGAATCGTCGAAACTCACTATCCTCAGCTCGGCGAAGTGGACGCCGAACTGCACTCTCGATATTCTCGCGCCACCTACCCTGCCTGGTTTGTCGACGAGGAGCTCGCATCATATTTCGCGCCCCCTGCAACCACCAGCGCCACTGGCGCAGCCGTCGCGGCACAACTGCGGAAAACAGGGTATGATTGGCGTGAGCGGCTGCGTGCCCTTTCGACGCCGACGCTCGTCATACATGGTGAACGGGACGCACTCCCCGTGTCGGTGGCTCACGAGCTGTCCGGCATCCTGCCCAAAGCGCGCCTTGCAGTCATTCCAAACGCCGGCCACATGCCTTTCTGGGAAGCGCCCCATCGCTTCTTCGAGCTCGCAGACTCCTACCTCGCGACCGGGCAGATCTGACCCGGTTGCAGCGCATCGCAGCTGATGACCTTGCGCACGATCAACACTTCGCGCCTTCGCGCGGCGACCTTGCTCGCCGTGTGCCTTGCATTGCTTCCGCTTTCTTCGCGCGATCAACCCGTGCGTGGCCGCACGAGCATCGCCAGCAGTGGCGCCGTTGACCGCTTGCTCAATCCCAACGATGCAACGCGCGCTGAAGTGCGCCGCCGGCTCGTTGAGCGTTCCGCCGACACCTACATCAACGACATGCTGGCCGAGCGCGACAGCGCCCTTTCGCGCTGGCCCGATCGCGGCGGTGAGCCGCTCACCGTCTGGGTGCAGAATAGCAGCGACATTGCCGGCTTCTCGAGCATCTACGCCGACGACGTACGAGACGCCTTCAGCGAATGGGACGATCTGCATCTTCCCGTTCGCTTCTCATTCACAACCGACTCCGCCGCCGCAGACGTCCACGTCACCTTCGTCGATCACTTCGAGGAAGAAATCAGCGGGCGCACCAAGTGGGCGCGCGACGACGAATGGTGGATTACTGACGCCGACATCATTCTCGCTGTCAACCATCGTGGCGGCCCCATGCTCGACGACGACGCGATGCACGCCATGACGCTCCACGAAGTCGGGCACCTGCTCGGCCTCGATCACACCAAGGACGAAACCAGCGTCATGGCCGCAAAGGTTCGCGTGCGCTCGCTCTCCAACGCCGATCGCGCCACCGCGCGCCTCGTCTACACGCTTCCCGCCGGCCCGGTCAAATAGCGGACGAGTGAAGGGCCTGCACCTTGCCGTGTGCTGGCGCCATGAAAGCCGAAACATTCGACGTCGCCATCGTCGGCGGCGGCCCCGCAGGCCTCTCCGCCAGCATCTGGCTCGCGCGCTACCTCCATCGCGTCGTTGTCGTGGACTCCGGCGATCCACGCAACTGGGAAACACGCAGCATCAACGGCTTTCTCGGATCGCCTCACGTCCGTCCGTCACAGCTCCGAGGTCAGGGGCGCGACACAGCGCGCGATGAGGGCGTCACGCTCATCGATGCGACGTGTGATCGCGTCACCAAGCACGACGACGACCACTTCGAGCTCACGCTGAACGACGGCACCGCGCTCCACGCCCGCCGCCTGCTGCTGGCGATCGGGGTGCGCGACGTATGGCCCTGCATCGATGGCATTGAGAACATCTACGGCGCCGATGCGCACATCTGCCCCGACTGCGATGGCCGCGAG
>JBBQHJ010000378.1:0-4558 GCA_038323865.1 Gemmatimonadales bacterium
GGTGTGCGACAACTCTCGTGCGTTGCCGGGCCAGGGATACGCGAGCATTGCCTGCATCGCATCAGGATGAAATCGCGCGATACGCTTCCGGTATCGCGTTGCGTGGATCGACAGGAAGTGCGCGGCCAATGGCGCCAAATCCTCACGGCGCTCGCGCAGCGGCGTGAGGTGAAGTTCAACTGTGTTGAGCCGGAACATCAGGTCCTCACGAAAACGTCCGGCCGCGACCTCCTCACGGAGGTCGGCGTTCGTAGCCGCAAGAACGCGGACGTCCACTCGCCGTGTACGCGATGATCCAACGCGCTCGATCTCCCCGCTTTGGAGGACGCGCAGCAACCGCGCCTGTTGCGATAGCGTGAGGTTTGCGATTTCATCGAGGAAAAGCGTACCGCCGTCGGCAAGCTCGAAGCGTCCGATCCTGTCGGTCTTCGCATCGGTGAAGGCGCCCTTCACGTGGCCGAACAACTCCGACTCGAACACGCCCTCGGCGAGTCCGCCAACATTGACCGTGACCATCAGACGATTGCTGCGCGCGGACGCGCCGTGCAACCAGTGTGCGACGACTTCTTTTCCCGTGCCGTGTTCTCCGGTGATCAGTGCGCTCGCGTCGGAAGGAGCTATGCGCGCCATGGTCCGGAGCACCGCTTGCATGGCGGGCGAGTCGGCAATCAGCGTGGGCGTACCGGTGCACCGAAACTCCGCGTTCTCGCGCTCGAGCCGTTCCCCACGACGAAGCGCGCGTCCGAGTTCGACCTGCGTCCGAAGGATGCCAAGGAGGCGCGAATTGTTGAACGGCTTCTCGATATAATCACGCGCGCCGCGCTGAAGCGATTGAACGGCACTCTCAATGCTCCCCCATGCGGTCATGACCACCACGGGAAGTGTCGAGTCCATCTGCTGGAGGCGGCTCAACAGGTCGAGGCCTTCACCGCCACCAGTCGTGTCCCGCGTGTAGTTCATGTCCATCAGCACCGCATCGACATCACAGGTGCCAACGGCCGCGAGTACGGCAGACGGAGATGTCACAGTGTCCACCCGATACCCCTCGCTGCGAAGAAGTAATTCCAACGCTACGAGAACGTCTCGGTCGTCATCGGCGATGAGCACGCGAGCGGGAACAGTGGTCATTCGCTGCGAAGGGCGATGGCTGGATCGATGCGAGCCGCGCGACGCGCAGGGAGATAGCTGCCCAGGAGCGCGGCGGCGACGAGGATGATGAGTGCCGCGAGATACGTGGCGGGATCACTGGACGAAACAAGCGAGAGTTGGGACCTGAGCAGATCGTTCGCCCAGAGTGACATGACGATGCCGAGCGTTGCGCCTGCAGCGACCAGCACGGAGCTCTGCGCCAGCACGTGTGAGATGATTGCGCGCCGCGACGCACCCAGCGCCGACCGAATGCCGATCTCGCGCTGTCGCTGAGCGACGGCGAATGACATTACGCTGAACACGCCGATGGCAGCGATCGTGAGTGCGACGAGGCCAAAGCCAAGCAGGAGCTGCGCGAGACGCCTCGATGTGGAGATCGAGGATTCGGCGACGTCTCGCATCGGGCGGACGTCATCGACGATGATGTTGGGATCGATCTCCCCCACTGTGCGCCGAAGGCTTGCACCGAGCGCGGCAGGATCGGCGTCTCCGCGAACCATCAGCGTCATCGATTGCAGCCAATGCTGAGCGAGTGGCCGATAGAGTTCTGGCTCCGCCGGCGACCCGAGTCCGTGACCACGTACGTTGCCCACGACGCCGACAATCGTTGCCCAGGCGTCACGCCCCTCGAACGCAGTGCGCACGCGCTTGCCCACGGGATTACTCGAACCAAAGTATCGCCGCACCAGGGCTTCATTCGCGATCGCCACCACCTGGGCGCCGGCCCGGTCGTCCTGCGTAAACGCGCGGCCGCGTGGCAAGGGGATGCCCATGACCTGAAAGTACTCCGGTGTCACAACGCGCCAATCCACGGAACGCGACTCTCCGGTCTTCGGCACCGGCTCGCCTTCAATCGCAATGTCGGAGTTCCAGTTGTTGGTTCCCATCGGCGTCAGATGTACCGCGGCCGCGCCTGCAACACCATGAAGGGACGACACGCGCGCGAGAAGATCGGACCAGAGGAGCCGCACGTGCGCGGTATCGTCGTACTGACCGCCCGGAGGCGTGATACGTAGCGAGAGGATACGGTCGGCCGCAAAGCCGGGATCGATGAGGTTGAGAGCCCGAAAATTCTGGAGGAGAAGCCCGGCGGCGATTGCAAGCACGAGCGCCAGTCCGAGTTCCGACACGACGAGCGCGCTGCGCACGCGGCTGCCCGTTGAACCGCGCCCGCCTTCACGCAGCCCTGGCTGCGAATCGGTGTGCCACGCTTGTAGCGCCGGCGCGGATCCCACGAGGATCGCCGAGACGAGAGTAACGAGGACGGCGATGGCGATGAGGGAACCGTTGACACCGACGTCCCGAAGTCGCGGTGCGCTCTCGACAATCGCCGTTGCGAGCGCACGCTGTGTGAGGACCGCGAGAAACACTCCAGCAATGCCGCCGGCAAACGCGACGAGCGACGCTTCGAGGAGCGAATGGCGGAGGAGCGAGGCGCGGCTCGCACCGAGTGCCACGCGCACAGCGAGCTCGCGCCGCCGCGTGACCGCGCGCAGGAGCATGAGATTCGCGACGTTGGCGCACGCAATGAGAAAGACGACCGCGACCACGGCCGCGATCAGGAGCATCGACGAGCGCTGCGCGCCCGCGAGATGATCGGCCAGTGAGACGACCTGTGTCTCGCGTACGTCGAATGGTGCGCTGGTGCCGCTCTCGCTCCGAAGCCGATTGCGGAATGCGCGCAATTCCCCCGTCGCGCCTTCGAGCGTTGCGGACGGCGCGATGCGCGCGATGAGTGTCAGCATCGCCGCGTGGTAGCTTGAGGTATCGGCGGGGTTTAACGGTGCCGGAGTCCACAGCTGTGTGGTGCGCTCGGGGAACGTAAAACCCGCGGGCATGATGCCGACGATGGTCATGCGCTGTCCGTCGAGCACGATCGCGTGGTTGAGGATGCCCATATCCGCGCCGAAGCGAGTCCGCCAAAGCGCATCGCTCAACACGACTTCCGTGCCGGCGCCTCGGCGCGCATCGTCGTCCGAGAACATCCGACCGTGCGCGGGCGAAACGCCGAGCACGGCAAAGAGGTTGGGCGACACGCGCGCGCCGCTGAGGTTCGTGGCTTGGACGCCATCAGTCAGCGCGTAGCCCCATCCGGAGTATCCGGCCAACGCGCGAAACGAGTGCGCCTCCGCTGCGAGCCGGTCCAACCGCGAAGCCGGTGATGACGAGCTGCCGGCATACTCGACCAGTACGAGATCCTGCGAATCGGGAAACGGCAGCGGTCGCAGCACAACGGCGTCCAGTACGCTGAATAGCGCGATGTTCGCGCCGATACCAAGCGCCATGGTCACCACAGACGGAAGCGTGAACGCGGGAGCCCGGAGGAGCGATCGTGTCACGCTCACAACGTCTCGCAGGAATGGGTGCATCGCGCTACGCCGGCGTCACGAGCTGTTCTTCCACGACGCGACCATCGAACAGGTCGACGATGCGATCGGCATGCCGTGCGAATCGTGTGTCGTGCGTAACCATACAGATCGTTGCCCCGCTACGGTGTAGTTCGCGAAGGAGCTCCATCACCGTCTCGCCATTCCGCGAATCGAGATTCCCTGTTGGCTCGTCGGCGAGGAGAATCACCGGCTCGCCGGCGACGGCGCGCGCAACGGCGACACGCTGCTGCTGCCCACCCGAAAGCTGTGCGGGATAGTGTTTAGCGCGATGCAGCATTCCCACTCGCTCGAGCGCGTTATGCGCGCGCTCCGTCCGTTCGGCCGCAGGCATACCACGATAGCTGAGCGGCAGGTCCACGTTCTCGAGTACGGTGAGATCGCCGATGAGGTTGAACGCCTGAAAGACGAAACCGATCTGCCGGTTGCGAACGTGCGCCCGATCGGCGGCTGAAAGGGTAGCCACGGGGAGTCCAGCGAGCGTGTACTCACCGCGAGTCGGGCTGTCGAGGAGCCCAAGGAGCGACAGCAGTGTCGTCTTGCCGCAGCCGGACGGGCCGGCAATGGACACGTATTCACCCTCGTTGATTTCCAGATGCACGTCGGCCAGCGCGTGGGTTTCCACGTCGTCGGTGTAGAAGACCTTGGTGATGCCTTGCAGTCGAATCAGTGAGTTGCCGATCACTTCCATTGAGATCTCCCGGTGAGGTTACTTGATGCGAACGTGATCGGCGGCATCCCACTGCCGCATATCAGACAAGATCAACCGGTCTCCCGGTTGAAGGCCTCGGACAATTTCGACCGAATTCATCGAAGTTCGGCCAAGTCGCACCTGAATACGCGACGCCGTCTTGCCATCGGCGTTCAGGCGGAACACCGTCACCGTCGCGCCGTCACGCCCATCGGCCATGCGTCCGGTGTACACGACGTTCGTCAGGCGCTGGAGCTGGATGTTGCCATCAACGTTCAAGTCCGGGCGCGCGCCAGCGGGGAGCGGTCCGTCCAGCACTACGTCAATGGTG
>JBBQHJ010000379.1:0-4537 GCA_038323865.1 Gemmatimonadales bacterium
CCTGCTATTGCGGTCACATCGACTACGGAAAGAATACGCGGTGTGATTCGTATCCGCGCGAATGAGTCGTACACCGACGCCGCACGTTCGGCCGGACTCCGGCCGTACATCCTGCCCGTGCTCCCTCCTGAAGACGCCGACGCCGCGCTCGAAGGAATGGATGGCCTGTTGCTCACCGGTGGCGAGGACGTCGATCCCGCGTGCTACGGTGCACATCCGCACCCGGCCCTCGGTGAGGTGCATGCCGCGCGGGATGCGTTCGAGATCGCCCTCGTCCGCGCCGCGCACCAACGGGAACTTCCAACGCTGGCCATCTGCCGCGGTATGCAAGTCGCCAATGTCGCGCTCGGTGGAACGCTTATTCAGGATATCCCCTCAGAGCGTCCGACCGCACTCGTACACGATGGTGACTGGGACCGCGACCGGCGCGTGCACGCACTCCGCGTCGACGCACATTCCAAACTCGCCGCCGCCCTCGGTGCCACCGAGCTCATGGTAAATTCACTTCACCATCAGGCAGTGGCCAAGCTCGCCCCCGGGCTCGTCGCCGTGGCACATGCGCCCGACGGCATCATCGAGGGCGCCGAGTGGGATTCAGATGACTGGTGGTTCGTGGCGGCGCAGTGGCACCCTGAAGAACTGACCGCTACGCCCGACTCCTGGGATCGCGCACTGTTCGGCGCATTCGCCGCGCGGTTGTCACAGTAGACGAAAAGTCTACCGCGGCCGCCGTGGGCCGTCGCCGACAGCAACGACGACGTCGCGAATCAAGCGCGCCACTCGCGACATCTTCTCGTAGTCGATCTTCTCAGCGTCATCAGTTGGCTTGTGATAGTCGTCATGCAATCCGGTCGTGAAAAACACAATCGGAATTCCCTTGCGTGCGTAGTTGTAGTGATCGCTGCGCTCATATAAATGCTCGGGATGCGTGGATGAATCCCACTCGCGATTGATCGCGAATGGGGCCGGCTGCGCGGCGTTCACACTGTCCACAATCGCCCCGAGTTTCTTGCTCTGCCCGCCCGGCGCAGCGTTCGGCCCGATGAGATACAGCAACGACGCGGCGTTTCGGCCGATCATGTCGACATTCAGCTGCGCCACCACCGAATCGATCGGCACCGTTGGATGCTCCACATACCACGCCGATCCAAGCAGCCCCTTCTCCTCTCCAACATGCCAGACAAATAGCGTCGAGCGCTTCGGCCGCGCCGATGCCTGCTGCAACGAGCGCGCGATCGCCAGCAATGATACCGACCCCGACCCGTCGTCATCAGCACCGTTGGCGATCGAGTCGCCGTTTACCGGCGCAACAATCCCGATGTGATCGTAATGCGCTCCGATCGCTACATAGGTTCGTGCAAGTGTCGGGTCGCTTCCGCGCACGACGCCCACGACGTTGTATGCTGTAAACGGTGCGCGCTCCTGCCTCACTCGAGCGGACAAGTGCCGGCCTGTTAGCACCTGCGCCTTGTCGTCGGCCGGCCAGCCTTTGGGCAACAGGGGCGAACCAGCACGGACGCTGCCAAGGAGAATCATCGGCAACACTCGTTCGCTCTCAGGCACATCCTCTACCGCGTTGCGCAACGTGACGGCATGCAGCAGTTCGGGCATGCCCCGTTCGAACTCCTCCGCGCCCTTACCTGTGAACAGCACGACCACGGCGGCCGGTCTTGCAGGAAGAATCCGCGCGAGCCGTTCGCTTACCGCCAACTGCGCTTCGAGTCGGGACTTGGTGGCTGTGTCCACCCCGGCGGGGGCGCCATTGACCACAACAACGACTTTACCCTCGAGATTCAAACCAGAAAAGTCATCGCGCGAGGGCTTCGTGAGGGTCACGCCGTAGCCAGCGAAGACCAGATCCCCATCCGCTTCTCTTCTCGCTGGCGGCACTCCCGCTCCGAGGCTGACGATCGGCACCACGTCACGTCCGATATCGAGTGACGTCCGGCCTCCGCCCTCCGACACGACAATGCGCGAGTCCGCAGTGAAACGTTCGCGCTGAAGAGGAATGCGCTGCAGGTACAAGCTGTCGCCGGCAGGCTCCAATCCAAGCCGTTGAATGCGCGCAACGAGGAATTTCGCGGCGCGAACTGCGTCGTCGGTACCCGTTTCGCGACCCCGCATGGAATCAGCCGAAAACGCGCGCAGGTCAGAGCGTAGTTCGCTGGCCGATATCTCTCCCGTTGCGACGCTCGGCTTCGCCTCGGGCTCAACGCGTGGCGGCGGCGCGCATGCCGCCACCGCGTATGCCACAGCGACCAGCGGGCCCAATAGACGTCGCATCTCGGAACTCCCTGATTGCGGACAGGATACCTTGCAGCGCGCGAAGCCTAGTGCTGGCGCCGAAGCACGGCAACCGAGCAATGAACGTCACGCGGTAATTTGGGTACGACTTCTTGGACGCAGGGTGGCGGCTCCTCAGCGAAACCCTCTAACTTTCGTCCTGAGGCTCCAGCTTTCGCGTTTGTCCCGTTTCCCCCGTTTTCGTGCTCTACTTCTGCATTCCGTCGTACAACGAAGCTCCCACGGTCGGCCTTCTGCTATGGCGCCTTCGAAAGGTGTTCCAAGAGCAGCCGCGGGAGTACGAAGTGTTGGTCTACGACGACGGGAGCATCGACGCAACACGCGAGACGCTCGAACCGTACCACAAGGTCATGCCGCTCACAGTGCTCGGCGGCACCCGCGTGGGGTACGCGAAGGCTCTTGATGCACTCCTCCGTGAGGCGTCCAAGCGCACGCGGTACCCGCGTCGCGACGCCATCATCATTCTCCAGGCCGATTTTACCGATCAGCCGGAAAACTTGCCCGAGCTCATCAAGCGGTTCGACGGCGGTGCAGATGTCGTCGTCGCTGAGCGCCCAGCAGATGTGGCGACTGTTCCGCAGCCGGTGAAAACGCTTCGCCGGTTCGCGCCGTGGGTCGTCAAACCGTTCGTTTCCGTCGCCGGTGTGCGCGATCCGTTCGGCGCACTGCGTCTGTTCCGCATCTCGGTCATTCGCGATGTCATCAAGGAGCGCGGCAACGACGCACTCGTCGTGGGCGACGGCTGGAGCGCCAATGTCGACTTGCTGCTGCGCGTCGCAGCGCATGCGCGCCGCATCGAAACGGTCGACGTTCTGCCGCGATATGACGTGCGGTCGCGCGAAAGCCGAGTGCACGCGTGGGCTGATGCCATGAGCCTGTTTCGATTCGCACGCGGCGCGCGTGGACGCAGCATCAGGCGCGAGCGCGCATGATCGACGCACTGCGTCGCACGGTTCGTCCATTCGTTCTTCTCGCACTGCTCTGCGCTGCAAACCTTGGTGCCCAGTCAGAGCCCGTTCTCCCGGTGCCGTACGGTGTCGGTGAACGGCTCGAGTATTCAGTCTATTTCGGCAAGCTCAAGGTCGGCAACGGCTCAATGGAGGTTGTGGACGTCCAAGACGTCCGCGGTCGCGACACATGGCATGCCGTGTGGCAGATCCACGGCGGCCTCCGCTTTGTCTATCAAATCGACGACATCTTCGAGACCTGGATCGACCGTCGCACCGGAAACTCGCTGCGCTTCAGGAAAGAGCAGAATGAGAGCCGTCATAATGCGGAAACGCTCTTCGAGTTCTATCCGGAGAAAGGAACGTACACGCAGCAAGGTGACACGAACGTCGTTCCTGGCGTACACGATCCACTCGACGACGCGTCGTTCCTCTACTTCGTGAGAACCATTTCCCTCGAGGTGGGCACCACGTACAGCTTCACTCGCTACTACCGCCCCGATCGCAATCCGGTCACGCTCAAGGTGCTTCGCAAGGACACCATCAACATTGCAGGAACGCGTTATCCTGCCATCGTGGTTCAACCGGCGTTCAAGACTCCCGGTGTGTTCAGTGAAAACGGCCACGCGGAAGTCTGGCTTTCCGACGACAAGAACCGCATCATGCTCCAGATGAAGTCCGGGTTGCCCTTCGGGTCCATCAACCTCTATCTCACATCGTTCCGCCCCGCCGCGACGCCGAGCGCCAGCCGTTGACGTCTTCAGACTCCGCTGATCGCGCGGTCGGAGAAGCCGATCTCCAGGCGGTTCGCACTATTCCCGTGGCCGTTCGCCAGAACAAGGTGAGCGCCAGCGCCTTCGCACATCCACCCGGCAGTGATCGCTCGTTCTCCGCGTTCATCAACGCGCTGCCCGACGTCCTCGTCGCGCGCGACTTCCGCGCAATCGTCACCGCGATCGTCAAGGCAGCTCGCGACAAGCGTGGCGTGGTCGTGATGCTGGGCGGCCATGTGGTGAAGACCGGTCTCGCACCACTGCTCATCGAGTTGATGCAGCGTGGCATCATCACGCACCTCGCGATGAATGGTTCCGCTGCGATTCACGATTACGAAGTCGCCCGATTCGGTGCGACTTCGGAAGACGTAGCCGCTGGCCTCGAGAAGGGTACGTTCGGGATGGCCGAAGAAACCGGACGCGAAATGAACGAGGCGTTCATACTCGGCATGCATGAACAGCGAGGCATGGGCGAGTCCCTCGGCATCGCGCTCGCCAATCGTGGCGTTCCGA
>JBBQHJ010000380.1:0-4530 GCA_038323865.1 Gemmatimonadales bacterium
CTCCGGCGCGGCGATGCTCAGCGCTTCGGCCGCGCTACGCGACAGTTCACGGGCAATCTCATCGCGCGAATGAACCATGCGATGCTGTTGCCGCATCCGAATCACCGCGGCCACGGCTTCGTCACCGAAACCAGGAAGGGAGTAGAGTACCGCTGCGGGCGCGACATTCACGTTGATCTGACCAACTCCCAGCAAGGTGAGATGAGGAGCGACGCGTGCGAAGAGCTGCGCAGTCATGCCGTCGACCGAGCGCAACTCATCGAGGTCACCGAAGCCGGCGTTTGAGGGCAGGAGCCGAGCACCGGAGCGAAGATAGTCCGCGCGCTCGGCGCCGCGAGAGCGAGGTTGGTCGTCGGTGTCGCGCCAATCCAGGATGTGTTGCGCGAGACGGTCGGCGTCGCTCGCGTCCATGGGCAGCGCGATCAAGAAGCGGCGGAGATCGTCGACTGATGCGTGGTTGAGCTGAACCCGTGCAGCGGGGTCGTAGAACATGATTGTCGCGCGCTCGGCACTGATGCGCAGCGTGTCGATGCGCCTTTCTCCAAACGAGAGCCATGGATCCAGAATGCCGGCGGCGGTGAGACGCGACGGGTTGCCCTCCGACGCGTGCAATGTGTCAGTGAGCGAGGCGAGTCCTGTCTCGACGCCGGCATCCGCGGCTGCTCGCGCGGCGATGAGTTCGAGTGCATTGGCGGCCGCGAGCCGGCGTGCACGCGAGCTGAGTGACAATTGCCAGCCGCCGATGCCGAGGAGCACGACGAGCCACATGGCGGCCATGAGTGCGAATCCGCGACGCTGCTTCAACGACGTTCACCTACGAGCACGGCGAGAGGAACGGTGAGCAGATCCTCACGCGGCGCCGAGATGTGTATCTCGACGATGGCGGGGAGTACGGACGTAGACACCCAGGAGTCGATCCACGGTGATGCGCGAGACACGTTTGCGCGATAGCGAATGTCGAACGCGCTAATGCTATCTCTGATGGGAAGGACAATCGGTTGACCGGCCGGGAACGGTGACAGCTCCGCGACCAGTTGCGCGGGAACGTTTCCTGTTGCCGGGGCGAACACGAGTTTGACGCGCGTGGTTGCATCGCCGCCGGCGGCAACGGGCGTTGGTGCACTCGTCACGAACTCCAACGATGAGTAACTGCGATTCGCGGCGTCGACAAGGCGCGAGCCCGCGAAGCGGACGTCGCCAGCCGTTGTGAGCTGTGCGCCGGCGATCCAATCCCTGAGTGAGGCGCGAATGGAGGCGGGGCGTGTAACCGCATTCCCGATGGCGCGCGTTTGCTGGTCGGTGAGAAATCCCAGCACGGCTGCGCCTGCGGCGAGCGCGATGCCCGCGATGGTCAGTGCGACCATGACTTCGATCAACGTCATGCCGGAACGTCGGCGCGCGTTCATCGTGACGGGCTCGCCGTTTCGCGATAACGTCGCGAGGATAGCGACACGCTGTCGGCTCCGCTTGTCGTCACGGCTGTGATGCTCCACAGCGACGTTGTGCCCTGCACTGGCTCAACGCGAACGTGCCACTGCACCATGTCGTACGGCGGCGGGAAGGTACCGACTTTCAGAGTGTCCGGGGTTTCGTTGAGCGAACCGTCGAACATGTCGACGGCCGCGATGCGATCGCGCGCCAACTCGGCGAGTGGAAGGCGTGCGTTCGCTATCGATTCGGCGCGAAGTGCGGAGCCCTGCGCAGCGAGCACGCCGATACACACGATACTGACGACCGCGAGCGCCACGATGGCTTCGAGTAGCGTGAAGCCGCTGCGTCGGCGCGAGTTCATCGCACGTTGTGTTGCACGTTGATGGCGCCTGTCCACGGATCAACGCGTACGATGGCATCGCTTACGCCGCGCACGGCAACGGCGCATGACGACGTCGGGCCTGATGGTGAGAACGTGCATACGACGCGTTCCGCATCAGAGCCCACGATGCGTTGAGTTGGTGCGAGCGGAAAGACACCCGTGCGCGCCCGCGCTCCGGTGGTGATCCAGAAGCGATTGTCTTGCGGCGCGATCACAACATCGGCGCGCGCGCCGCTCTCACGTGCCGCGTCGCGCGCACTTGTGAGGACGGCAACAATCGTATCGGCGGTCGCGATCTCGGGATCGCGATTGGCGGCGGCGAAGGCTGGAATTGCGGCCGTAGCGGTGATCGCGAGCAGCACGAGCACGACGAGCAGCTCAATCAGCGTGAACGCGGAGCGGCTGCGCATGTCAGCGCACACTCCGGAGTGGTGTGAGGTTGATGCCGTAGATCGCCTGGACGAGTGCGAGGGCGATGACGCCGACCACCAAGCCAAATATCACAATGAGCGCCGGCTCGGCGAATGCCACGACGCGAGCCGCAGTGCGGCGCGCACGTTCCTCGAAAAGATCCGCTGCACGCGCAAAAAATATGGGGACTTGGCTCGATTCTTCGCCGACCGCAACGAGCCGTCCGAGCATGTCAGGAAACAGCGATCCCTCTTCGAGTGCCTCGGTGACACGTGCGCCTTCGCGAACTCGCGCACGAAGCCGTAACAATTCTTCGCGCGCGTGTGGTGATTCGATCGATCGAGCTGCGTCGTCGAGCGCGCTGATGATCGGGGAGCCACCGGCCAGGAGCAGCGCGATCAATCGCGCGGCGCGCGCCGCCAGCACTTCTCGATAGAAGGTGGACACACCGGGAATTGAGAGGAGAAGTCGTCCACGCCAGTACGCGGCACCTTCAGCGGTAACAGTCCACGCGAACAGCGATACGAGTATGAGCGCAACGAGGCCTAACGCTCCTGCATGCGCGCGCATCGCCGATGAGATGGCCAGCACGGCTGCTGTCGATGCAGGCAACGCGCTTCCCGATTGCGCGAAGAGTGCGTCAAAGCGCGGCAGCACCACGAGGAGAAGCACGGCAATCGCGCCAGTGCCGACGGTAGCGAGTAGCGCCGGGTAGATCGCCGCCGTGAGCAGGCGTGAACGAAACTGCGCTTGTTCCTCGAGCGCCGATGCGAGTGTCGCCATGGCGTCGGCAAGCGCACCGGCACGCTCACCCGCGCGGGCGAGTCCAACGTACGACGCTGGAAACACTGAGCCATGCGCCGCTAGTGCGTCGGCGAACGTGCTCCCGCGCTCGACGCGTTGCCGCACATCGTGCAACGTCTCCTGCATTGCTTGCGGGGCGATCTCGGTGACGACACCAAGCGCGCGAACGAGTGGAAGTCCCGCCGGCAGTAGCGCTGCAAGTGCTCGCGTGACTTCGACGAGATCACCTTGGCCAACGCGCCCGATGAATTTCCCCGACACGCCTGTCTGAACGACGTCGAGCACCACGAGGCCGCGATCGCGCAGCGCAGATGCCGCGGCGTCCGCGGTTGGTGCGTCTACGAAGCCGGCCTCGCGAGCGCCTGTGCGCGTGACCGCTCGATAGCGGAGCCGCGGCACGGGCTAGAGCTTCCAGCTCGTGATATCTGCGGCGTCGCCAGTTCCACCAACTGCTCCATCGGCACCCAGTGACGAGAGATCGAACGCGGTGGGCGAGTGGTCGCCGGGTGCGCGGTAGATGTACGGTGCGCCCCATGGATCGGCGGGTACCTGGCTACGCAAATACGGCCCGCGCCAGTTAGTCGGACGTGGCGTAGCCGAGGGCGCCTGCCAGAGTGAGGCGAGTCCCTGTTCGCTCGTGGGATAGCGTCCGTTGTCGAGGCGATATGCGTCGAGGGCGGCGCTGAGTGTTGAGATTTGCGCCTGCGCCGCAACGCTCTTTGCGGTATCGACGTGCCGAAACACATTCGGCGCGACGATCGATGCGAGGACGGCGATGATCACGACAACGACCAGCACTTCGATGAGCGTGAAGGCTGAGCGCGGGGGCCGAGGTTGAGGGCGGGGCGGCATACGGAGAAGGTACGGCGCGGACGTCGCTCAGGGCAAAGTGTAGACGTACGTGAGCGGCGTGACGCCAGAGGAATCCACAAACGTCAACGTCTTGCCTGACAACGATCCCACGGCGTGCGTGCCATCGGAAATCGTGAGATCGATCTTGGTTCCGGTCTGCATCCAATTGCCGGTCGACGTATCGGCATAGACGGAGAGATGATTCTCCACGCGCTCTTCGCTGCGGATTGCAGCCGTGAACGAACCATTCGTATTGAGCGCAATGGACCCGTCGGCCACATCGAACGAGTAGTTCACATCACTGTAGATGCGATAGGGCAGACCTTTTCCCTGCACCGTCGACAGTTTGTAGGTGCCCGTAATGGTTTGCGGGCCCGTCACGGCGTCCGCACCGGTGCCGCCACATGCGGCAATTGTCATCGTGAGCGATGCCACAATGCCCAGCATTAACATGCTGGAGATGCGGCGCGTCAGACGATACTGTGTGGGCAGCCCTTTCACGATCGAGGCACGAATGCGGCGGTTGATACTCATGGTCGGCGTCCTGCTTGCTGGTTGCGGCGGAGGCGATGCCGCGGTCACACCGGGTGGCGGCACAACGACAACGACTGTAGACGTCTTCACTCCTGGAAACATCTTCAGTCCTTTTT
>JBBQHJ010000381.1:0-4502 GCA_038323865.1 Gemmatimonadales bacterium
CGAGCGTCGCCGGACGCAATGCGCTGCGTTCACCATCCAACATGAACGTGCCACTCGCAAAGACGTCGGCCTCGTCGCCACGGAGGTCGCTCGCCAACTGCGCCTCGTACACTTTTGGCAAATGGGTCTTCGGAGACGAGAGCCGATGATTGAGCTTGCCGTCGTCAGTCAACAGCAGCAGGCCCGATGTGTCGCGGTCCAATCGGCCGATCGACGCCATAACGGGCGATCGCTTCAGGAAACGTTCTGGCAGTAACTCATAGATCAGCTGTCCGACGTCGCTCGTGGAGCACACATAGCCCACCGGTTTGTGCAACATCACGACAGCGCCCGGCGGCAGATCGAGCGGCGCGCCATCCACGAGCACATCGTCATGCGCGAATGCTTCACTATCGCGGATAATGCCGCCATCACGCCGCCTAACAGCGCCTGCTTCCACCATCGCGCTCACCTCTCGGCGCGATCCGTAACCGAGATTGGCGAGATACTTGATGATCTTCACGACGCCTTGGTCGCGGAGAGCACCTTGAAGCGCGGACCGTCATGCACGGTAGTGATGTTCTTGAACAGGTATTTGATGGCGCCTTCGTAGGGCAGCGTTCTGTTTGCCACGAGATTCAGTCGTCCGCCCGGCGCGAGCACGGTGAACGCGTCCGCGATGAACTGAATGGGCACGCTGAGGTCCGTCGCCTTGCCCACGTGAAAGGGCGGGTTCGTCACGACGAGATCGAACTGCTCCTCCAGAACCGCCGAAGCGACGTCGCTGCCCATCACGCGTGCGGATGTCAAACCGTTCGCTGTTGCCGAGCGCTCCGCGGATCGCACTGCTTCGGAGTCGACGTCGAGCATCGTGATGGGATGCGTTGTGGCCGTGCGCCCCGCGACAACACCCAGCACGCCATAGCCACAGCCGAGATCGAGCACGCGATCATCCGGTCGTACATCGATATGCTCGGCGAGAATGGCCGTGGCTTCGTCGAGGTGATCCCATGAAAAGACGCCTGGACGCGAGCAAAACGTGGACTCGCCGCCAGCAATACTCAGCCGCTGCTCGTTGAACACCGAGTTATCGAGATATGAACTTTCCAGTGCGGCAGTACGCGCGATGTCGCCCGAGCGTTTCACACCGCTCACAACGCGATGCCCACTCTCGGTCGCAACGGTTAAGGCGTTGCCGAACAACTCTTCGAGTATGCGTGCTCCGCTCTTCGCGCCTTCATTCGTCGCGCCCGCGATGTAACAGCGACCGCCCGGCTTCAACATGGCGAACGCATCGTGGATCAATTGCAGCAGCGCGAGCTTCTCCTGCGGGATGCGTATGGCCACGATGTCTGCCATGATCTCACCGACGGCGGCAGCGCCGTGTCCAACGTACACCTCCACATGCGCAGCGTCATTCAGCGCGAGTGTGCGACGCGACGCCTCCACGGCGAGAACGTTGCGATCGGCGAGGAGCACGCGCGCGGCCGTTGATGCGAGCGCTGCGCCGAGCAATCCGTTGCGGCAATTCAGGTGCACAACCGTCTCACCGTGAGCAGCACGCACGTGCTCGGCGAGCAGGAGGGACGATGGATCGGTTGACCCATGCGCGAAGACGCCGGGCTTGGTTGCCAGCGCGAGCGTGCGCCCGGCGACGTTCAGCGTCGTCGTCTGCCACCGGCGATAGTCATCGTTGACGTACCATTCTTTCTTCGCGGGCATGCTCGAAGATAGCCGCGAGCCGCGCGCTTACCGAATGCGAACACCAGCTTCGAGCGCGCCAATGGTGAACTGCTCGCCCTTGAATCCCGCGATGGCGTTGACGCGCGCCGCCGCCACGATCGCGACTCGGCTCACACCTACGGCGGCATCGATATGTGCTTGTCCGCCGAAACCAGAGGTGCGCGGCCCACTGAAGTACGCGGGACCCAACATTCCTCGAAGAGATAACGGGCCACGATCGCCTTGCAGGCCGGCGAGCGCGCCAATGTGGATGAAGTCCGGATAGCTGCGGGCGCACCCACCAGCCGATCCAGACGAGATCACGCAATCGGCACTCGAGGAGACGCCCTCCCGACCGCCGAGCGTGAACGCGCCAAACCCTGCGCCGTCGTGACGCAATGCCACGACGAGCTCGAAGCCACCACCAAGCCGGTCGGTGAACTCGCCGCCGCGGCCCGAATTGGGGCCAACGGTGAAGTCGATTGCAAGGGGAAATGGCCGAGAGGCCTGCTGCGCGGTGGCAACATGCGCGAAAATTAGAAGTGAAACGGTGACAGCCAACGCGAGTGAACGAATCAGGTTCATGAGTCGGATCATTGAACGAAGGGGTGCTGAACGGACAACCCGACCGAGCGGCTCGGCGTCACCTGTTTACGTGAGTTGTAGGCGCCTGCAGCGCCCAATACCTTTCCTTGGCAGGCCATGCCTCTCGCGCGCGTCCCAAATCCGAACCGCACAAAGCTGATGTCAGATAAATCGCGTATCCCCGTCATCGTCGCCGCCGCGCGCACACCGATCGGGAAGTTCCTCGGATCGCTCTCCTCGCTGACCGCACCCGAGCTCGGCGCCATCGCCATCAAGGCGGCGCTCGAGCGCTCCAAGGTGTCGATGGACGACATCAATGAAGTGATCATGGGCAACGTCATTCAGGGCGGCGTCGGCCAGGCACCGGCACGTCAGGCAGCGCTCAAGGCCGGCATTCCGGCCACCGTCAGCGCGCTCACGATCAACAAGGTGTGCGGCTCCGGTCTCAAGGCTGTGATGCTCGCGGCGCAGTCCATCAAGGCGGGCGATGCGCAGGTGATCGTCGCCGGTGGCCAGGAGTCCATGTCGAACGCGCCCTACTATGTGTACGGCATGCGCAACGGCGTGAAGCTTGGCGACCAGCAGATGATCGATGGCATGATCAAGGACGGACTGTGGTGCGCGAGCTGTGGCGTCCACATGGGGAGCCACGCCGAGTACACAGCGAAGAAGGCGACGGTGTCGCGTGAGGCGCAGGATGAGTTTGCAGCCAACTCGCACAAGAAGGCGGTCGCCGCGCAACAGGCGGGCAAGTTCAAGAGCGAGATCGCTCCGGTCACGATCGCCGGTAGGAAGGGAGACACGATCGTTGACACGGACGAAGGTCCGCGTGGCGACTCCACCGCGGATTCACTCGGTAAGCTGCGTCCCGCCTTCGACAAGGGCAGTGATGCGTCGGTGACGGCTGGCAACGCGAGCTCGTTGAACGATGGTGCTGCCGCCACGGTGGTGACGTCGCTCGAATATGCGGAAGCACATGGCCTCGAAATTCTCGGCCGCATCAACGCGTACGCAACCGGTGCGACGGATCCGCGTGACTTGTTCTTCGCGCCGATCACGGCGGTGCACAACCTGATGAAGAAGGAAGCAAGGAAGATCGGCGACTACGATCTCATCGAGGCCAACGAAGCATTCGCGTCGCAGGCATTGGCCGACGGTGCAGGACTCGGTTGGGATTGGGATCGCGTGAACGTGAACGGTGGCGCGATTGCACTCGGCCATCCGATTGGTGCGAGCGGCGCACGGGTGCTTACGACGCTCTTGTACGCGCTCAAGGATAGAAACCTCAATAGCGGTCTCGCCACGTTGTGCCTTGGTGGTGGCGATGCCGTTGCCCTCTCAGTCTCGCGGAGCTGATCGCATGACAACACTCGCTGTTGCTGCACGTACGCCACGTACGCGGGCGTTGGGAATTCTCGTCGCCGTTGGCGCATTGGCGCTGGCGTCGCAGTTCGCGATGCCGCTGCCGGGCACGCCGGTGCCGCTCACGTTGCAGCCACTCGTCGTTGTGCTTGCTGGTCTGTTGCTTGGACCGCGCGACGCGGCGACGGCGATGGTCGCGTATCTCATCGCTGGTGCTGCGGGCCTTCCCGTGTTCGCACCGATCGGTGCGCCGGGAATCGCACGCCTGCTTGGACCTACGGGCGGCTATCTGCTGGCGTATCCAATCGCAGCAGCGGTGGCCGGCACGTTTGGCGCGCGACAGAAGAGCTTTGTGACGCGTGCGCTCGCCGCTGAGGCGGGAATTCTCGTGCTGTATGTCGGAGGGTTGGCGCAACTCGCGCTCATCTCCGGCAACATTCAGCGCAGCATGATGCTCGGCGTGTTGCCGTTCATCGCGGCGGATGCGGTGAAGGCACTTGTTGCAGCAGCGCTGTCGAAACGGACGCTGGTTTAAGGAAAGCAGGTCCGTCGCTCCGCTCGGCACGGCATCGTGGAGGAACGCGCCGAAGTTCTTCCAACACTCGGGAGAGTCGTCGCCTTTGCTGCGCTGTTGGTGGTCTGTTCCACGGCGGCGCTTGCGCTGTTGGCGCCGCTCGCAGCAAAGGTGATTTCGTCAACGGGACAACCGCTCAAGCTCGACGTCTTTCCGAACCTGATTGCGGTGTTCGTTGCCACCGCGCTCATGCTTCGCTCGATCGACAGGCGACCGTGGGCGGCAATTGATCTCGGAAAGGACGCTGCTCAGCCACGCTCGTTCTTGCGTGGCTTTGTAT
>JBBQHJ010000382.1:0-4501 GCA_038323865.1 Gemmatimonadales bacterium
CCGTGTAATCCTGAAAGACCATCCCACGGTCCTGCCCAGGGCCAAGCACCGACGTCCCACTCACGAGCACTTCACCCGACGTGGGCGGATGCTGTGGCGAAAGCCCTGCAATGAGCCGGAGCACGGTGGACTTTCCGCATCCCGATGGGCCGAGAATCGTGACGAATTCACCCTTCCCCGCGATGTCATCAACGCGGAACGACACATCCTGAATCGCGACGTTCCCACCGTCGTAGATCTTCGAGACATTCTTGAACTCGACGATGGCCGGCGTTGCACCAGACACCACGGCAGCGGGTACGGTAACGTCCTTCACCGTCGCAGGCGAAATAGAGCTCGGCTTCGTCACACTATTCCTCAGCGACGCGATACGGGAAGATCTTCTTCTCGAGCAACTGGAGCATTCGGTCGATCAAGTACGCGAGCGTCGCAATCACGACGAGTGTGGCGAAGATCGTTGGCAGATCGGCTCGACGCTGTCCGATGTTCAACATGTGGCCGAGGCCGAGGTCTGCGTTCACGAGTTCGGCGAGCATGATGTAGCCCACCGCAAGCCCGAACAGCGTTCGCATGCTCGCGTAGATCGCCGGCATGGCGAGGGGAATCAATACCTTGAAGACGACCTGTGACGTTGTGGCGCCGCGCGTCTGGGCCGTCTCGACGTAGCGATCGGGAACGCGCAGCACGGCGAACATTGCGTCGCCCATGAGAAACGGCACCACAGCAATGAAGATGAACATTGCCTTCTGCTGCTCGTCGATGCCGAACGCCACCATCGTGAGCGGAATGAGCGCCGCCAACGGAATGTTGCGCAGAAACAGCGCGTGCGGCGCCAGTGCGGCGCGCACCGGCCCCCATACTCCGGCAACGATACCCAGCGGAATGCCGATCATCACCGCGAGCCCGAAACCGGAGAGCACGCGCCGCAAGCTCGCTGCGATATTGAGTCCCAACGTTCCTGCCTCGCCGCCCTTTCCAGTGACCAACTCGATGAGACGAGCGAACACTTCGCCCGGCGTTGGAAGAATGGTGGGCGAGATCAACCGCGCTTCGGGCGTACCCAGCGTAACGAGGTACCACCCGAGAATCAGCAGCGCGACCGACGCGAGTCCGATCAATCGGCCGGCGACGGCCGATGGCGCGGCGCGCAATGCAAATATCGAACGACCACTGGACATGTGTCGCTACTTCACGGCCTCGAGGGGATACACCTTCACTTCCACGCGCCGGTTCTTCGCGTGATTACCCGGATCGGTGGAGTCGTACGGACGATCCCAGCCCATGCCCGCCGCGACAAACTGATTGGCCTGAAGCTTCGGGAACTTTCGCAACAGCGCCTGCTTCACCGCGTTCGCACGCCGCAGTGACAACTCCTTCACTGCGCTCGCATCCACCTGTCCGCGCATTGACCCATCGGTGTGTCCTTCAATGATGATGCGAGCGTTGCCGTACTGCGCCGCAAGCTTGCCGACTTCCTCCACCACGGCCGCAACGTTGGGATCGTATGGTGACTGCTTGCCGTCCGGCGCCGTGACCGTCTTGGTCAGGTCATCTGAGTTCGGAAAGAACTGAACAACCACCGTTTTGGTGAGAATCTCGTTCGACTCCGCCTGCACCGCACTCGCTGTGGTCGGCACGAACTGCACTTCGTATTCGTCCTTCGAGTTTGCGTACTTTGGATCAGCGCCGAGCTTTGCGATGATCGAGAAGTCGAGCACCTGGTCGAACGAGACTTTGTCGTCATCGAGTACGCGAATGCGATGGTACAGGAAGTCGGCGTTGTTCCAGATACGCTCGAAGTTCGCCGGATTATTCGCATCCATCATGAACGCTCGCGTCTCGGCGTAGTTCGTGAGGTGCGCATCGGCGAGCATGCTGCGGGTGTCGGTTTCCGGAATGGAATACGCGTCGGCCATGAGTTTCGCGGCCTTGGCCTTACCGGCTTCCGTCTTGAGCTCTTCAATCGCGTCGAACGTCCCGCGCACGAGACCCTCGATGATCGGCAGATTGTCCTTCGCGAAATCCGCGCGCACCATCCACACGTCGGCGATGAGCTTGTTCGCCGTACCGGTATTCACGAGCATGCGGTTGCCCGGAATCTTCTCGAGATTGTAGATGTCCGGCGACCAGGTGACGACGCAGTCGATCTTCTTGTCGGCGTTGAACGCCGCAGCGGCCTGAAACGCGTCGCCCGTGAACTTCATCGTCACTTCACTCGGCTGCACACCGCCGTTGATGAGCGCGTTGAGCAGGAAGAAGTGCGATGGTGAGTTCTGCGCGAGCACGCAGGTTTTGCCGCGCAGGTCGGCGACCGTCTTCACGGCTTGGCGCACGACGATACCGTCGCCGCCATTCGAGAAGTCCGTCTGAGTGAAAACGCGCGGCATTGTGCGCGAATCCTTCTTGAGGCCCTGCGCGAACAGGCGCACCATGTCGAGCGTGCCCCATCCGATGTGAATCTTGCCGCCGGCAAAGGCGTCGCGCATGGCGATGGGATCGTCGATCAATACGAGATCGAGCTTGAACGGCTTGCCGTTGCCGTCCGTCCAGACCTTGCCAGGCTTCATGCCGTTGTTGGCGAGGATGAGCGAGCTCCACCCGGCCCATACGTTGATCGCCTGTCGCACCACGCGGCCTTCAGCCATGGGCTGATACGCCGACGTGCCCTTCACCTCGGGCAGCTTGGCGGCAGGAGTGAAGCTGTACTCCTTCTTGGTGGTTGCACTCGCCGCATCCGGCGCTTCGACAGCGTTCTTTGCGGCCGCCATTTCGTCCGCCGTCAGCGTGCCGCCCGTGCCGGACGTTTTATTCTGGAGCCGGGTCAGGCCCAAGTAGCCGAGTCCCAGCACGAGCACCGCCATGACGACCCAGAAGAGTGGCTTCGGGCCAGAATTCTCACTCATATAATCAATCCCCGTGGGTAGTTGTCATTCTGAGCACAGCAGCGTGTCATTCCGAGCGTAGCAGCGTGTCATTCCGAGCGCAGCAACGTGTCATTCCGAGCGCAGCAGCGTGTCATTCCGAGCGCAGCAGCGTGTCATTCCGAGCGCAGCAGCGTGTCATTCCGAGCGAAGTCGAGGAATCTGCACTTCACGCCGTATTCTTGTTTGCCGGCCCAAGATCCTTTGTCGTCGGCTCAGCAACCGGCTGCGTTTCCGGTGATGCAAGCCCAAGCTCCACTTCGTAGTTCTTGAGCAGATCATCCGCCATCGCCTGCTTGGCTGCCTGATCCGCCTTGATCTCAGCGACGCCCTCCGATGACATCGACGCGGCGACATGCGCGCGACCACGATTCTTGTCGATCTCGCTTTTGATCAACTCCTCGGCCTGGCCAATGCCCGTGGTGTAATTGCCGACGAGATTTCCCTGCAGTGCCTCGCTCACCTTGGCCATCTCGGCTTCGGCGCGACTCATTTGCAATTCCGCCGCGTACCGCTGCCCGCGCTGCCGCAATTCGACGATGTGCTCGTTCGCCGCTCGCAGCTTGAGCATGTTGTTGTTCAGCGCTTCTTCGTGCACGGTGAGTTCGCGCTTCTTGCTCTCGAGTTGCGTGCGAACTCCCTGAAGTTGCAGCACGAGTTGCGACGCGCGCTCGCGATTGCCCGCCTTCAGGTGCGACTTGATCTGTGCGTCGAGCTGCACGTCTTGCCCCGTGAGTGTTGCCACTTGTCGCTTGATGCCTTCGACGAGGCCAGCGTACTGCTCCACACCCTTGCGAGCGCCGAGTATTTCCGCAGTGGCCTCGTCGATCTTGAGCTGGAGAACGGCCACCGGATTCCGCGCCCACAGCGCATTCGCCATGCTGTTGAAGATGGCCCGGATTCCAGTGACGAACTTGTCGATGATCATGGAGAACTCCTTGGAGTGGACTTCGCTGCAGCGCCGTTGCGGCTTGAATCCGCGCTTGGTACTTGCGTGGTCGGCTCGACCGGCGCTTCGGCAAGAACTTTCCCCTCGTACAACTGAGACAGCGACGCCTTGAGTGCCGCGCCGTTCTGCGCGGTGACGACGTCGCCCTTCACTTCTCGCAGAAACTCGAACTTATCCCCATCGGTGTCGAAGGCAACGAAATACATGCCGACGCCACCGTCGCTCTTCTGAAAGATCTCTCGCGCCATGGCATCAGGCTTCCTCCCGGCCGTGTTCTCGCCGTCGGTCACCACGAGAATCACTTTGCGGAACGTGCCGGCCTTGTACAGTGCGACGCGGGCCTGGTCCATGGCGTCGCCAATCGCCGTGCCGCCCTTGGGCTTTGGCACGCGCCCAATGGCCGCGCGAACCGAGTCGCGGTTGTACGGCTGCATCGGCATGACGATTTCCGTCTTGTCAGAAAACAGGAACAGGCTGACGTTGACGGGATAATCCGGCCGCTTGGCGAGCGCCGCTTCGGTGGCATCGAGTGCGCTCTCGATGGCAACCTTCGCCACTTCTGCCTTCGGGCGACTATCGCCTTCCGCGTTGGCGCCCATGGAGCCCGAATTATCGAGCACAATCGCGACGG
>JBBQHJ010000383.1:0-4493 GCA_038323865.1 Gemmatimonadales bacterium
ACCGCCGGCGCCGGCGTGCCTGCGAGCACGGCGTCGAAAATATTCCACGCCATGAAGCCGTCGTCGGAACGTGGGTCCAACAAGATGAAGGCAAGGCGCGCGAGCGGCTGATCCATCTGGATGATAATCGATCCGACCGGCAGCATCTGGCTCGTTGCTTCCCACGCGCCCGTGATCGTGCGGAACTTGTGCGTGCCCTGATACTCACGATCCGCGAGTACGTTCGTCGCAATACGATACTGCTCACCCTTCACCGGCATCTCGCTCGTGGTGCGCGTGTACTTGATGCCATGCGCTTCGAGCCTGTCGGTGACGCTCGCGATCAACCGCGCCGTGGGCGAACCAACTGGGCCGCGTCCAAAGCCACCACCGCCACCTCCTCCACCGCCCGCCCCGCGACCTGCACCACCGCCCACAGGCGGAGCAGCTGTTGCCTCATCCGCAGTGTTCGGAATGATCCACGCACGTGGCGCCATGCTCGTCTCCGTCGGCACAGTGGTGCCATAGAACGGCAGCATCTCCATGGTCTCACTGCCGCGCGTGCCAGCGCGAAATGGGCGATCGGGCACGTAGAGATTCCGCTCGGACGTTGTTGGCGAGAACCACATCGGCTTGAGGTCTGGTGCCTTCACCAGCTCCTGCCGTACGGAGAGTTGTTTTCCAATGATCGACTCGCTCTCCGCAGTGGCGACGGCATTGCGCACCGTCGTGCCATTCTTCACCACGAAGTCGAGCGTCTCCTCGAGGAACCAGTACGTATTGTTGATACGATCCTGAAATGACGCGTACGAGTACGTCTCCGTCAAAAGCCCCAGCTTGTTCCGCACACCGAAGTACGTGGACGTGTACCTCGGCTTCGCCAACTCGGCATCCGAGCGCCATGCGCGTTGGTCGCCCTGCCCTGAGACGCCGCCGTAAAACCACCAGTGCTCGTTGTGTTTCGCTTCTGCAGCTTTCGTGATGGTCGGGAGCAACACATCGCGCAACAGGCTCGACGTCGCCTTGGAGTCGTTCGGATTGAGCGACGTTTCGTACGTCATGTTGAAGCCGCTATTCGAGCTGCCGTCGGTGGTGTGCAGGTCTATCGCCACTTGGGGATCGTACCGCGTCAGCAGCCGAACGAGTGAGCGTGCCTCCGCGGTCTCGAGTTTGGTCAGATCGCGATTGAGGTCGAAGCCCTGCGCGTTCTCGCGTGTGCCCATGCCGCCCATCGGGCCGTTTTGCGTACCGCGATTGGCGACGTTCACTCGTTCGTTGCCATCGGCGTTGTAGATGGGATTGATGAGCAGCACCATCGAGTCGAGCCACGCGTTGCGCTCACCCTTCGCGATGGAGCGAAGTAGCCAGAGCAGCGCTTCCTTTCCCTCGACTTCGCCCGCGTGAATGTTGCCCTGGATGTAGACACGGGTCTTCTTCGTCGCCATCACCTGCTCCGGCGTCGCACCGGGAGCGCCAATCACGGCCAGCGGCAGCGGCCGGCCTTCATATGTATAGCCGTACGTCGTGAGGTGAATCTTTGCCGAGATTGCGGCCACCTGCTTCATGAACGCGACGACTTCATCGTAGCGGCTGGTCTCGTTGAAGCTCGTAAGCTCCGGCCGAGTGAGCGGCCAGTGCTTTTGCGTTGCCGCTTCTGTTGGCGACATGGACTGCTGCGCCCCGGCGTTGCTGCCGTGCACAACGAGAGCCGAAAGCAGTGCCACGCGAAACACTTTCATGTTTTCTCTTTCATTCATTGTGATCCTGAATGGTTCGGAGCAAGAGCAGCGAACGAGCCGGGCCGCGCAGCAGTACCTGAATGTTCGTTCGTCCCGCGGTCACGTCGAGCGGCACACGCAACTCTACGGTTGCCGAGTCCCGTGAGTTGAAGGTGTACATGGTGATCGTTCTGTTCTCGACGACGAGCTCGAACGTTTGCGGCTCATCGCTACCCGCGACCGTGGCCGCGATCGTGACTTCGGTATCGTCGAAGGTCGTGAGCGCGCAGCGCATCCATGCGGCTGTCTTGGCGCACGCATGCTGCTGTTCGCTTCTCGCGTCGCCGATGACGATTCTGTCGACGATTCGCCGGTCGGGTCGCGCGAGTATCGCTGCGCCGAGATAGGCGCTCAGGAGCAGGCGTTGCATCGAATCAATCTTCGCACCTTTACCTCGGCGAATCCAGCTTCCTTTCGGCTCAAGCAGGGAGGCGACGTGTCGACGTTGCAAAAAGTCGACGCAATCAGGACCGACAACGCGACGCGAGCAGTCCTGTCGCCAGCGACGTATCAATGTCGACTACGAGCAGGCCTGCTCGGCCATACGGCTGCCAAGCGAGCACCGTACCGTCAGGCCGAGCAACGACAGACGTCGTCGGAGAACCATCGCCAGCGCAATTCACACTCGCGACATAGCACGTATTCTCGGCCGCGCGACACAGCACGGCCTTTTCGTGAAACGTGTTCGCCGGATCAGCGAACGTCGTCGGCTGATACGCGCCTTCCTCCGCCCACGAATAGTGCGGATGAAACACGACGTGCGCGCCACGCTGCGCGGACCAGCGCACCGTTTCCGGATAGCGGAATCCTTCGTGACAGATCGAGACGCCGAACTTGAGCGCACCCACCTCGAACAGCTGTCGTTCCGAACCAGCGAGATAGATGCTCTCTTCCGTTGGATCGAGCTGCACCTTGTCTTGCCACCCAAGCGTGGTGCCGTCGCGACCGATCACGAGCGTCGTGATGCGCGGCGTCCCGTCAACGAGGCGCTCAGTGCCGAGCACCACGGAAACGGTCGCTTCTCGCGCGGCATTCGCGATGTCGCTCCACGCGTGCGCGAGGAAGGTTTTGTCGATCGGAAGTTCGCTCGACGCACCTATCCTGTAGCCGGGCACGTAGACTTCCGGAAATGCGACGATCTGCGCGCGCTCTGTGGCGGCTTGCGCGATCGCGTCGCGAACGAGACGCACGGAGTCCTCGCGCGTTGCCGGATATGGAATATTTGCGAGGGCGATTCGAACGGTGGTCATTCGCTGAATATAAGGAATCGCCGAACGATCAACGGTTGTTGCGCACAAACACGAACCTCTTTCCGTCTGCGGATACATCGTACATCGTGTTGACACCCATGCTGTGCGACGCGCGAAACAGCACGGCTTCCGCGCCGTTGGACGACGGCTCGCCGGCCTTGCCAACACTCAACTCCACAGCGACGAGCGCGTCATCGCGCCAGAAGTAGAGCTCATGCCCGTCACCACGCCAAACCGGATGCACTCCGCCACTCGTGGAAATGCGCACGCGCCGACTCGGCGACGGATACGAGTCGATGTATATCTCCGCACGACCTGATTCGTCCGACGTATACGCGACCCAATGCCCATCAGGCGAGACGCGTGCGCCTGTCTCGTCGGCGCGAGTTGCTGCGTAGGGCCGTGCCAGAGATCCATCTGCCGGCTGAACGATGATGTCGTGACGATTATCCTCCGCTTCTTCGGTGACAAGCAACGCACTGCCGTCGCGCACCCAGTCGCTGGGAAACTGTGTTCCGCTACGAACCGCGAGCACGTGTGCATTGCCGCCGGCAGACGGTCGCGCAAAGACATCCTTTCCCCCGGCAGCACTCGCGGAATACGCGATCGTCATTCCATCCGCACTCCACTGCGGATCGTTTGCGTCGCCGTCGTCATCAGTGAGGCGGAGGGTCCTTCCAGTGCTCAGCTGCGTGATCCACAGGTCGCTTGTCTTCTTATCCGCTCCGAATGCACCGTAGGCCAACGAATTGCCATCGGGAGAAAAGCGCGGCGTCCACGGCCGCTCCGCCGGAATGTTCAGCAGCGTACGACCACTGCGGTCTACCACGGCGAGCGACAGCCCTGCTCCTTCTGCTGACGACCGGGTACCGACAAACGTCGGCGCCGACACATTGCCGCCCGCGGAACTGAAGCGCTGCAGAAGCGGTGAGCGATCGATGAACATTCCGCCGAACACTCCAATCACGAGCGTCGCCGCCACGAGATACAGCACCGTCCGCAATCCAATTCCTCGTGCGCGCGACTCCACGTGCGCGGGTTTCATCACACCGGCGGGCGCCGTGATTGCGTCAGCGAATGCCGATGCACTCGGCATACGATCAGCGGGCCGCTTCGCGAGTGCGCGACGAACGGCCAAGTCGACCGCAGGACTCACCTCCGGCCTGCGATGCGCGAGCGGTTGCGGCAATTCGTTCATCATGCGTCGCACCACAGCCTGCCGCGTTGGCGCTGCGAACGGCGGTTCGCCAAGCAACATCTCGTGAAGAACTGCGCCGAGCGCGTAGATGTCGACGCGCGCGTCGAGATGGCGTTCCCCCGAGGCCTGTTCCGGCGCCATGTATTGAGGGGTGCCGAGCGTGAGCCCCGAGCGCGTGAGACGCTCACCTCCCGCCTCTTCAACGGCGAGTGCAACGCCAAAGTCTGCCACGAGTGCATGCCCGTCCTGCAGGAGGACGTTCTCCGGCTTCACATCGCGATGCACGAT
>JBBQHJ010000384.1:0-4483 GCA_038323865.1 Gemmatimonadales bacterium
ATCCTAACCACGACCGACGGTTGCATCTCACCGCCGCCCGCCGACCGCTGACCGCACAACCGCATGTTTGAATCCTTCCGCCAGAACCTGCAAGACCTCATGGATCGTGCGACGCCGCCGGAAGAGCGGCGCGCGGGGTTGGCGCAGATGAAGGATACGCTCGTGCACGCCAAGCTCGCGGTGGAGGATTTGCGCGATGGCGTGATCAAGACGCAGCAGAAGTTGGCTGTGGAAGAGAAGGAAATGCAGACGATGCAGCGGCGCCGTGAAGCAGCGACTGCGATCAACGATGCCGAGACGGTCACGCTCGCGGAGAAGTATCACGGTCTGCACAGCGAGCGGGTGGACGTACTCAAGCGGAAGCTCGAGGCACAGGAAGCGGAGCTGGCCATTGTCGAGCGCGACGTAGCCGAGATGACGGCTGACTTGAAGCGTGCGATGACGGGTGCGCCAAGTGGGCCGGCGCGTGCGTCCATCAATGACACAGCAACTGCCGAAGTCGAGGACCTGCTACGACGGGACAGCCACGTTGGAGCCGAGATCGACTCTTTGGCGCGCGCAGGGCGTCGTGCCGACCGTGAGGCAGAGGCAGATCGGCAGCTCGCGGAGCTGAAAAAGAGAATGGGAAAGTAGTGCCTGTGTCGAAGTCGATGGTGATTCGGTCCGCGCAGTTGTCGCTGAGCCTTGCATGCTCCATGCGCGCGCAAGGCGTGAAGCCCGCTCAGGTGACGTTCGCTCCATCGGGGCGCGAAACGACGCAGTGCACGGGGCAGCGTGTGGACTCCATTCGCATCTATCCCGACGCGCCGACGGTTGCCAGCCTGCAGCGCGTGCCGGCAGTCGCAACGCTCGCGCGTCAGATTCACGTCACGACGCGCACGGAGGTCATTCGCCGGTATCTGCTGCTCGAACCTGGCGACGCCTGTTCGGAAATTCGCCGCGCGGAATCCGAGCGAATTCTCCGCGCACAGCCGTTCATTGCCGAATCGGACATTTACGTACTTCCCAACGACATTGGCGGTGTAGATCTCGAGGTGCGCACCACGGATGAGACGGCCATTGTGTTCGGAGCCGCTGTTCGCGCACGCTCGCCGATTTTCAGTTCGATCCTCGCCGGGAATGCAAACATTGGCGGCCAGGGAATCTTCGGCGCGATGTCGTGGCGCTATGGCGAGGGTTTCCGGAGCGCCGTGTCGGCGCGAGCAACCGACAACCAGTTTCTTGGCGAAGCGATGGTTGCCACGCTCGAAGCCGAACGTGCTGAACGTGGTGGAGCGTGGCGCGCGGAGTTCATGCGTCCGTATTACACCGACCTTCAGCGCATTGCCTGGCACGCACAGGCGGGTATGTCGAAAACATGGGTGGAGTTGCGACGGCCGGACGGACTTCGCCCGTCATTCATGCTCACTCGCAATTACTTCGATGCGGGCGCAATCGCCCGCATTGGACCGCCGGGTCGGTTCACGCTGTTGGGCGCGTCGGTCACGAGTGATGACGAAGCGTCCGGGACGCGCCTGACAACTGGCGATACCGGCGTCGTGAAAGATGTTGGCCCCGTGCCGCGCATCTACGTGCCGCATCGTGTGGCGCGCGTGAACCTGCTCGCGGGCGTGCGCGACATCAGCTTCGTTCGCCGTATCGGACTCGACGCGCTGACTGCCGTTGAGGATGTGCCGGTCGGCATTCAAATCGGGGGCTTGATCGGACGAACCGTACGCGCCATTGGATCACGAGACGCCGACACGTTCGCGTCAGCAGATCTCTATGCCGGGGCGATGTCCGGTATCGGCATCATCCGCATGCAGGTGCGCGGTGAAGCGCGTCGGTTGCTGGGAAACAATGAGTGGGACGGCGTCCTGATGAGTTCCCGTCTCACGCACACGCTTCAATTCAGCGCTACGCACGAGAATCTCATTCGCGTGGACTTCAGCGGCACGTACCGCCAACGCACTCCGTACCAGCTTCTGTTTGGAATTCAGGAGGGAGGTGTGCGGGGCTTCGAAAATTCCGCGCTTTCCGGTGCGCAGCGACTGGTGGTGCGCGGTGAAGAGCGTTTTGTCCTTGGACGTCCGTTCAACCTTGCCGACGCAGGTATCGCGTTCTTTGCAGACGCCGGGCGTCAGTGGGCCGGAGACGTTCCCTTTGGCTCGACGACGCCGATCAAGGGTGCGATCGGCATCGGGGTGCTCGCGGCCGTACCACCGCACTCGGGACGGATGTGGCGCGCGGACATCGCACTGCCACTAGGCTCCGGCGCTGGCGGTCGGTGGACGGTGACCTTCAGCAACTTCGACCGGAGCAACTTCCAGTATCGCGAGCCGAACGACGTGAGCGGTGCGCGCGAGCCGACGGTGCCGCGGTCGATTTTCCAGTGGCCTTAACAGCAGCCCGCTTCGCTGACAGCCCGCTTCGCTGACGCTCACTGTCAGCCCGCTGCGCTGTCAGCCCACTCGCTACGCTCGTTGTGAGGAACCGCGGGCCAGCATTCTTCGTATGGGAATGACTAGCGCTGCGAGGATCACAGCGGCTGCTAACAGCGTGATGGCGGTCTGCCTAAAGAGCGTGGGCATCTGGTCGAGTTTCTCCGGGTCGACGTTGCCGCCAAGGATTCCGGCCACGAGGTTGCCCATCGCGATGGACATGAACCAGACGCCCATCATCTGACCGACGAAGCGATGCGGAGCGAGCTTGGTGACCGTGCTCAAGCCCACGGGACTGAGCGCGAGCTCGCCCACCACCTGAAGGAAATAGGTGAGCAGCAGCCACATGATGGACACCTTCACACCTACGCCGCCGCCGGCGATGACGCGGTTGGTGGCCGCCATCATGACGAAGTACGACAGCCCTGCTGCGACCAACGCGAACGAAAACTTCGCGGGGCTGGAGAAGTCGATGTTCCGCTTTGCAAGGCTGAGCCACACCCACGCGAACACAGGCGAGAGCGTGACGACGAAAATGGGCGTCACCGACTGCAGCCACAGGATAGGCATTTCCCAGCCACCGATGTTGCGATCGGTAAAGTCCTTGGCGAACAGGTTCAACGATGTTGGCGCCTGCTCGTACGCCGACCAGAATGTGGCGGAGAATACGAAGAGCACGACGATCACGATCATGCGCTTCTTCTCATCGGCGTCTAATCCTGCAAATCCGAACAGGTACGTGAAGTACGCGAGCGCCAAGCCGCCAATGAGGTAGGTCATCTTCTGCGCGATGACAACAGGATTGACCGGAATGACTCCGATCATCGCGAGAAGCACGATCACAGCGGCAACGCCAACACCCACGAACGTCATATTGCGAACACGTGCCTGCTGCTCGGAGGTACCCGATGGCTTTTCGCCAATCGGCCCAAGCGTCCCGGCGGCGCGCGCGCGGAAGGTGATGAGACCGATCAACATGCCCACGCCGGCGACACCGAAGCCCCAGTGCCAGCCCACACGCTCACCGAGCGCGCCAGTGAGGATCGGCGCGAGCAGCGCGCCGAAGTTGATGCCCATGTAGAAAATCGCGAAACCGCTATCGCGCCGCGCTCCGCCTTCGGGATAGAGATCGCCCACGATGGCCGAGATGTTCGGTTTGAGCAGGCCCGTTCCCATCACGATCAAAATCAAGCCGAGGAAGAACGCCTGATGCGCAAAGACGGCCGAGAGGGCGATGGAGAGATGGCCTAAGGCGATCAGCACTCCGCCCCACCAGATGGAGCGCCGCAACCCGAGCCAGCGATCGGCAATCCAGCCGCCGGGCAGTGAGGCAAGGTAGACCGACGACGCATAGATGCCGACGATCGACGACGCCGCTTCTCGCGTAAAACCAAATCCGCCCTGTGCGAGCGCCGCGGTCATGAACAGGACTAGCAGCGGGCGAATTCCGTAGTACGAAAAGCGCTCCCAGAACTCGGTAAAGAAGAGTGTGGAGAGCCCGCGAGGATGGCCGAAGAACGCTGTGTTGTCCGTAATGCCCTGAATGCCGGCGGGTGGCTCGTCGTGCGTGAGGACCTTCGCGTCGGTCGTGGCCATTTATTGGTTGGTTGTGTGCAGTGTGTTCGCTGCGCTCAGAACGACAAGCTCCGGCGGGTTGGTGCCGCCCGCCGCCTTCTGCTGCTCCCATGTTACCGCCGTGGGAGTCTGCTTGATACACGCGGCATAGTGGCCGGGTGCCTTTTCTTCGAGCGGCGGGATGATCTTCGCACACGCCGCATCGCGCGCGGGATGTTGGCAGCGCGGATGGAACACGCAACCCGACGGTGGATTCGCGGGCGAAGGTACGTCGCCGGCCAGCAGTATACGCTCGCGCTTGACGCCAGGCACCGGTGCAGGCACCGCAGAGAGGAGCGCCTGCGTATAGGGCATCACCGGCATGCTGAAGATGCGTTCTACCGGCGCCATCTCCACGATGTGGCCGAGATACATCACGGCCACGCGATCAGAAATGTGTTCAACGACAGAGAGATCATGTGCGATAAAGAGATACGACAGACCACGAT
>JBBQHJ010000385.1:0-4480 GCA_038323865.1 Gemmatimonadales bacterium
TGGCATCGCTGTGAATGGCGAAGACAGTACCGATGTCCCGGAACGTTGCCGCGCCGGTATGCACCGCAAATGGATGTGATGCGTCGTGCTTGACGTTGAAGCGTGCTTCACCAACGAGCGTCAGTTCACGCGAGCCATTTCCATAGTTGGCGGCGAGCGTGACTTCACTTCCGGGGCCAAGCAGCATGCGTGTCCCGTCAACCAGCGTGACTGAATCGATTGCGCCGACCGCCGATGCAAAGTGGCGCTGCGCTTCCGTGAGCGACGCCGCCGAGTTGGGCGACATGGCGTTACGGAGCAGCAACCCGGCGCCGGCTACGACGATGACTGCCGCCGCAGCGCGCCAAGCCGTAAAGCTCCGGCGACTTCTATAGGAATCGAGCGACACAACCTTTGGCGCGCCAACTGGCGAGGCCTCGGCGCGCAGACGGCCGAGCACAGCGTTCAAGGCCATCTCCACCTCAGCCTTGCTTGGCACGGCGGGATCCGGCACATGCACAGCGCGGCCTAGCGTAGCGAGAAGCTGCTCACGCTGTGGGTGCGACTGAATCTCCCGCTCCAACTCGCGACGCTCATCCGGAGAGCCCGCGCCCGCCAGGTAGCGCGCGACGGCCTCCCAGTTGGGTTCGGACTGCGGAGAATTCGGAAGCGGATGGTCGGACATGCCTATGAGACACTGACGGTCAAAAGGACCCTATGCCGCGGTTCGGCACCGCATGCCACTTGTGTTACGCCTTGCGTCCAACGATATAGGCCTCGTGGAAGAACCGGAACTGCTAGCTCGATTACGGACGGGCGACGAGGAGGCTTTCGCCGCCCTGTTTCGCGAACATTACCCGTTGCTCGTGGTCAGCGCCACGCGACTGCTCAACGAACGCGCCCTGGGGGAAGAAGTCGCCCAGGACGTGATGTTGGAGCTGTGGCGACGGCGCGAGTCGTTGGTGCTGAGCGGTCCCGTGCGCGCGTACCTTCAGCAGGCAACGCGGAATCGCTCACTCAACCGGTTGCGGCAGGCCAAGACGGCGCAGCGAGGGGAGGTCTATGTGCGCGGTCCGTCGGAGTCGCCGGCGCCGGATGCTCAGACGATCTCGACGGAACTCCAGGCTGCGGCGGAGAAGGCCATCGCTGCACTGAGCGGTCCACAGCGCGAAGTCTTCGAGATGAACCGCACGCAAGGCCTCACCTATAATGAGATCGCCGAAGTGCTTGGCATCTCGGTGAAGAGTGTGGAGGCACGGATGGGTCGCGCGCTCAAGCAATTGCGCGACGCGCTGGCGCCGTGGCTTCCCGACGGCGCAGGGTGGTAGCGGGCGCGTAGGGTGCTCTCGCGCAGCCGTGTCTGGGTAGTCGTGCGGACAGGGACCACGGGATAGACCCGCGGTGAGCCGCAACGATTCGGGAGACACACCATGACGCGCAACCTTCGTTTCCTACTGATTGGTGGCACCGCAATGCTTGCTGCCGCATGCAGCGAGAAGCTCACGAGCGCCTTCGACTCACAACTGCTCAACGCAGCATTCAACACCACGCCGCTTGGCTTCGACAATGCCGTGAGCTCGTACAACGGCACGGGTTCGGACTCGAGCCATGCATTCATGCCGGGCGAGCATGGCGGCCCGCGCGGTGGCAACGGCCTCGATGGCGGCCACGACTTCATGGGCGGCGGCTTCGGCATGGATTTCCTCGGCGGCGGCTTGGGCGGCGGACGTCCGTTTGATCGCGGCGGGTTCGGATCGCACGGCACGTGCACCTACAGCGCAAGCACGGGCGTGAACAGCTGCACCGACACGCACAACGGCATCACGATCAACAGCACGGTGAAGTACACGAACGCAGCGGGAGGTGCGCAGGCAGCGCCTGACAGCACCACGGACAAGGTGGTCGCGCATGTCGACGTGGCTGGTACGCACACGTTCTCTGGTCGCGGCGGCGCATCAATCAGCACGACCGTCTCGAGCAGCAGTGATCGCACGGTGACTGGTCTCGCGTACAACAGCACGCAGCGGACAGTGAACGGTGCCTCGAAGGGTTCGGAGAGCACCACTGGATCTGATAGCGCTGGATCGTTCACAATTGCTCGCGCAATTGGCGACACGACGAAGGGCGTGATCATCCCGATCGCGAGCGGCAAGCCGACGTATCCGACCGCGGGCACTGTGATTCGTCAGATGTCCGGCGCGATCACGCGCGGCACGGCTGCACCGACGACGACGTCACGCCGCGAGGTCATCACGTACGATGGCACGGCGACGGCAAAGTTGGTGATCACGCACGACGGCACGACGAAGAATTGCACGATCGCGTTGCCGCGTGGTCGGCCGGTGTGCAGTTGATAACGAACGGCTAAGCGCGGACCACTGACTGCGTAGAGCTGAAAGAGCGCCAGGTGCCGAACGGCATCTGGCGCTTTTTCGTTTCGCCTGCACCATGACGTTTCGCAGCGCCGTTCAGGAATACAAAAAGAACACGAGCCGTTGACACGCACACCCCACCGGAATGCGTACCCTCGACTCGTGTCTTTCTTGTGTAACCTGACGGTCACCGACTCAGCGAAACGGTCGCGTTGCCCGCCTTCCATATCTCAGACACACCACCTGAAACGCACCCTACGCGATCAAAACGGCAAAATCGAAAGTCGCGCCGCCGAGCCGTCCATGGTGATGGTTGCGCGCAATCCGTTCTGGCCGAGAAAGAAATTGTCCGGCCGATTTCCGGGGTGCGCGTGGCTGTAGTTCACCGCCTTCTGGCCGGCGAAGACGCCAATGAATGCCCCCATGGCGATGTCGCTGGCCCAGTGCTCGTCGAGGTAGCTGCGCGCCACTGCGGGCATCGACGCAGCGGCATACAGCGCCAGGCTCGCTACCTGTCGATTACGGGTGCCGCGCCACCGCATCTCGCTCGCAAGCCCGGACGCGACGGCGAAGCTCGCCATCGCATGCATGGATGGCCACGATCGATAGTTGTAACTCGTGAAGCCGCGCCCGAACTTGGCGTCGTCCGGGTCTGCGTCGCGAACCTCACCGGAATCGTTGATGACATACGGCCGTGCGCGCCCCAGCGCACCGCGGATCACCTGAATGACCAATGCGGCGGACGCCACACCTTCAGTGGTATGAAAGGCGACGTCGGCGACACCATCGTTGCCGCGCCAGCGTGCGAGTCCGTACACCGCGCCGCCCGTCAGCATGTACACCGTTTCCGTCGCGTAACTCGCGACCTTGGCTGCCGTCGTGAAAGACGGATGTCGACTGTGAAAGCCGGTATCGGTGAGCGCGCGGGCGATTGGTTTGTCGAAATGAATCAGTGCAGCGGTCGCCACGGTCGCGCCGGCAAGCACGGCGATGTCGCGCGTGTCGAACAATACGCCAGTGTTCTGCGCGCGCAGCGCTTGCGTGCTCGACATTGCGCAGAGAAACGCGAGTCCATTACGCCACCTGCGTGCCGCGCTCATTGCGCGGACCGGAGTGAGCGGTGCAGCGTCGCTGCCAGTGCGCATATCACCATGCCGGCCGTCCACCCGCCAACGACATCCGTTGCCCAATGGACATCCAGATACACTCGGCTCACACCAACGAGGAGCGGGGGTACAACGGCGATCAACAAGGCAATCGTTTGCGAGATGAATCCCTCTTGCCAGAACAGGTAGGCCAAGGTGCCACACACCGCCGCCGATGTCGTCGCGTGTGCTGATGGAAATGCGTAGCCCTCTTCGACAATGACGCCGATGCCCGGGGGCCGCGGTCGTGCGATAACTCGTTTACCGATTTCGCATGTCACCATGGCGAGCACTGGTGTTAAGAGCGCCGCGATCGAGGCGACGCTGCGACCGCGCCACCAGAGGAACAACGCGCCGGTCATTGCCAGGAACAGCATCGGATTGGGCGCGCCGATGACCGTGACGGCCTTGAGCACATGACTCGTGGCGCCGCTCTGGTGAGCGACCATCCAGCTGCGGACGGCGGCGTCGACGTGCTCAAGCGTGATCATTTGCCACGCGGCAATGCAGGATTCGGGCGCAGCGAAATCAGCTGTTATGCGCCTGACAGCCACCGATCGAGCACGCGGAGCCGAATTTCGAGCATCGAGGCGTCCGGATCGGAGCCCGCCGCGAGCGCCGGAAGTTTCGCCGGATCAATGAATTGGCTCAGGGCACGCGACGGCTGAAATGGAGCCGGCCGGCGTGCACGCCATTGCGCCAGGCGATTGGTCGTGTGCGTCGGCAGGCCCTCTTTGGGCGACAGCCGAACGGAGTCAGGGAGGATTCCCTTCACCGCTTCGCGAAGCAGGAGCTTCTGCTGCGCCCACGGCAACGGTGGTGCGCTCAGCGCGGTGTGAACGACGCGCAGATCGAGATACGGAAGCCGTGCGTCAATTGGAATTCCAATGACACGCGCATCGAGAGACTCGAGCACTGGCTGCCAGAGTGGCGACGTCAGTCTCGCAATCGCAGCGGAGCGCAGGTGCGGCACCGGACGATCCT
>JBBQHJ010000386.1:0-4479 GCA_038323865.1 Gemmatimonadales bacterium
TTCGAACCCTGTTTCTGGGCGTTCTCGCGCTTGCCACTGCCAGTGTCGCCGAGGCTCAGTCGCGGCGCATCACCGGCAAGGTGACAGCGGAGGGAACCAACGAGCCTGTTGGCAACGCAACCGTCAGCATCGTCGGCACCACGACCGGCGTCTACACGAACGAGAGCGGCGCGTTCTCGATTCTTGCCCAGAACCCCAACGCGCTCTCCTTGCGCGTTCGTCGTATCGGCTTCACCGCGAAGACCATTCCTGTCTCGGCCGCACAGAGCGACGTGAACGTTACGCTCGCGAAGGACGTGCTCCAGCTCGAGGCGCAGGTCGTGACCGGGACGGCGACCACCGTCTCCACCGCCAATTCGGCAAACGCCGTCTCGGTCGTGTCGGGAGAGCAGCTCACCCGTGTGTCCGCTCCCACCATCGATAACGCCCTCGCCGGCAAGGTCGCGGGCGCGATCATCTCGCAGAACTCGGGCGCGCCGGGCGGTGGCACCCAGGTGCAGCTCCGCGGTGTTTCGACGGTGCTCGGCGCCTACAGCCCGCTCTACGTCGTGGACGGCGTCATCGTCAACAACGCCACGATCAACGGCGGACTGAACGTGTACTCCGGTTCCGCGCGCGGGAACGGGTCGTCCAATCAGGACCAGTCCGTCAACCGCATCGCGGACCTGAACCCCAACGACATCGAGGACATCCAGATCCTCAAGGGCCCCTCGGCGTCGTCGATCTACGGCTCCAAGGGAACGAACGGCGTCATCATCATCACCACCAAGAAGGGACTCGCCGGCCGCACGAACGTTGACTTCACGCAGCGCGTCGGCCGTTCCACGCTGGCGAACAAGGTGGGTGAGCGTTGCTTCCAATCCGCCAATGAGTATGGCGACTGGGCCGTCGCGCAGGGCTACGCAGCGCGCACTGATGCCATCGCCGACTTCAATGCGGCGCCGGTCAAGTGTCACGACTACGAGCAGGAATTCTACGCGAACGGCGGCACGGCGTACGAGAGCATCGCGTCGCTGCGCGGCGGCGCCGCGGGTGGCACGTCGTACTTCCTCTCCGGACTCGCCAAGCATGACAATGGGCTGGCCCCGAACGACTTCTATAACAAGCAGTCCCTGCGCGCCAATCTCGGCCAGACCATCGGCTCGCGGCTGACGTTGAATGCGAGCTCGGAGATTCTGCACACGCTCACGCAGCGCGGCGTCTCGGGCAACGACAACTACGGCGTGTCGCCGATCGGCGTGTTCGCGTTTACGCCGTCGCTCTACGATCTGCAGCGTCGGCCGGATGGCTCGTTCCCGCAGAATCCCTCGGCGTTCAACGGTCCGTCCAACCCGTTCCAGAACGCGGACCAGGTGCAGACGCCGAACAACACCTATCGCTTCATCAGCAGCGTCACGGGGAGTCTCAATGTCTTCTCGTCAGAGCGTCAGACGCTCGACGCGACCGTGCTGGGCGGCGTGGACACGTACAAGTCCAATGACCGTCTCGTGTCGCCGGCCACCAACTACGCCGACGCCGCCACGAACGGCTCGCTCGCTGGTACGCTCTTCAACAGCGACGCCAACGTCACGAACGCCAACCTGAATGCGTCGCTGGTGCATCGCTTGCTGACGTCGAAAGTCACCGCGCAGACATCGGTCGGTGTGCGCGAGGAGCGGCGTGAAGCGCTCATTACGCAATTGACGGGGCGCGGCGTCATCTTCCCCGACGTCACCAATGTGGCAGCAGCATCGCAGACCTTCCCGGCGCAGGCCATCAACCTCGCCAAGGATTTCGGTTATTTCGCGCAGGAAGAGCTGTTCGCGTTCAGCGAGCGCCTGCTGCTCACCGCGGCCATCAACTCCGAACGCTCGAGTGGTAACGGCGATCAAGCCAAGTTCTACGCGTATCCCAAGTTCTCGGGCTCGTATCGCTTGGCCACGTTGCCGAGCGCCGTGAACGAGATGAAGCTGCGCCTGTCGTACGGCAAGGCGGGTAACTTGCCGGCCGCAGGACGCACCACCTTCCTCACCGCGCTTCCGTACGAAGGCACTACGGGCACGCGCGCGTCCGTGATCAAGGGCGCACCGGAGATTCATCCGGAGCTCGCGACGGAGACCGAAGGCGGCTTTGACCTGACGCTGTTCAACTCACGTGTCCGCCTGAGCGCTACATCCTACAAGAAGCAGATCACCGACCTGCTCCTCCAGGCGCCGATCGTGTCGTCCACCGGGTTCGTGACGCAGTTCCTCAACGGCGGACAGATCACTAACCGCGGTCAGGAACTCGAGCTGGGCGTGACGGCATACCAGCGCGGCAATTCGAGCTGGGTGTCGAACCTGACCTACTCGCGGCAGCGCGGGTTCGTCGATGCGCTTCCTGCGGGCATCGCTCCCTTCAACCCGGGCGTCGGATCGTTCAGCACGCGCTACGGCAATGCCTGGATCGAGGCGGGTCAGTCGACCACGATCATTCAATCCACGGTCGGCTGCAAGGTTACCGTCGCACCGGGCAAGGCATGCTCTTCGGCGAACCGCATCGTGGGCTTTCCGGCCGACGCCAACCCCGATTTCAATCTGGGCTTCAACAACCAGCTGTCGCTCGGTGCCTTCCGCCTCTCGGGCTTGCTCGAATGGCGGAAGGGTGGCGCGAACGTGAACCTCACGAACAACTATTTCGACAGCTTCAATCTCGCCGCGGATACGCTCGCCTCGCAGACGCGCTACAACACGTATCTCGCGGGCGGTACCGCGTACGTCGAGAACGCAGGCTTCGTGAAGCTCCGCGAGATCACGGTGGGCTATGACCTCCCGGGCACGCTGACCCGCGGCCTCTTCAACGGGCGTGCGCAGAGCGTGCGGCTCGAAGTGAGCGGACGGAATCTCAAGACCTGGACGAAGTACACGGGTTTGGACCCCGAGGTTTCCAACTTCGGCAACCAGGCGCTGGGACGCTTCCAGGACGTCACGCCGTATCCGCCGTCGCGCACCTTCCTGTTCTCGCTCGCCACCTCTTTCTAATACAACGAGTGATTCCATATATGAAGAAGTCAACCATCGTACTCTCCGCCAGCATGGTGCTGGCGGCAGGGTGCATCGACGGTCCTACCGTCACCAATGAGAACCAGCCCACGGTCGACGCGCTCAAGGGGGCGCTGACCTCGGCGGGCGTGCAGACGCTCTCGCTCGGCGTGTTGGTGTCGGACCGAACGCTGGTTTCCGCCTTCAACTACCTCATCCAGCCCGAGATCTTCGCGCGCGACGCATATCGCATCGACTCCAACGAGCCGCGCTACGTGACGGAGACGCTCGGTGGTACACCCGACCCAGGGAGTTTCTCGGGCGGGCAAGGTGGCTTCGGGGCCGGGTACACCATGGTCCGCGCGGCCATCAGTCTGCAGGACGCGCTGCCGGGTGCGGACAAGGCCTCCATCACGGATGCGCAACGACTCACGACGGCCGGTCTCATTCGTACGATGAAGGCGTTGGAGTACTACCGCCTGCTCGAGACGCGCGACACCATCGGCGTCGCCATTCTGACGTCCGACCCGGCGTTTGTCCCGCCGCTGTCGTGCAAGAAGAACGTGCTCGATCAGATCGCGGCCGTCCTCGACAGCGCCAACACGGATCTCGTGGCGGCGGGTGCCGGCACGCTGCCGTTCTCGCCGCCGACCGGCTTCACGGCGTATGGTCGCGACTACAGCACAGCGAGTAACCTGATCCTGCTCAACCGCGGGCTCAAGGGAAAGGTGGACGTGTATCGCGGTCTGCAGCATCAGAGTCCCACGGCGGGCGCGTTCACGGCCGCCATCGCGGAACTCACCCAGGCACTCGGCGGCAAGGCAGCCGGCGCGGTGTCACCGTCCACGTTCAGCAATGGCGCGTACGTCACGTTCGTCGCCGGCGGCACGGAGAACACCCCGAATCCGTTGGCGGATTCCAAGATCGGCGTGAACCCCAAGGCGCAGGCCGCACTGCAGGCGGGCGACACACGGGCAACGAAGATCATTCCCCGCGGCATGTTGGCGGGCAGCGGTCTTTCCACCACGTTCACCTATGTGGGTTCCACGGTCACGCCTGGCAATCAGGTCCGTCCGAATGCCATCCTCCGCGACGAGGAGATCGTGCTGCTTCGTGCGCAGGCGTACTTCGAGGCGGGTCAGTTTGCCAACGGCGCCGCGGACTTGAATTCAGTGCGCACCAGCTATGGCCTCGCCGCGATCGCCGTGCCGGGCGACATCACCACGGCGCGCAATGCGCTGCTGTACGAGAAGCGCTACTCGCTCTTCTTCGAAGGTCCACAGCGACTCGTGGACCTGCGCGCATACGGCTTGCTCAAAGCCGGCATCACGACTCCTGAATTGCCGAACGACCCGTTCAACACGGCGCTCCCAATTCCGAAGGGCGAAGCAGATGCCCGTGGGAATGTCCTGACCATCAGCTGTCAGTAGGCAACACCGAGAATTCGTAGCACGAGTGCCCCGGAACAGATGATGTTCCG
>JBBQHJ010000387.1:0-4457 GCA_038323865.1 Gemmatimonadales bacterium
CGCGAGGCTTCACGAGCGCGCAGACTCGAAGCATGATCCCAACCATTGTCATGCTACTGGGCGCACTCGTCGCCACTGACCCTTATGTGCGCCAGCCCGGCGTGGACGCGCTGCACTACGCGTTCGCGCTCTCCCTCAACGACAGCACCGATCGCATCGAGGGTGTTGCCACCGTGCGCATCCGCTTCACGCAGGCGGGTCAGTCCACGTTCTGGCTCGACATCGCGTCGGTCGCGGACGGCAAGGGGATGACCATCTCGTCGGTGATCTCGAATGGTGCGCCGGTGCGCTTCGAGCATGTGCGCGACCATCTGCGAATGACACTTTCCTCGCCAACGACCGCGAATGGAATTCAGGAGTTCGTGATTCGCTATGGCGGCGTGCCGCAGAAAGGTCTCTTCATCGGGAAGAACAAGGCGGGCGAGCGCGTGTTCATGGGGCTCAACTGGCCCGATCTCGCGCGACAGTGGCTTCCGATGATCGATCATCCATCGGACAAGGCGACGTCTGAGTTCATCGTGACCGCGCCATCGAAATACCAGGTGGTCGCGAATGGACTGCTCGTGGAGGAGCAAGACATCGGCGACGGACGACGACGCACGCACTGGCGGCAGTCCGTTCCCATTTCGTCGTGGCTCAACGCGATTGGTGTCGCGCAGTTCGCCGTGCACCATGCGCGCATGGTGAAGGGCGTTCCACTACAGACGTGGGCCTATCATCTCGACAGCGCGCGCGGCCCAGCAACCTTCGAGTTGCCCGCGCAACGGGCCGTCGACTTCTTCAGTGAACACATCGGCCCGTATCCCTATGAGAAGCTCGCCAATGTGCAGTCGGCGGGCATGGGCGGCGGCACCGAACACGCGAGTGTGATTTTCTACGGCGAGTCATCGGTCACTGACCAGCCGGCGACGAATCTTGTCGCACACGAAGTGGCGCATCAGTGGTGGGGCGACGCCGTCACCGAATCCGACTGGGATGAAGTGTGGTTGAGCGAGGGATTCGCCACCTATTTCACGCTGCTCAACACCGAGCACTACGAGGGCCGCGATGCGTTCGTCGCCGGATTGCAGCGGAGCCGAGACCAGGTGTGGGCGCTCGAGAAGCGCCTGCCCGGCAAGGCGGTGATTCACAACAATCTCGCCGACATGAAGGACGTGCTCAACAATCTCATCTACCAGAAAGGCGGATGGACGTTGCACATGCTGCGCGGCGTGATTGGCACAGACACGTTCTGGAGTGCGATGCGCGATTACTACCGCACATATCGCGACAGGAACACGACGACGGCCGAGCTGCGGGCAATCGTCGAACAGCACGCGGGGCGTGACCTGAAATGGTTCTTTGATCAGTGGCTCACGCGCGCCGGCCATCCCGTGCTCACCGGCACGTGGACGTATGATGCGAGCGCGAAGCGCGTGGTGATCGAGCTCGCGCAGGCCGATACGTCGCCGGTCTATCGCTTGCCGATGGAAATTGGGATTGTCGGCGAAGGCACCGCGCCGATGCGTATGGAGAAAATCGACATGACGGACCGGCGGCAGCGCTTCGAAATTCCGGCCGAGCGCGCGCCCGTGGCTGTGCGACTGGATCCGGGGACGTGGGTGCTGATGGAGGCCGCGTTCAGCGCGAAGAATCCGTGATGCGTATCGTCGGCCTCCTTGGCTTCCCCCCCGTCAAGGACGGACGTGCACCGCCACTGTCGTGGGCTTGTAGTTCGGCGGCGCAGCAGACTTGGCAATGCCGTACGTGAGTGTCAGATCTCCCGACGCTCCCGCCACGTACTCGTAGTCGTAAATCTGGCCCGGATCGAACACCATCTCTGCCTTGTGCATCGAGGCCTGGGACGCGGGCAACGTCATCCCATCGCGGGCTGTTGCACGCCATGACACGGGCGCTTTCCCGTTGGCCAGCGAAAACATGATCGGCACGTCGCCCGTGATGCCGATGACGCGGAAGCGATAGCGCGCTCCCGCCTTGAGCTCGATCGGCTTTGGCGCAGCCTCTCCGTTCAGCATCATTGCCGGGAATGGTCCGGTGATGACGTTCGTGGTGGGGCCGTTGTCGCTGAAGATAAGCACACGATCGGTCTCGGCATTCAGCGTCTCACCCGGCTCCTTCACGATGAGCGGTCCATAGAGTCCGGATGTGATCTGCTGGAACTCGTTGAAGTGCGAGTGATACATAAACGTCCCCGTTCTCGGCGGCGTAAAGCGCACCGTGATGGAGTCACCCGGGGCAACCGATGGCAGGATCTCCTTCCCTGCGCCGCTCCAGCCGGGAACGCCGTCGGGATAACTCTCGAGTTCGATGCCGTGCCAGTGCACCGCGGCGCGATCGCGTGATTGATTCACGATCGTGATCGCTACGGGCTGGCCGCGATCGAGCACGAGTGTCGGCCCCGGCACGGGCAGTGCGTTCGCATTCTTCTCGTCCGGCGTGCCACCGATCACGAAGGCGTAGCCGCGATGCGTTCCGTAGACGTTGTCTTTCTCGCGCATGATGAGGCGGATCGGACGCGGCGCAATTCCTCCGGCCAGCATTGCCGCCCGCGTTGGGGCAACACGAATGCCCATTACCAATCCATACATCTGATGCGGCGCATCGGACATGTGATGCGCGTCGTTCTCCGGTTTTGCGACACCCTTTTCCGTGTCCATCGCCACATGATGCGACAGGTGTCCCGCGAAATGACAATGGAAGATCCAGTTGCCGGCGCGTGTCGGCAGCCAACTCATCATCATCGTCTGGCCGGGATCCACGATCTCCGTAACCGCCATGCGCTGCGCATCTTTCGCGAGCAGCGTGTCGCGAATGCCATCACCTTTGGCGTCTATCCGATAGTAGAACCCATGCAGGTGCATGGGATGGTCAATCGAGGTGAGATTCACCACGCGCCAATGCGCCGAGTCGTCCTGGGCCATCTCGAGACGCTCGGTGTGGGGCCATGAGAGTCCGTTGATGGCCATCGTGCCGCGTCCGAGTCCGCTCGGACTCAGGCTGTCGAGGGTGAACCACCAGGAAATCACGAAGACGCGATCGTTCTGTGTGGAGCCCGGAGGATCGACCACGATAACGCCGTTGAGCTGCGAGTCATCATCGATGCGTGCCACGATTGGCCCCGGCACGGTCTGCCCTGCGTAGTAATACGTGCCCGGCGTGTTGGCGACGAACCGCACGTCGCGCGTGGCGCCTGGCTCGATGACCACCTTGTCCTTGCCGACACCGCGCTGCGCGCCGAAGCCGTACACGGTGAGCGCCTTGGCCAACGTGTTGTGAATGGTGGCGTGAACGGTGGTGCCGGCGTGCACGCGAATGAGTGGGCCCGGATTATAGAGCGGCTTGCCTACTTCGCTGAATGCGGCGGTCTCAATGCCTACGCCGCTCTCGCCTTCGGGAAACCATTTGCCCATGCGCGTTTCGAGATTGACCGTGAGCTCGTGGTCGGTCTGCGCGCCGGCGGCGGTTCGATTGTCGTTCGGCCGGATGACTTCGGGTTCCGTGCGCGCGGTATCGAGTGCGTACGCCGTGAGGACACTTGCCAGCAGGATCGCAGTGCGATGCAGCACGAGAAGCTCCTATCATTGGGTGGGGCCAAGGTACGCCGCCTCGCGCGCTGCGCGACGAGGATGATACTAGGTCGCCTGAAGCCGCACGGGTAGGTCGCCGCCCTCGCCGTGCTCCATCCGCATGAGCCGTCGATCCGCTGCGCGCAGCGATTCGACAACGGATTGCATCAGCGCCCGGAGGAGCTTCCGGCCCAAGGGCGTGCCGTTGTCGAGGAGCGCTTTACACGCATCACGATCAATCGCAGCGATTTCCGCATCGCGATGGACCGAGCAACTCGCGGAACGCGGCGCATCCAGGATGAGGCTCATCTGCCCGAATACAGCGCCCGCGTCGAGTTGCGCGAGGAGCTGCGCCGCGCGGCGCACCTTGATGCTGACGTCCACCAGACCCTTCAGCACTACGTAGCACGTTCCGCCCGGTTCACCTTCGGCGAACAGCAGCCTGTCGTCGTGCATCACGAGGCGCTGCATCGCGGCAGCAACTGTCGCAAGCTCGGGCTGCGTGAAATCGTGAAACACGCGACAGGCTGCGAGTTCGCTTGCCGTGATCGGGCCCGGAGTCAGGGCATCGACGTCCGATATGCTCATCATGCGCGACACGCGGGGTGGACGCTGCCCGTGCACCACCGATTCAACCCGCGCACCGCTCAGCGTCAATGCGTCGGAGATGCGAGCGTTCACCTGGACGAGTTGCCGGCAGAGCGCGTGTGCCACGCGCCAGAGACCAGCGGTTTCCGTCATGAATGACGGCGCACGAGAGGTGAGACGCGTGGGAGAGAATACGTCAGCAGGCACCCAGCTCGGCACCTGACCCGAGGTGACAAATTCGGCGGCAGCAAGACCGGCGGCCGTCGTGTACGAGCCGCCGTAGCCGTTGTACCCAGCGGCGAC
>JBBQHJ010000388.1:0-4442 GCA_038323865.1 Gemmatimonadales bacterium
GTGTCAGCATCGCGCGCGCGCTCATGAGCAAGCCCGAGGCGCTGCTCCTCGACGAGCCCACCTCCGCGCTCGATCCCGATGTCGCCGAGCACGTCATGACGACCATCCGCGGACTCGCCGACACGCTGCACCTCACCGTCGTGATGGTCACGCACCGGCTCGCCGAGGCGAGAGCCGTCAGCACGCACACGGTATTCATGGAAGCTGGGCGTGTGGTCGAAGCCGGACCGACCCATGTGATGTTCTCAGCGCCGAACGAGGCGCGGACGCGCGAGTTCCTGATGCGCGAGGGAAACGAATGACCGTCGCGCCTTCAACCGCCGGCGCGATCCTCGAACTGAGCTGGCTCGATCTGGCGCTGGCAAGCGCGCTTGTGCTCGTCGCGATGGCGCTGTCCGCGTGGCAGCGACTCGGGCTCGTGCGCGGCTTCGCCATCGGCGCCGTTCGCGCGGTGGTGCAGCTCGTCGCCGTCGGCTATGTGCTGGCGTTCCTCATCTCCACGCGACGGCCACTGCTCGTTCTGCTGACGCTCCTCGTGATGCTCTTCGCCGCCACGGTCACCGCGACCGAGCGACAAAAGCGCGGACGCCGGCGCTTGTTCGTCATCAGTGGTACGGCGATGCTCATCGGCGCCGGCCTCACGCTCGCGTACGTCGACGCGGTAATCCTGCGGCTTCACCCCTGGTATGACCCGCAGTACCTGATCCCGCTCTTCGGCATGATCATCGGCAACGCGATGAACGGCGCCGCGCTCGCCGCCGAGCGGCTGAACAGCGAGATGGAGCTGCGGCGTGGCGAAGTAGAGGCGTACCTCGCGCTCGGTGCCTCGCCCGCGCGGGCCTCCGCGGAAGCGGTGCGGCGTGCGCTCGTGGCGTCCATGATGCCCACACTGAACATGCTCATGGTCGTCGGGCTGGTTTCCCTCCCCGGCATGATGACCGGTCAGGTCATTGCGGGCTCGTCTCCGAACACCGCCGTGCGCTACCAGATCGTGGTCGTTTTCATGCTGGCCGGGGCAGTCTCGATTACCTCGGTCGTCGTCGCGCTGTGGTATCGGCGCGCATTCTTCACGAGTGCCGAACAGTTGGTGGATCGGCGCCCCGACTGAACACGGACAGGCGTATCAGGGCCGGCTGTCGTGTGGAGGCGTGCGCGCCGGTGACGGTCTTGCATGCTATCCATCGCAAATCGCAAGCGGTTCCATCGGCAGACCAGGGAGCGGACCATCGAATCGCATCGCACTTCGCATATTGGCTGGCTCCGCGCGGCGGTGTTGGGCGCGAACGACGGCCTCATATCGACAGCGAGTCTCGTTCTGGGCGTTGAGGCGGCTGGCACGTCACGCGCCGCGGTCCTGATTGCGGGCGTCGCGGGCCTGGTGTCGGGCTCGATGGCAATGGCGGCGGGTGAATACGTCTCGGTGAGCTCGCAATCGGACACCGAGCGCGCGAACCTTGCGCTCGAGCGTCGCGAGCTCGAGGCGGACGAGATCGGCGAACGCGCCGAGCTTGCGGCGATTTACGTCGATCGAGGGCTGACGCCGGAGCTTGCCGCCGAAGTCGCCGACCAGCTCATGGCGAAGGATGCGCTGGGTGCTCACGCGCGCGACGAGCTCGGGTTCACCGAAGTGATGGCCGCCCGTCCCCTTCAGGCGGCGCTCGCGTCGGCGGTCTCGTTCGCCGTCGGAGCCCTGCCGCCGGTCGTTGTCGCTGCGGTTGCGAGCCCACAGCTCGTGCCAACGGTGGTCCCTGTCGTGGCGCTCGTGCTGCTCGCCGTCCTTGGAGCGGTGGCGGCCCGCGTGGGCAGTGCGGTGATGTGGCGCGGCGCCCTGCGTGTCGCGTTCTGGGGCGCGATCGCGATGGCGGCGTCGGCGTTGGTTGGACGCTGGTTCGGCAACACGCATCCGGCGTAACGCGGTGTAAGTCCCCGAAGCAGGCGCTCGCGTGCTTCGGCGACGCTCGGCGCGAGCAGGGTGTCGACGGACTCGCCCTTGAGTCCGCGCAGGATCACATCCGCGAGCGCGAGATCGTCGACGACGATGTGCACGGGCACTATGACAACCCGCGCTCCGTGGAGTGTTGGAACAACATCCGCACCTACAATGGCCTGAGTGGCACTCGGAGTTACTGGGCTGGTGACTCCACCATGAAAGGATTGCCAGCATTGGATACGGCCTGACCGAATGCCGTGGGACTTGTTCGCGTGGAGTCAAAGTCGACATCACAGGCACCGACGCGCACGTTCGCCAAGGTGAGTTCTCCGGTCGACGTCAGGACGTGCGTGACTGCAGTGCGATCGCGACATTGGTCCAGCACATTGTCAACACGATGGTTACTCAGTCACCGCGCCATGCTCATGCCTGCTCCTCGATTCGCGTCATCGCAACATGACGAGCATCATGACCGCCATGACGCCGGCGCCCAGGAGGGCCATAGGAGCCCGCATGGATGACCCGCCGCCGTTCCCATCTGGTGCCGACATATCCATCCGGGCATCAAGTCGCACGACGTGCTCCAGTTCTGCGCCCGATGTCAGCGCGATGCTTCCAGCGCGTTCCACGCGAACCGAGACGCGGTACGCGCCTATGGCGGTAACCACCGGACGAAAGACATACACGCCACTATCGACCGCACTCGGAAGTACTCTCGTTGTTCGATCGCGCGCATCTGCGGGCCCAATGAGCATCGCCAGGGATGCGTCACCGATGGCCGTGCTGTCGCGCTCGCGGCGCAGTGTGACACGGTAGGCCAGGTTGTCGCCATACGCATACGGTGGAAATTCCGCGGTGATTCGCACGCCCTCGACCACAGTTTCCTTGATGACGGTCTGACCAATCATGGGCGCCGGCTGGGCGTGCGCGTGTTCAACACCACCGCTCGCATGTCCCATTCCGGCGGAACCGAGCATCATGCAGCCGCTCAGGAGAAGCGGGGTGGCCCCCATGAGAATACCAAGGACGGGTCGCGAGTGCATCATGACATGGCTCCGTGCAAAAAAGGATGCCTCAGACAAGCGGGACATGCTGACATGCCCGAAGTATCGTTCTTGCGAAAGAACGACACCGTCGGGAACTCTTCCCGGCCTGTCGGGAGAACCCCGCGTCTGGAGACGTGCTGCGGGCGCCCGACCCGGCATGACCGCGCTCCTCTTCTTTCGCTGGTGCGCCGGAGCGCCCTTTGCACAACAGCGAATCAATGGAAGCAACTAGTCTGGCACGCGCCCCTGATGGTGATCGAACCGCTACCAGGTGGCAGCCTTGGACCGCGCTGGCCGGTTTTGCATTGATCGCGCACTTCGCGTGGGAAATGGCCCAGATGCCCTTGTACCGCATGGACGAGCCATCGGGATGGCGTATGGTCGGTGAATGCACACAGGCAACGCTTGGTGACGCCATCATGACGCTTCTCGCCTACGCTACTGCCGCCGTCTTGACTGGCCGTCGTCTCTGGCTGGTCGCGCCTCGCGCTCGCGAGCTGACGACGTTTTTGGGCGTGGGAATCGCGATGACGGTGGGGCTCGAGTGGTGGAACGTTTCGGTGCGGCATTCATGGGCGTACAGCGGGGACATGCCCTCCCTCGCCGGAATCGGCCTGTCGCCAATCGTGCAATGGATCGTGCTGCCGCCTCTCATCCTCTGGCTCGCGCGACGACACCTCCAAGGCGGCCGGTAGCACGAGACAGCGCGCTTCCCACGAAGCGACGGCGCATCTCGCGCGATCGCGATAAATGGCGAGCCGAGGTGGCCAATGGCGATCCGCACGTTGCCCGCGAAGCGGTTGCGCGTTACGAGCGACCTGCTTTCCAGCTGCGGGCCCTCGGCGAGCTGAGCTAGTGAATCAGGCGGGCCGGCACATGCCCTTCGACAGTGTACCCTCCATGACTGCCGTGTGACACAACCACACGCGCTCGGGCACTCCTATTTCCGCCTGAGCGGCGTCCCATTGCTGACCAGCTCGTCAAGCACGTCGCGTTTGGTTGTTGCATGTGACCGACCTATGCCTTGCAGCGAGCGACAGATCGGACTCGCGCAGACAAGTCTGCGTGTTGGCGTTCGGGTTATTGGTCAGCGGATTGTTCCATCGCCATCACTTGGTCGTGAAAGTGAGAATCATGCCAAATCCCCACATGCCACTCCCCGCCTGCCATCCCGGGCCCGACATCATGCCCTGCCCCGTGCCGCCACTCATCATACCGCCGGTCATCATCGTCGATGGCACGGCCTCACCGCCCACCGCCTGGGCGTGCGCGGCGAAATCGACCATCATCCCATCGCCCCCGCGCAGATTGGGCGAAAGGTGCACCACATAATTCGTCATCGACTTGAGCGCCTGCGACGGCACGAGCGTGAGCTGCATACGGTCCGCCGACCACGTCGCAGCGCTGAGCATCTGCGGTCCGATGACGCTGCCCTCGTGCACCAGCACCAGCAGCTCCATCCCGGC
>JBBQHJ010000389.1:0-4429 GCA_038323865.1 Gemmatimonadales bacterium
CCAACCGGTGCTGCCATCGTAGTCGCGTGCGGAGTTTTGCTCGCTATCGTCACTACCTACGCATCCGTGCGTCCGCGCCGGCTTGAAGTAGGCGCCTGATTTCAGGCGTGTTCCGAGTCTGAAGGCGGCGCCCTTTGGGGCGCCGTTTTCGCATTCCATGTCTTGCTGAGCACTGTGAAGGGTCTGATTTCCCGTTTGTTCCTCCAACGAACAATAGGTCGAACTTCGAGGCCATTTGCCCACGACTATCCCTCCAACGCCCTGACGTCAGTGGCTATCTTTCGATCCTTCAATGACTAAACGCGAAGACGCCCTCAACTACCACTCTCAAGGACGACCGGGAAAGATCGCCGTCGTCCCCACGAAGCCGCTCTCGAATCAGCGCGACCTCGCACTCGCCTATTCGCCCGGCGTCGCCGAGCCGTGCCTTGAGATCAAGAACAACCCCGAGGACGCCTACAAGTACACCTCCAAGGGCAACCTCGTCGCCGTCGTGACCAACGGCACCGCCGTGCTCGGACTCGGCAACATCGGCGCACTGGCCGGGAAGCCGGTCATGGAAGGCAAGGCGAATCTCTTCAAGCAGTTCTCCGACCTCGACGTCTTCGACCTGGAAGTGGGTTCGGAGAATCCCGACGATGTCATAAAGTTCTGCCAGCTGCTCGAGCCCACGGTCGGCGGCATCAATCTCGAAGACATCAAGGCGCCGGACTGCTTCTACATCGAGGAGACCCTTCGCAAGACGATGGGCATCCCGGTGTTCCACGACGACCAGCACGGCACCGCGATCATCTCCGGTGCCGCGTTGCTCAATGCCCTCGAGATTGTCGACAAGGACATCGGCGACATCACCGTTGTGTTCTCTGGTGCCGGTGCGGCCGCGATCAGCACCGCCGAGCACTACGTGCGACTTGGTGTGAAGCGCGAAAGGATCTTCATGTGCGATCGCCACGGCGTGATCCGGGAAGGCCGCGACGCAAAGGACCTGGATCCGTACAAGGCGCGCTTCGTTCAGAAGACCAAGTCCGTCACCATCGCCGATGCGCTCGTTGGCGCTGACGTGTTCGTGGGCTTGAGCGTTGCCGGCGCGGTGACCCGCGAGATGGTCGCCGGTATGGCCGACCGCCCGATCATTTTTGCGCTCGCGAATCCCGTTCCGGAGATCACGCCGGAAGAAGTGCGTAAAGTCCGCGACGACGCCATCATCGCCACCGGACGCAGCGACTATCCCAATCAAGTCAACAACGTCCTTGGATTTCCGTTCATCTTCCGTGGCGCACTCGATGTTCGCGCAACGGAGATCAACGAGGAAATGAAGATGGCCGCGACGCGTGCACTCGCGTCGCTCGCCAAGCAGGACGTTCCCGATTCCGTCGCGGCCCTCTACGGGCTCCGCAACGTGCAGTTCGGCGCCGACTATCTCATTCCCTTCCCGTTCGATCCGCGCGTGCTGCTGTGGGTCGCACCCGCCGTTGCATGGGCCGCTGTCGCAAGCGGTGTTGCACGCGAGTTCATCGACGTCGAAGCCTACCGGGAAAAACTCGAGGAGCGGCTTGGTCGCGCGCGTGGCATCATGCGCGGCCTCATCAACCGCGCCATGCGCGCACCGAAGCGCATCGTCTTTCCCGAAGGCGAAGAGCCCAAGATCATTCGCGCCGCATCAATCCTCGTGGACGACGGTATCGCGCTGCCCATCCTGCTCGGCAATCGCCAGAGCATCGAGCGCGTCGCGGAGGAGAATCGTATTCCTCTCGAGGGCATTGTCATTGAGGATCCCGCCACCTCCACGCGTCGCGACGAATACGCGCAGTACATGTGGCAGTTGCGCCAGCGCAAGGGTTTGTCGCTCGACGAGGCGCGTCGCCAGCTGTTCAACGGCAACTATTTCGGATCGGTGATGGTGGCGCGCGGCGATGCCGACGCGCTGCTGTCAGGTGTGACGATGCACTATCCCGAGACCATTCGTCCGGCGCTCCAGGTCATCGGCGCGCATCCGAGTGCAAAGCTCGTGAGTGGCATGTACATGCTCGTGACGGAGCGTCACGTCGTGTTCTGTGCCGATACCACCGTCAACATCAATCCCACGGCCGAGCAGGTCGCGCAGATTGCGTACGCGGCAAGCCGCATCACGCGCACCATGGGCATCGTGCCGCGCATTGCGATGCTGTCGTTCTCCAACTTCGGCTCCGTGCAGCATCCCGATGCGGAAAAGATGGCGCGCGCGGCGCAGCTGTTGAAGGAGCGCGATCCAACGCTCATCGTTGACGGTGAAATGCAGGCCGATACGGCGTTCGATCCCGAAATTCTTCGCCGCGACTATCCATTCAGTTCGCTCAAGGAGCAGGCCAACGTCCTGATCTTCCCGAACTTGAGCGCGGGCAACATCGCCTACAAGTTGTTGCACCATCTCGGTGGGGCCACGGCGATCGGCCCGATTCTCGTTGGCATGCGTCGCCCCGTACACGTGCTCGAGCGCGGCGCCGACGTGCAGGATATTGTCAACATGGCCGCAGTGGCTGTGGTCGATGCGCAGGAACGTTCGACATCCACGGAGCCCGCGTTCGCAGCGACCAGCGGCCCCGCCCCTACGATCTTTTCGAAACTCTAACGCGACAGAGCCGATGGCTACACAGACGACACCGCAGACTGCAACGGGCGGCCACGGCGGCCTCTCCGGCCAGGGTCTCTCCCCCTCAGGAGATGTGCACTGGAATCTCATCGCGCCTGAGCTGATCCAGAACGCGATTCGGCGAAACGAAGGCCGTCTCGCTGACATGGGACCTTTTTGCGCCGTGACCTCGCCGCACACGGGCCGCTCACCGAACGACAAGTTCGTCGTGAAGGAGCCGAGTTCCGAAGCCGACGTCGATTGGGGCAAGGTCAATCAGCCCATCACGCCGGAGCACTTCAATACGCTCCGCTCCGATGTGCAGGAATACCTCAACACGCAGTCCGAACTCTTCGTCGAAGACCTCTACTGCGGCGCCGATCCCAAGTACCGCCTCTCGGTGCGCTATGTCTCGCCGAATGCCTGGCACATGGCATTTGTCCGGAACATGTTCATTCGCCCGGAAACGTCGGCGCTCGCCGACTTTTCGCCGAACTTCACAGTGTTGCACGCGCCGGAGTTCCAGGCCGATCCCGCACGGCACGGCACCCGCACCACCACGTTCATCGTTTTGAATCTGGCCGAGCGCACCATTCTCATTGGCGGCACGCGCTACGCCGGTGAGCTCAAGAAGTCCATGTTCACCGTCATGAACTACTACATGCCCAAGCAGGGCGTGTTGTCCATGCACTGCTCCGCCAACATCGGCGAGGGTGGCGACACGGCGCTCTTCTTCGGTCTCTCCGGCACCGGCAAGACCACGCTCTCCGCCGATGCGCATCGCGCGCTCATCGGCGACGACGAACACGGCTGGGCACCGGAAGGCACCTTCAACTACGAAGGCGGCTGCTACGCGAAGGTGATCAACCTCTCGCCCGAGGGTGAGCCCGACATCTTCCGCACCACGCAGATGTTTGGCACCATCCTCGAAAACGTCGTGCTCGACGACAAGTGCAAGGTGAAGTTCGAAGACCAGTCCATCACCGAGAACACGCGCGCGTCGTATCCGCTGCACTACATCCCGAACAACGTGCCGTCCGGACGAGGCGGTCATCCCAAGAACATCGTCTTCCTCACGGCCGATGCATTCGGCGTGTTGCCGCCAATCGCGAAGCTCTCACGCGAGCAGGCGATGTACTACTTCCTCTCCGGGTACACGGCGAAGGTCGCAGGTACGGAGCGCGGCGTCACGGAGCCACAGGCCACGTTCTCGTCGTGCTTCGGCGCCGTATTCCTCGTGTGGCATCCCACCAAGTACGCTGACATGCTTGGGCGTTTGATTAACGAGCACGATTCGCATGTGTGGCTCGTGAACACGGGCTGGAGCGGTGGCGCATATGGCACGGGCAAGCGCATGAAGCTCGGCTTTACGCGCGCCATGGTGCACGCGGCGCTCGACGGAAAACTCGACGCGGTGAAGACACGCACCGACCCGGTGTTCGGCCTCTCCGTACCGCAGACCATTCCCGGTGTGCCCGACGAGATTCTCGATCCGCGCGGCACGTGGGCCGATGCCGGTGCCTACGATGCACAGGCGAAGAAGCTGGCCGAGATGTTCCGCAAGAACTTCGAGAAGTTCGGCTCAGTCGACGCTGCCATCGCCGCTGCCGGCCCGCAGGGGTGATTGGCCGGCCAGTCGGCCGGTTTGCCAGTCCGCCAGCGTGTCATTCCGAGCGAACTCGAGGAATCTGCACTTGCTGTTGCTGGCGGACTGGCTGACAGGCAGACTGTCAGACCGATATGGACAAGATCATCCGCGACCCCCTCTGGAATAACATTCGCCTCGACCCTGTCGCGTTGCGACTCGTCGACACGAAAGCG
>JBBQHJ010000390.1:0-4418 GCA_038323865.1 Gemmatimonadales bacterium
CCCCGGACAGCGTGGCCGCGCCAATCAGCAGCGAGCCTTTCGCAAACGCACTCTGTTCGCCTTTGTGTCCAGTGTTGTCGTAGTCGCGCGTCGCGAGGTCGGGGCGCTGCACCAACCAGTGCTCGCGGTTGTAGCGCGCCACGTTCACCCCCACCGATGCCGACGCGCCGTCGCCCTGCCAATCGAGCGCGCTGATCACGCCGCCCCACCGCGAATGCAGGTTGTAGTGAAATGCATCGCTCAATCCGCTCGCTCCCGGCACATCGTACCAGCCACCCGCATCAAATCCGTACACGGTCGTCGCAACGCTCGCCGCAGGGGATAGCGCATGCGTCCACGCGAGGCTCAGTAGATCCTGGTGGAAGCGATCGTTCACTGCCTCGTTACGCGCATTGCCGTACGGATTGTCGCGCGGCGTGGTCCGCAGCACCGACAGGGGTGACGCGAGATAGGCCTGCTCATTCGACGACAGTCCGGCGAGCAGGCTCACCTTCACGATGTCGCGCACACCAAACCACCCACCGCTCGCAAACGCACTGCGCGACCTGTTGCCGGAATTGAAGCGATACCCATCGGTCTCCTGCGCCGAGCCACGCACGTAGCCCGCGAAGCCGGAGGATGTGAGGCCGGATTGGACGATCGCGCTTCCGCGTCTGGTGTGATAGGAACCACCCGCGAGCTGGATCTCGCCACCGCGCGCCAGACTCGCGATCGGAACAGACTCGAAGTTCACCGATCCCGCATACGACGCGGTGCCGTGCGTGCTCGATCCCACGCCACGCTGCACCTGTACCGACGAAATGCTGTTCGCGAAATCGGGGAAATTGGAAAAGTACAGGGCTTCATCCTCGGGCTCGTTCAGCGGAATGCCGTCGAGCGTGATGTTGATGCGCGTCTGGTCGATACCGCGCAGCCGCATGTACGAATAGTTGGACGCGGAGCCGCTCTCGGAATACGCGGTGATCCCGGGTGCTTGCTGGAGGAGAATCGGTGTTTCCTGTCCGGTGTAGCGCCGCTGGATCTCGCCGCGCGAAAGTGGTCGAGGTTCGGGCGTGTGGGCAGGGTGCGGGTCATGTCGCCTCCATGCAACGCCTGGGGTCCGCAAACAGGCTGCACGGGGTCATGGCCCAACCGACCGCCAAGTGCAAAGCAAAGGCGAGTTAAACTCTTCCCGCGGACCCGGCGGCTCCCTTCAAGCCTCGCGAATTGTACATCGCCAGTGCGCCACCTCGCAAGTTACTGCCGTCTACTGTCTCAGCTGAAGTGATCAAACCCACGCGCAGCCGGCGAGCCACCGTTCATCACCTCGACTACGCGCTCACCCCTCTGCACAGCTACACCAATCGGCGTGAGCGGAATTCCAAAGCGCTCCCCAAACGCGGCGGCATCCGGCTGCGCATCCGGCCTGAACGCCGCAATCAGCTCGTACTCCTCGCCACTCGACAAGGCCTCCGCCGCAGTGACACCGGCAATACGCGGCACAAACGCTCCGTTGAGCACGATGCTCACACCGCTCGCACGCGCGAGATGACCCGCATCCGCTTGCAGCCCATCAGAGATATCAATCGCCGCACGCGCACCCTGCTCCGCTAACCATATCGCTTCCGCAATCCGCGCCTGCGGTGACGTAAACCGCCGTCGATACGACTCGAGTGGATCAGTATCATCGAGATACGCGCGAAGCGCAGCACCAGAGCCGCCGAGCTGTCCCGTCACAAATATCACGTCGCCAACCTGTGCTCCTCGGCGCTCCAACGGCGTTGGCGCACTACCCAACACTGTAAACGTCAGCGACAGCTCGCTCGCCGCCGAGATGTTGCCGCCGAGAATCGGGCAGTCCAGCGACTGCGTAATGCGCGCGATGCCGCGGCCGAGATCGGCGAGCGCTGCACGCCACGATTGCGGAAGGCCTAGCGACAGTAGAAGCCCACGCGGCTTCACCGCCATCGCCGCCAAATCACTCAACGCCGCCGTCGCACCGCGCGCGCCAATCTGCTCGGCACTCATCCAATCGCGCTTGAAATGCACGCCCTCGACAGTCGCATCGGTGCTGATGACGAGCTTCTCGCCACGCGGATAGTCGATGAACGCGGCGTCGTCACCAATACCCGCGGCCGCGCTGCCCCATACGTCGAGCAACAAGCGAATGGCGTCGAACTCCGCGCCGTCGCCGAGCGGAATGTGCTCCTTATAGTTGGTCACGTGCTGTCTCGGACGGCGCGCAACTCGGCAAGCACCGGCGCGCGTGGCGGCGGCACGTCAAGCGACCACACACTCGGCAGCACATCGACGACATCATCAATCGTGAACCCGCGCACCTGATCACGCGAGACGACATCTGCGGCGCGACCATGTGCAAACGCGGCGAGCGAGCCCGCTTTAAGTGCGTTGCCAGACTGTGCGAGCAGCGTTGCCGCGATTCCACCGAGCACATCGCCTGCTCCGCCCGTGGCCAATATTGGATTGCCTTCCGCGACACACATGCTCGCACCATGCGGCGACATCAGTACCGTAGGCACGCCCTTGAGCAGGACGCACGCTCCGGTCGCCTCCGCAACTGTCCGCTGTGCATCGGGAGACGCGTCGTCACTTCCGCTCAGCCTCTTGAACTCGAGCGGATGCGGTGTGAGCAACGCCTGCCTGTCACCGATGAGCGGTTTGAGCGCCTTTGCGTCGCCTTCGAATACGTTGAGCGCATCAGCATCGAGCACCACGGGGCCTGTGAAGACATTGAGGACGTCCTCGACGATTGCGCGATGCCCACGACCAAGGCCCGGTCCAATGAGCACGGCGTCCGCCCACTCGCTAAGAGCACTACGCCATTCATTGGCAGTTTCCGGCCACCGGGCTGCTAACGCCGCGGGTTCACCGTGTTGTACAGCCAACAATGAATCGGCGTCGACGAAGCATTTTACCAAACCCGCACCTGATCTCAGCGCCGCGCGCGCGGCGAGCAGCACGGCACCGGCCATCCCCGCTCCGCCGCCGACGATGGCGATCTTCTTCCGTGTGCCCTTATGCGCACCAGCCGCAATGACGGGAAGATTGGCACGAAACCAGCTCGGCGTCGCGAGCGTTGCAGTGCCCGCATGCTCGGCGAAGTGGCCGAGTCCGATGTCGAGCACCACGATGTGTCCTGCGCGATTGCGCGCGCGCAGCAGTCCGCGCTTCACGGTGCCGAACGTGAACGTAAATGTCGCGCGCAGATCGCCCTTTGCTTCTCCCGTGGTGGCGTCGAGTCCGGACGGGAGATCTATGGCGACGACTGTCGCGCCGCGCTCACCGAGTTTCGCGATGTGTGCGATGGCGGTTGCCATGTCGGCGCGCAACGGACTGCCCGCGGAATACCCGGTGCCGAGTAGCGCGTCGACGACGATGCCTTCACCGCCGGTGAGTAGCGCATCGACATTCGAATCGATCGCGACGCCATTCGCGACCGCAAGCGCACGCTCGGCGCGTGCGTCATCGGTTTTTGCGGATGCACATTCGACGACGCGCACGCGCACACCGGTGTCGTGCAATGCGCGCGCAATGATCCACCCGTCGCCACCGTTGTTGCCGGAACCTGCGGCGATGACGACTCCATGTGACATGGCATCGCCGCAGCGCAGCGAAAGTTCAGTGGCTGCGGCAGCACCGGCGCGCTGCATGAGTGCACGCGACGGGATGCCCGATGCGATGGCTGCTTCGTCGGCAGCGGCGGCGCCTCGCGCGTCGCTGACGACGACGCGGGTCACGTCATCAGACGAATTGCGCGCACCAGGGATAATCGCGCGCGAAGGCCTGCTCGAAATTGAATACGTCCGCGAACTCCTGGCGGGTGTCCGTCGCCTGGCTCATGAGGAGCTCGAGGTCGACGAGCGTGAACACGATGTCGCCAATGTCGGACGACGTGCGAATGCCCCAGTGATCCAGGACGACGCCGGCCATGACGCCAAACCGCTCGAGTGCCAGATCACGACAGGCGAAGGCGAGCTCGCGTCCATTGATGTGCCGGCGCTCGGGGAGCCGTTGCTGGCAAAACTCCAATGCGCCGAGCACGAAGAGGTACGCGCGCTCGTCGAACCGCTGCTCACGCAAGCGGATCCGGTCCATGACGCCGTCACGGAAAGCGAGTTCGGGAAAAGGCATTGGGTGAAAAATACAGACGGGAGGGGCGAGGGGCGAGGTGCGGGGAACAACGGGAGGTGCAGATTCCTCGACTTCGCTCGGAATGACACCCTTGCGATTCCTCGACTTCGCTCGGAACGACACCCTTGCGATTCCTCGACTTCGCTCGGAACGACACCCTTGAGATTCCTCGACGTCGCTCGGAATGACACCCTTGCGATTCCTCGACGTCGCTCGGAATGACACCCTTGCGATTCCTCGACGTCGCTCGGAACGACACCCTTGCGATTCCTCGACGTCGCTCGGAG
>JBBQHJ010000391.1:0-4410 GCA_038323865.1 Gemmatimonadales bacterium
CGGCTCCTGCGCTCGACTAGCTGTCAGTCCGAGCGAGTCGGTGTCATTCCGAGCGAGTCGGTGTCAGTCCGAGCGAGTCGGTGTCAGTCCGAGCGAAGTCGAGGAATCTGCACTTACGCGCGGCAGCGCTGATTTCGCTGAAAAATCATGACCTGATTTTCTCCTTTTGATAGCCGCAGTTCTGTACCCTCAGCGTTGCGTGGTTCGCTGTTGCTTTGCCTACGACGCCAGCGAGTACACCAAGCGGTACAGAAACTCCTGCGCATCGTGGAACGACTCCACCAGCACGCGCTCGTCCGGGCCATGTGCGCGCGTGTCGTTGACATCGAGAAAGAGCCCCGACACGCCGTACATCGGCATACCTGCTCGGCGGAAATGCGCGCTGTCCGTGGCGCCAATGCTCATCACGGGCATTACCGGCACGCCAGGCCACATCGTGTTCGAGATCGTCTCGACGGCGCTCACGAGATCCTCTCGCAGGGGAGACGCCGGCGCGGGCGTCGCTCCGAATTTCTTTCTCACTTCCACGCGGTCGTCGTTGATTGCGGCGACGAGCTGCGCACGCACTGCTTCAATGTCTGCGCCGGGAAGGAGGCGGCAATCCACCAGTGCCTTCGCTTCCTGCGGCACCACGTTGTCGCCGACGCCGGCGTCGAGTCTCGTGACTACGGCCGTATTCCTCAGCAATCCCGCGTAATACGGATTCGCGACGAGCGTCTCCGGTGGCGCGACTTCGCCCATCCGTGCGAAAAACTCACTTGTAATTTCGCTCGGCTCGATGGGAAACGTGTAGCTGGTGACCTTTGCTACTGCCGCAGCGAGGCGGACGATCGCGCTGTTAGATGGCGGAAGCGACGAATGGCCCGCGGTGCCCTGCGCGACGAGCTCGAAGAACACCGGCGTCTTTTCGCTCGCCTGAATCTGATTCGCGATGCGCTTGCCGTCGCGAATTCTCCCATAGCCGCCTTCGTTCAGTCCGAACTCCGCCTGCACGAGCGAGGCGCGTTTCTCCAACAGCCACTTTGCGCCATTGTGCGCTCCACCTTCCTCATCCGCGGTGAGGACGAGGATGATGTCGCGCTTCAGTGGCGCGTTCTCACGGCGCAAGCGAAAGAACGTTGCGATCCACAGCGCGCACATTGCCTTGTCGTCGGTGGTGCCGCGGCCGTAGTAGTGTCCGTCTCGCTCGAGGAAGGTGAATGGATCGACTGACCATTGCTCCGCTGGAGCAGCAACGACGTCGAGATGCGCGAGCAGGATCATTGGCTCTTTCGAACCGTCTCCACGGAGCCGAGCGACGACGTTGTGCTTTCTGGGATGCGGGCCGATGATGAGTACGTCGTCATCCGGCAGGCCCGCAGCCGAGAGTCGGCGAACGACTGCACGCGCGGCTTCGGTGACGTCGCCGGTTTCGTCGGTGGTGTCAATCTCGATGAGCTCGCGGAAAATGTCGCGAGCGAGATCGCGGTCATTGGTCAACCTTCGAGGTCCTCGACTGTTTTTGGCCAATCCTGCTTGAGCAAACGCGAGAGTGCGCGATCGGCGAGCAAGCGTCCCTCGGTCTGGCAACGCGGGCAGTAATTCGTCTCGTTATCAGTGTAGCGGATGCGCTGTACCGGTGTGCTGCAGACCGGACATGGCTGCTGATAGCGACCGTGCACGGCCATGTCATCGCGAAATGCCGTGACCTTCTCTGGAAAACCGTTGGCGTATTGTTGGCGGAGGCGATCGGTCCAGTCGATCAAGGTCGCCTTTGTGGCGTCGAACAGGCGCGTGATTTCCTCGTCGCTCAACTTGCTCGTGAGCTTGAGCGGCGAGAGCCGTGCGCGATGGAGTAGTTCGTCGGAATACGCGTTGCCAATGCCGCTGAACAAACGCGGATCGGTGAGCGAACGTTTGAGCGTGTGATTCTCGCGCTTGAGTCGCTCGGTGAAATCGGCGAGCGATGCGTCGAGGACTTCGAGTCCGCCGCGGTCGAACTGTTTGAGCGACTCGCGACCCTGAAGTACATGCAGCGATGCTCGGCGCTTTGAGCCGGCTTCGGTGAGCACGAGCTTGCCGGTTGGAAAGTCGAATTCTGCGAGACCCAGTTTTCCGGGAATCTTCACGCGCGTGCCGGCGTCGAACCAGCGGAAGCGGCCGGCGATCATGAGGTGGATGACGATAAACAGCGGACGTGCAGATTCCTCGACTTCGCTCGGAATGACACCAAGTGCAGATTCCTCGACTTCGCTCGGAATGACACCAAGTGCAGATTCCTCGACTTCGCTCGGAATGACACGAGGTGCAGATTCCTCGACTGCGCTCGGAATGACACCAAGTGCAGATTCCTCGACTTCGCTCGGAATGACACGATGTGCAGATTCCTCGACTTCGCTCGGAATGACACGAGGTACAGATTCCTCGACTTCGCTCGGAAGGACACCAGGTGCAGATTCCTCGACTTTGCTGCGCTCCGGCTCGAACTCAAAAACAATGCGCTTTCCCAAGCGTTCAACGCCGAGCACCGCGCGGCCGATCGCTGCATCCAACGGCGGCTCAACCGTCCGCAAGATGAAGGGGCTCAGCAACGAGAAGGACGTGAGCGGTTGGCCCAGCACTCGCTCGCGAAGCGCTTCTATATAGACGGTAACGTCCGGGAGTTCGGGCATTCTGAGCCCCAAGGTACCCAGAGGGCGCGCCGAATCGCCAGCAATACCTTAGATAGCGCGGCTCGGAGTGCGGGGGATAGATTCGAAGAGTTGAACCTCCTCCCGTTCCCACGTACCCGTATGTCGATCCGTCCGCTTCGATTCGTGCTCGCGGTTCAGGCCGCGCAGCTTCTCGCGCTGACGCCGCTGCTCGCACAGCAGAAGGTCGTCACCTCCGCTGACTACGATCGCGCCGCTCACACCCTGGCGCCGTATACAAGCCAGCTCGTCACCGGCATGGGACTCCGCCCAACGTGGCTGCCTGACGACCGCCTTTGGTACCGAACGACCACGGCGGGTGGCAACGAGTTGATTCTCGTCGATCCGGCAAAGGGCTCGCGCGTCTCGTGTACGCGCGAAGCCGGTAAGTGCGGAGGGGCCCCGATCGATACGTCGAACGCTGCCGCTGCTCCCGCGGGCCGGCGTGGCGCTCGGACGCCGGAATCGCGGTCGCCGGACGGCAAGCGTGCGGTGTTCATTCGCGACAACAACCTGTGGTCACGCGATATCGCGACCAATCAGGAAAAGCAGCTCACCACCGATGGCGCGAAGAGCTTCGGTTACGCGACGGACAACGCCGGGTGGACGCACAGCGATCGCCCGATTGTCGCGTGGTCCCCCGATTCGAAAAAGGTCGCAACATTCCAGCAGGACGAACGGAATGTCGGTATGTGGTATCTCACAAGCACGGTGGCGGGACATCCCGCGCTGAAAGCGTGGGCCTATCCGCTGCCTGGTGACAGCGTGATCACCACGATCCAGCGCGTGATCATCGACGTCGATAACGGGAACGTCACGCGCTTCCAGATGCCGGCCGACCAGCATCGTTCCACGCTGTGCGACGATATTTCCTGCGATGGCGGCTTCACGGACGTCCAGTGGTATGCCGATGGGTCGCACATCGCGTTCGTGTCAAACTCGCGAGATCACAAGATCGCGACACTGCGCATTGCCGATGCGAACACGGGCGCCATTCGCGACGTCTACACCGAAACCGTACCCACGCAGTATGAGTCGGGCATCGAAGCCGCGAACTGGAAGGTGCTTCCGGCGAGCAACGAGTTCATCTGGTTCTCCGAGCGTGACGACTGGAGTCAGCTCTACCTCTATGATCTCACCACGGGCAAGCTGAAGAACCAGATCACCACCGGCGCAGGAAACGTGGTGTCGATGGACCGGCTCGACGAAAAGAGTCGCACGCTGTGGTTCCGATGCGTAGGCAAGACGGCCGGAATGGACCCGTACTTCCATCAGCTCTGCAAAGTGAAGCTGGACGGCAAGGGCTTCGCGGTCCTGACGCCGGAAGTAGGTGATCACTCGATCCAGCTCAGCCCGAGCGGCAAGTATTTCGTGGACACGTACTCGCAGATGAACGTGCCGCCTGTCACGGTGCTCCGCGATGAGAACGGCAAGCTGCTCGCGACACTCGAGAAGGCAGACATCTCGCGCCTCGTTGCATCGGGTTGGCGCGCGCCAATGCCGATCACGGTCAAGGCGCGCGACGGAAAGACGGATCTCTACGGCGTGATGTTCTTGCCGAAGAACTTCGACTCGACCAAGAAGTACCCGATCATCAACTACATCTATCCTGGTCCGCAGGGCGGCTCCGTCGGCTCGCGCTCGTTCTCCCCGTCGCGCGGTGATAACCAGGCGCTCGCCGAGCTGGGCTTCATCGTCGTGAGCATCGACGGCCAGGGCAATCCGTACCGGTCGAAGTCAT
>JBBQHJ010000392.1:0-4410 GCA_038323865.1 Gemmatimonadales bacterium
AGGACATGCGGCAGATCATCATGATCACCGATGGCAAGCCGAGCGCGTTGACCTTGCCCGATGGCCAGATCTACAAGAACGCCTATGGCCTCGACGTCACGGTCATCGAGAAGACGCTTCAGGAAGTCGCAATGTGCCGGAAGTCGGGCATCATGATCAATACGTTCATGCTGGCCCGCGACCGGGCACTTGTGGAATTCGTGAAGCGGATGAGCGAGATCTCACGCGGCAAGGCGTATTTCACCACGACGATGACGCTCGGGCAATTCATCCTGATGGACTTTCTGAAACGAAAGACCAGGAAGGTCTCGTAGGGATTCCGGGCCTGACGGAGATACGCATGCAGAGTAGCGGACAAGGTAGAGGCAGTGGCGTTGGCGGTCTGGGCGTGGAGAATGTCGTCCGCGTCATTCCGCGCAATGGCGGGCAGTGCACCATCGACGACAACGGCAGTTCGAAGACGGTCACCTGCTCACAATTGCCGCCTGATGTGTACCGCATCGTGCGCAGTGCCGAGCAGACCGCCATCGGACTCATGGCACTCGTCGCGGCGATTTTCATTCTTGGCCCGTTCGCCCGCATGATCGCGCGGCGCATGGAGCGTCGCGCCGAGACCGCACCTTCGCAGGATGCTTCAGCGTTACGGCATCAACTCGAGCAGCTCCAGCAGAGCATCGATACCATGAGCATCGAGGTGGAGCGGATCAGCGAATCCCAGCGCTTCCAGAGCAAGCTCCTATTCGAAAAGGAAAAGGAGCCTGCTCGAGGTCACATCTCGTGATTCAGGATTTTTCGCAGCACCCCTGAGTCCATGTTGCCGCCGCAGAACACAACGCCCACGCGCTTTCCGGCCAACTGATCCTTCAGCTTGATCGCTGCGGCAACACCCATGGCGCCCGCCCCCTCCACGAGATGGTGCGTGCTCGACAGAATCACGCGCACTGCCTCGGCGATCTCCGCGTCGGTGACGGTGATGAATTCCGCGAGGCCGTCGAGCAGCGCCGGAAAGGTGAGCTCGTAGGTCGAGCGAGTTGCCACGCCCTCAGCGAACGTATCAGCGCGCGAACCCTGTCGCATCGCGCGCGCGTGCCAACCGTCGTGACCAGTCGCGGCTCCCGCTGCCTGAACGCCAATGATCTTCAGGTCGGGACGGAGTGCACGCGATACCGTGATCGCGCCAACGGCCTGTGAGCCGCCACCCACGGCGATGATCAGGACATCGAGTGCACCGGTCTGCTCGAAGATCTCGAGCGACATGGTGCCGGCGCCGGTGAGCACGTTGACGTTGTTCGTGGAGTGCGCGAGCGTGAATCCGCGCTCCGATGCGAGGCGCAGCGAGTGCTGCACGGCGTCGTCGTAGTCTTTCCCTTCCTCGATGACGGTTGCACCCCAGGCACGAAGTGCCGCGTTCTTTTCCGGATTGTTGCCGAGTGGAACGCAGATGGTGACCGGTGCGCCGAGTTGCTTGCCGGCGTAGGCGAGGCCGAGTCCGTGGTTGCCCGTGGTGGCGCCGATGATGCCACGATTGCGTTCGTCCGCAGTCAGGGAAGTGATTGTCGAGAGCCCGTTGCGCACCTTGAACGAACCGGTGGGCTGCATGTTCTCGTGCTTCACGAAGAGTTGAACACCGGGAACTGCGGCGTCGAGCACCGGGTAGGTGCGTAACGGCGTCGGCTCCAGGTAGGCAGACAGGCGCTGGCGGGCGGCCTGGACGTCGGCGAGGGTGATGGGTGAGGTCATGTTGAGGACGTTAGATTCAAGGGCCGAAGGGCGGAAGTGCAGATTGAAAGCAGGTCCCTCGCTTCGCTCAGGACGACACCGTTCGCCACTCTCAAGATGAACTACATCTACGTCGCAATTGGTAGTGCTGTGGGCGGCGTAATGCGCATGGTCATCGGCACCTGGTTCCAGCTGCGCCTTGGCGGTGGAGCCAGGCCGTTCCCGATCGGCACGTTGCTGGTCAACGCCTCCGGCTCGTTTCTCATTGGCATTCTGATTGTGGCAATGGCCCGAAAGACTGACCACGCAACTTTGATTCAGTATCTGCTCGTGGTCGGATTCTGCGGTGGCTATACGACGTTCTCAACGTTTAGTGCCGACACGGTGGCACTTGTCGAGAGTGGGTCGCCCGGTCTCGCCGCGCTGAACGTGACGGCGAGTCTCGCGCTGGCGCTGGGTGCCACCATGGCGGGATTCGTGATCGCTCGCGCAGTGCTCGGCCGCGCATGACGAGCGCACTCCTCGCCGTACTCACCCTTGGATTTCTGCTCGGCATGCGTCACGCGACGGATGCCGATCACGTGGTGGCCGTCACGACCATCGTGACGCAACAGCGTTCGCTGATGCGCGCAGCGCGTACCGGTGTGCTGTGGGGCATCGGTCACACAGCAACCATCCTGCTCGTGGGTGGAGCGATCGTTGTGCTCAAGGTCCAACTCGCGGCAATCCCTGCTCGCGTTGGACTCTCGCTCGAGTTTGCCGTTGCGGTCATGCTGATTGTGCTCGGATTGATGACGCTCGCGGGTGGTGAACGTCGCGTTGCGGACAGCACGGCGCGTCCACTGACGGTTGGATTCGTTCACGGATTGGCTGGTTCAGCCGCTGTGGCGACACTGCCGCAGGTGGCCCTGATTCCGAATCCGCTCTGGGCATTCGGCTATCTCGCGATATTCGGCGTCGGCACGATTGCAGGCATGCTGCTGGTCACCGCGTCGATTGCTGCGCCTTCGCTGCTTGCCGTGAACAAGTTCGCGGGGTTGAATCGCACGCTGCGCATTGCAAGCGGAGTGGCGAGCATTGCGTTCGGATTGTTTCTCGCGCACCGCGTTGGCTTTGTGGACGGTCTGTTTTCGTCTACGCCGCAGTGGACTCCGCAGTAGGCGTGCGCTCCGTTCGGAATGACACAACTGCATTCAGCGTTGCTTTACGAAAATGGTTTCGCGCCAACGGGCGCGACCTTCCGTGGCGGCGCACGCGCGATCCGTATCGCATCCTCGTTTCGGAGTTGATGCTGCAGCAGACGCAGGTGTCACGCGTCGTGCCCAAGTACGCCGAATTTCTCGAAACCTTTCCGACGCTCTCTTCCATTGCCCGCGCCAAGCCGAAGCGTGTGACTGATGCGTGGTCAGGACTCGGCTACTACGCACGCGCGCGGAACCTCCACGCCCTCGCCAAGGTAATCACCGAGAATGGTCGCGCATCTGACGCGACGTTGCCGGCAGATGCGCAAGAGCTACGCACGCTTCCCGGCGTTGGTGCATACACGGCCGGCGCCGTGAGCTCATTCGCCTACGAGCGACGCGCAGAGTTGGTTGACACGAATGTCGCGCGTGTGCTGAAGCGCGTCTTTGCTCCGAACGTGCAGATCAAGTCCACGAAGGGTTCGAAGCAGTTGTGGGAGATTGCGCGCTCTATTCTTCCTCGAACGGGAAGGGCTACCTGGACACACAATCAGGCGTTAATGGAACTCGGAGCATTGGTGTGCACCGCGCGCATCGCGCACTGCGAGCTGTGCCCGGTTCGCAAGCATTGCGCAACGTACGCTGGACAAACGAGTCGCCGTACTCGCGCGTAAGACAGACAACACTGCCGCACGTACACGACGTGCCGGTTCGCCATTGTGTGATAAGCAAAGGGGCCTCGAAGTTCGAGGCCCCTTTGTACGAGTCGAAGCGCGCTTACTTCCTGACAGCGTCCTTCTTTTCGCCGTGCCTGCTGTCATAGCTGAGCGACGTCGCGTACGGACGCTCGGCGTAGCCGGTGTAGATCTGACGCGGGCGTGCGATCTTCTGTTCCTTGTCGTTGAGCATCTCTTCCCACTGCGCGAGCCAGCCCGCGGTGCGCGCCACGGCGAACAACACCGTGAAGAAGTCCGTGGGGAATGCCATGGAGCGATAAATCAGGCCCGTGTAGAAATCGACATTCGGGTAGAGCTTGCGCGAGATGAAGTACTCGTCGCTCAGCGCGATGCGCTCGAGCTCGAGGGCGATCTCGAGATCCTTGTCGACACCAACAACCTTGAAGACATCGTCGGCGAGCTTCTTCACTATGCGCGCGCGCGGATCGTAGCTCTTGTACACGCGGTGGCCAAAGCCCATGAGCTTGGCGCCCTTGCCGCCCTTCACGTTCTCGATGAACGCGGGGATGTTCTTCTTGTCGCCGATCTCCTTGATCATGTGGAGCACCTGCTCGTTGGCGCCGCCGTGCAGCGGTCCAAACAGAGCGGCGATGCCGGCAGCAACGGCGGAGAACGGATCAACGTGTGAGCTGCCGACGGCGCCGCAGCTCGAGCGCTGGGAGGAGGACATCCGGAGCCACACGTACGTGCACACCCACGAGCCGAAGTTCCTCGCGGGCTCCCGCTACGACGCGCACCCGATGGGGATGCTCCTCGGCGCCGTCGGCGCGCTC
>JBBQHJ010000393.1:0-4391 GCA_038323865.1 Gemmatimonadales bacterium
CGACGGTTTCACTCGCCGCCTGCTCGGGGCTCATGAAGTGCGCGGTCCCCATGATCTTGCCCGGATCGGTTACTGGTGCGCTGTCGGGGCCCCCGTGTGCAATTCCGAAATCTGTCACCAACGCTCGGCCCGTTCCCCCCTCGAGCAGAATGTTGTCCGGCTTCACGTCCCGGTGGACGATACCCCGCCCATGCGCGTAGGCGAGCGCCCAGGCAACCTCGCGCAGCACACGCGTCGCTTCGGCCGGCGGCAACGGCCCCTGCGTGCGAAGTCGTTCTCCAAGTGTCTCGCCCTCGACGTAGCTCATCACGAAGAAGACAAATCCGCCCGCTTCGCCAACTCGATGGATTGGAACGATGTGCGGATGCGACAGACCAGCCGCCATGCGCGCTTCGCGCATGAAGCGCTCGCGGGCGACCGAGCTTCGCGCGAGGTGTGTTGGCAGGACCTTGATGGCCACGTCGCGATCGAGCTGGACGTCGCGCGCGAGGTAGACCACCCCCATTCCGCCACGACCAAGCTCCCGCTGAAGCGAATACTCGCCCGCCAGCGCCGTCTGCAGGTGCAGGAATTCGGGTGATAGCTTGTTCACGGCGTCGATGGAAACCCTACCTTATAGATGTGCCTTCTCCTGATCTGACAATCTACTTTGCGGTACAAAGTAGATACAAGAGACCAGGCAAAAAGGCGTTCGCGACATTAAGACGTGTATCACAACGGCACGGCGTACCACTGGCTAGGATCAAATCAGGCCCCTATTAGTAGCACACCCATGCTGTCGATCACTCCCTCCACGCCGCTCGCGGACGTCCTCGCGAATCAGCAGACCGTCCGACTCCTCATTGGCCGCGAGGCGGCCACGGAGCTCGGCCTCGCGACGCTCGAGTATCTCGAGACATCTCCTGTCAGCGACGAACAACTCGGAAACCTCGCGAGCTTCGCTGCGCGCCACGACGAAAATTCTCCGGCGCGCGATGCCATCGTGGTGATCCTGCTCAATGCGAGTGGAACGCTCGCGGCATCACTCGCCGCGCGAGCACGGGCAGCACTCATGAAGGCGGATTGGGGATCGGGCAGGGAAGCAGCTGGGTTGAGCGGGGCACCCGAGGTGAATGCAGTGCCGCGGCGCCAGGCGCTGGGCGAGCGACTACTCGCAGAACGCGCGCGCCGGATTCGTCCGCGCATGCATGCGGTGGTCGCGCAGATACTCGACGTCGGTGACAAGGCCGACGCGATACCGTCCTGGTTTCTCGCGCGGAACTGGATCGATCTGCGCGACGCCCTTACGCAGCGCGTGCGCAGCGACCCAACGCATCGAGTGCAGATTGCGCAATGGCTTCAATCGCGCCCCGCCGAGGTACGCGCGCAATTTGCGCCAACGGAAGAAGCGCTTATCGATGTCGCGACACAGGCCATTCTCCACAATCCGGAGACTGCGCCTCTGGCGCCGTATGTCGCAGCGGATGTTGTGGCCGAGCGTGTGCGACGGGCGACCGCCTTTAGAGGGGCACCGGCGCGAACGCGGTTGGGCAGCTACCTGGCGCGGCTCGCGCCGAACACGCCGTGGTGCGACACCATTCGTGAAATGGTTGCTCAGTAGCTCTCGACGACCTGGACACGTGAATCACTCGACTGCGGCTCCGCCGGCGCAGAGGCGCGCGACTTCGTGAGACGTGCGCGTCTTCGCGTTGGCCTCTCCATCATCGTTGTTCTGATGGTAGCTGCCGCGGCCGTCCTTATTCCCAAGTGGAAAGACGCGAGCAACCACGGCGGACAACTGCCGGCAGAACCGTTCCGCATTGCCGGCAATCTCTACTACGTCGGTGCCAATGACGTCACGTCATTCCTGCTCACCGGTCCGGAGGGCCACATCCTTCTTGACGGCGGGTATCCGGGAACACCGCCGCTGATCATCGCGAACGTCACCAAACTCGGCTTCGATATTCGCGATGTGAAAGTGCTGCTCAGCTCACACGCGCACCTCGATCACGCGGGTGGGCTGGCGGAATTACAAAAGGCATCCGGCGCCGAGTTGTGGGTGAGTGATGCCGATGCCGATGATGTCGCGGCAGGTGGGCCCACCGCGTGGCCGCTGCGCGCACTGGTGTTGCTGCACGTCATCAACTTTCCGCCGCCACGTGTGGATCACCGCTTCAAGGATCACGCAACCATTCGCCTGGGTCCGAATGAGGTGATGGCGCATATCACACCGGGCCACACGCCCGGTTGTACGACGTGGACGTTTCCCGTCCGCGATGCAGATCGCGATCTCCAGGTCGTGAGTGCTTGCAGCCTCGAGCTGCCGGTGTTTGACTACCCCGCACTGCAGAGCGACTTCGAGAAGAGTTTTGGTGTACTGCGTAACCTTCCCGAAGACATCTGGGTAACGGCTCATGGCAAGCAGTTCGGCAGATACCGCAAGTTCCTCGCACGAGCGACGGGAGATTCGGTAGCGCCGTTCATCGATCGCGACGGATACCGCAGTTACATCGACAGTGCTGAACAGCGACTCCGCGAACATCTCAAGCATTAACAGCGAAGGGTCGCACAGTCGGCGCGGTGCCGTAACCGTGGCCGTCGCGCTCGGGCTTGTCGCGCTGGGGCTGATTGCGCTCGACGTCGTGGACCCGGGCGTCGGTCCGTTGGAGCAACCGCTCAGTGCGCACGCGCTCGGCAACCACGGTTTACTCTGGGCGGCTACGCTCAGCCTCGCTGGACTGGCGATGATCGGTGCGTCGCTGCTGTGGCGCGGACGAAATGCAACGGCCGGCCCGCGGCTACTCACAGCAAGTGGCATCGCGCTCATTGCCGTCGTGCTGTTTCAAACAGACCCGTGGTATCCATGGCAGTACGCACTGACCGCACGCGGATGGGTTCACGTCATCGCGGCCAGCGCTGGCATGGGAGGGTTGTGGCTCGCCATGCTCTGCACATTTCCGGAGCGCGACCAACTTCTCAGAACCCGTCTGGGCCGAATAACGCTGTCGCTCTCCGCCGCCTATGTAGCGCTACTCACCGTTGTGCTGATTGCGACGCTCGTGCTCGTGATCCTCGGAAAGTCAGTGCCGTTGATCGGTCTCGAAGAACGAGCACTGACTTTCCTCGCGATCGGCTGGCTGCTCGCTCGACAGGCAATCCGTTAGTACATCAGGAACGATGCGCTGCTCACCTTGAACGCGGCGGCGCTGCGATCCCATTCGTCGAGTAGTGCAGGGAGCCGGCCGCCCTCGATGGCCAAGCGCACCTTGTCCGACCCCGTCAGTCGATCAATTGTGCCGGTCCAGGCGAACTCCTTCAGGTGCTCTCTCCGGATTTCATCAATCATGAGCAACGCCGTGCGCACGGGACGATAAGCATTTCGATCAGTGATCACGTAGCGGATGGCGGGAACGGTCTGTCCCTTCCACTTTGCGGCCGTGGGGGCGATCGACATCGTGATGGCCTCAAAGCGCACGCCCGGGAGCTTCATCGCGTTCATCGAGCTCACGACGCTCTCGGCCTTGAGCCATGGCGCACCGACTTGTTCGAAGGGCCGATCGGTGCCGCGCCCTTCGCTGACCGTGGTGCCTTCGAAGTACACGGTGCCGGGATAACTGTTCAACGCCGTGAGTGAGCGCAGGTTCGGCGAGGGGTTGACCCATGCGAGCCCGGCGTCGTCGAACCACTGTGAACGCTTCCAGTTCTCGGCGCGAATGACAATGAGATTCGCGCCGATGCCGAACTTCTCGTTGAACATCGTTGCGAGCTCGCCCACGGTCAGCCCATGTCGCGCCGGAATGGGATACATGCCCACGAACGACTTGAACTTGGGATCGAGTACCGCACCCTCGACAATCTCGCCACCAATTGGATTGGGCCGGTCGAGCACGATGAACGGAATTCCCTTGTGCTTGGCTGCCTGCAGCGAGAGCGCCATCGTGGAGACGTACGTCCACGTGCGCCCGCCGACTTCCTGAAGATCGTACACGAGGACATCGACGTCCTTCAGCATTTCGTCCGTCGGCCCGTGATCTTCCGACTTGTAGAGCGAATAGATGGGAACGCGTGTCTTGGGATCCACCTCGTCGCTGATCGCGGCGCCATCGGCCACTGTTCCCCGAATGCCGTGCTCGGCCGCCATGAGCGCGACGAGCTTGAGATCTTTGTGTTGCGCGATGAGGTCGATGTCGAGACGTCCGCTGCGATCGATACCGCTCTGATTCGTGATGAGTCCAATGCGCTTTCCCTTTGCGACGGCAGGAACGTCACGCAGAAATACTTCAATACCGGGCCGGACCAACGCGTCCGGCGCAGGGTTGCTCTGCGCACCAGCGCATCCGCACGCCAGGAGCAGGGGGATCAGGAGGAGTCTCATTGGAAGGCGGTGCGAAGTGGGGTCGTGATTGCGTCCA
>JBBQHJ010000394.1:0-4378 GCA_038323865.1 Gemmatimonadales bacterium
TCAACGCCGAAGCGGCACTCGTCCGCCATCAACCGCACTGCGACACGGGGACTCGAGCTTCTCTCGATCGACGAGACCCCTGCAATGTCGCCGGCAGTGCCGTCGTCGTCGATGCCAACGCCATTGGTAAACATCGCGACACCGGCCGAAGTGCTCGAGACACCACTCATCGATCCCACCGTGCTCGATGGTGTCACGCGCGTGGCGGAGTTCGAGATGTCCGCTGGCACGGACGCCAGTTTGCTCGACGGGCTGGAGACGACGGCAATGGGCGCTGGCGCAACGCCGACGCCTGCGTTGCTCGATTTTGAGCCGACGAGTTTCGACGAGCCGAAGGAAGAGCGCACCACTCCGCCGGCGGGCAGCGAGGTCCCGGACCTCCTCGATCTCGAGATTTCAACGGGGAACACGCCGCTTGCGACGAATGCCGTTCTGGATGAATCCATTTCGGCCATCGATCTCGACATCGGCATGCCCGACGACGACGCCGCACCGCGCCCGACGCCGCGCAGTTCGCTGATGGGCCTTCCGATGTTGATCGATGAGGACGGCAAGGAAGCACCGGCGGACGCAGACGATGAGGAGGAATCGATTGGCGGTGATTTGCCGCTCATCATTCCGACTCCGCTCAGCACTGAAGCGCAGTATTCATCTCCGACCGACGATCTGCCGCTCTTGGATCTCGAGGTGCCGTCGGGTGATCCAAAGAGAACGCCGGCGCGCGCGAGCAGCCCGAGCTTTGAGCTGCTCACACCACCCGTATCGGCGACGCCAATCTCGAACGAGCTGATCGACATGCGGACGCCGCCGCCGGCGCGTCGCGCATCGACGGCCATGGCAGAGCAGTCGGTCGAGTTACTTCAAGCGCTTGTTGCCGGCGAACCGGATGATCATGCCACGCGTCGTCGTCTCGCCGAGGCGATGCTCGAGTCGGGTGATCGCGAGGGTGGACTGCGCGAGCTTGAAAACGCGATGCTCGGATTCGAGCGCGCCGATGATTTGTCTGCCGCGTCAAAACTCGCAGACGAAATCGTGTTGCTGAATCCGGACTCCGTTCGGCATCACCAGAAGCGTGTCGAGTACGCGTTCCGCACGAACGAACGTGGCCGGCTCCTCGAGGCATATCTTCAGCTTGCTGACGCAATGTTCCGCGCCGGCCAGCTCGACAAGTCGCGCGCCATCTACCAGCGCGTCATCGATCTTGCTCCCGACGATCTCCGCGCGCAGGCGGCACTCGAAAGCTTCCCGGCGCCGGAAGTCGCGCCGGAGCCTGTGGCACCAACTCGGCGCACCACGCAACAGACGACCGCTGCGGCGCCCACAGCGTCCGCCCAGCCCGCTGCCGTACCCGACGACACGTACATCAACCTCGGAGACTGGCTCCGCGACGACGAAGCGCCAAAGGACACGCGCATGGTCGTCGAGGAGAAAGAGCCCACGGGTGATGAGGAAGCCGACTTCCAGGATATGCTCCGGAAGTTCAAGCAAGGCATCTCCGAGAACGTCGAGGAAGAAGATCATCAGAGCCATTATGATCTCGGCGTCGCGTTCAAGGAGATGGGACTTCTCGATGAAGCCGTGGCCGAATTCCAGAAGGCGCTGCGCGCACCGAGCAATCGCGTGCCGACGTATGAGGCGCTCGGGCAGTGCTTCATGGAGAAGGCACAGTACCCCATGGCCGCGACCATTCTCGGGCGCGCCCTGAGCGAGCAGGGTGTCTCGGACGACAAGCTTGTCGGCGTACTCTATCTGCTGGGCCAATGCGCCGAGCGGCGTGGGCAGCGTGACAAGGCCATTGAGTATTACCAGCGCGTGTTCGTGGTCGATATCCAGTTCCGCGATGTTGGTGATCGACTTGCCGCGGTAGAGGGCGCAGCACCATGAGTGGGGCCACAGCGCGCGTCAGGACGCCCATGACCGCCGCGCTGCGCGAAATCCAGGCGCCGGTGCTCGAGAGGCTGGACTCCGTCGCAGCCGAGATGCGCCGCATCGTGACGGCCGACCTCCCCATGATCGAACAGGTGAGTGGCCATTTGCTGCAGATGCGCGGCAAGATGTTTCGCCCGACGCTCGCGTTGCTCGCGAGTGAGACGGCAAGCGCATCGCAGTCACGTGTCATCACGCTCGCGGCGGTGCTCGAGCTCATGCACCTCGCATCGCTCGTCCACGACGACTCTGTCGATCACTCGGCCATGCGTCGTGGATTGCCAACGGTCAACTCCCTGTTCAGTCATCAGGTGAGCGTGATCATGGGCGACTTTCTGTATTCACGCGCGCTCGAGGCGCTCGTGGCGCTGGAAGATCTCGCGTTCATGCGTGTGCTCACGAGCGTCTCAACGCAGCTCACCATTGGCGAAATGCGGCAGCTCGCGGCAATGGATGCCCTCAAGTTCACCGAGCGCGACTACGAGTTGCTCATCCAGGCGAAGACGGCGTCATTGTTGAGCGCTGCATGCGAGACCGGCGCAATGTGCGGCGCATCGCAGCATCGTCCGGCGCTCAAGTTCTACGGCGAGCGGCTCGGGATGGCATTTCAGGTCGCCGACGACATTCTCGATTACACCGAGACGGCGTCCGTTACGGGAAAGCCATCGGGGAATGATCTCAAGGAGCACAAAGTCACGTTGCCGCTCATCCTTGCCCTACCGCGGCTTTCGTCGGCCTCGCGGGCCTCTGTGGATGCGTTGTTTGCGGCCGAGGAGCCCACGGACGATCAGATCGCGAACGTAATTGCGGTTGTCGCTGACGTTGGTGGAATTGACGACGCGCGTCGCCGGGGCGAGGAATTCGCTCGTGAAGCTGAAGACGCGCTCGATACGCTGCCGGACACGCCGGCGCGCACGGCGCTCGCCGACGCTATCCTTTACGTCATGGACAGGCGGTCCTGATGGCACCTCGCGGATCTTCCAAACACCGACCGGTGTTTCACGCGGTAACGCTGGCCATCGGGTTCATCGTCGGCGGTGCGATGACGCAGATGGCCCGGATCTTCCTTCCCGCAGGCGCAGTCAAGGAATTCTTCACCACCGGGGTACAACCGGCGCTCGGCCCGGTATCCCTGGATCTCATTATCATCAAACTCACACTTGGACCCGTCGCGCTCGACGTAAGTCTGCTCAGTCTGCTCGGCGTCCTCATCGCGTACCTGATCGCCAGGTCGCTCTTCTAAAAGGAGACACCAATGTTCGGTAATCTTGGGTTCGGCGAGCTGATGATCATTCTGCTCATCGTGCTCGTACTCTTCGGTGCCAAGCGCATTCCGGAAATCAGTGCGTCGTTCGGAAAGGGTATTCGCGAGTTCAAGAAGAACGTCAACGACGTCGAGCGGAATCTGACAGAGCCAGAACCGCGTCGTGACGCGCAGTTGAATGCGCCGGAGCCGACCCTCCGTCGTGACGCCGAAGAAGCCGTGCGGCCGGAGCCGAAGAGATTGATCTAGGGGGCCCGCTCGGTCAAAGCAGAAGGGCACACCGAATCAATTCGGTGTGCCCTTTTTTATTTAGACCGTGCGATGCGTCAGGTTGCGCTCTGCTTCTTCAGCTGCGACGAGATGTCCTTGCGACGATCGGTGATCTTCGCGCTCTTGCGGAGATCTTCCAGGTACATCTGGATGCGCTGCTGACGAACCTGCGCCAGACGATTCGCGCGTACCGCCGCTTTCTGCTTATCGAACGCGTCGCGATCGGCAGGCTTACGTGAATCCGTGCGGGTGACGTAAACAGCGTCGCTCTGACGGATGGGCCCGACCACTTCGTTGAGTGGTGCGACGAACGCGCTGCCGACCGCTTGACCAAGACTACCCATGGTACGGCCAGCCGCGGCGCGGGTGGTCATGCCGGTCGACTCGACCTTGAGACCTGCCTGCTGTGCAGCCGCTTCGAGACTGGACTTCCGTGCGCTCTCCGCGACCGCGAGCGCCTTCGGCACTTCACGTTCGAGTGAGCGATCCAACACGACGCGCTGACGAACCTGATCGCGCACCGCGTCGAAATCCTTGCCGCCCTGGGCGATCGAGTCGAGGCGTGCGACATAGTAGCCATCGGGTCCGTCGAACAGGTCGCTCGACTCTCCGATGTGCGCACCACCAAATGCCCAGGCGCTGACGCTCGGCACGGCGCGGACGCCATAGCTCGCCGGCGTTCCGTCAAATGCCTGAATCGCAAACGGCGTCAGTCCCATCGTCTTGGCTGCCGCGTCGAACTTGGCTGGCTGGTCGGCGCCGGACGTCAGCTTCGCGAGTTCGTCGGCCTTGCGATCCACGAGCGCGATGGCCGAGTCGTGTGGCGTTAAGCGCACCAGAATGTGGTGCAGGCCAAGGGTGTCGCCAGTGCGGGTGTCGAGGCGGTTGATGTGGTAAACGAACAGCGTCTGAACCGGC
>JBBQHJ010000395.1:0-4346 GCA_038323865.1 Gemmatimonadales bacterium
GCACCTGCACGTGGTGCGTCACTCAGGACATCACCTTCCGATACAATCAGGTGCGCAACGTCGGTGGTGGCTTCACCCTCTCCGGAAGCCCGGACAACAACTACGCGGATACCCCTGCTCGTCGCATCACGATCATGCACAACATTGTGCAGAGCATCAACACGGGGATCTTCGATGGTATTGGCCAGGGCGTGCTGCTCAACGGCAACCTCACCGACATCGTTTTCGCACACAACACCATCATCGATCCGACGAGTGCTGCCGTGAGCTTCGGCGGTTCGTTGAATGAACCGATCGTTCGGCTTTCACTGCGCGACAACATCATCGGTGGTGGTGTGAGTGGCGTGAAGGGTTCCGGCGTGGCTGGCGGTTCAGCCTCGATTGCCGCGTTCGCGCCGTCTGCGTACTTCGCCGGCAATGTCATCACGATGACTGCTGGCGCGACCGGTTACCCAGCAGGCAATAGCTATCCCGGCTCGCTCTCGGCGATTGCGTTTGCATCGTCTGCGTCATTCGACTTCCATCTGCTCGCCTCGAGCGTCTACCGCTTGAAGGCAGTTGATGGCACCGATCCGGGTTCGAACGTGGATGCGGTTCTGTCCGCCGTCAGTGGAGTCATCGTCCCGTAGGGTGATCCAGAACGAGTGGTGACTGCAGTCGAGCGCACGCGTCCTTGTACATGCGTCGCGCCTCGGCTGCAGTTCTCATTTTGGCTACCTCCGCCTGCTCGAGGCACATGTACAGCGCACCGGTACCGGTCGCGTCGGCGCCGCCAGTGGTAGTTGCCGGCAACGCCTCAGCGGCCCCAGCAGGACCAGTGACGGTTTCGAGCAGCGATGTAGTGAACTATCTCCTGACTCGCAGATTGGAGATTCCCGTAGCGGGTATGGCGGTCGGGAAGCTGCGCGACTCGTTCGATGAGGGTCGCGAGGACAAGCGCGTGCATCGGGCGCTCGACATTCTGGCGCCACGCGGAACACCGGTGATCAGTGCGGACAGTGGTCGGATTCTTCGCGTGGGCTTCAACGCGCTCGGCGGAAACAGCATCTATGCGAGCGATCCCCTCGGTCGGGTGGTCTACTACTATGCGCATCTCGATGCATACCGGGCCGGACTGACGCAGGGCGCTACGGTCGCACGGGGTGATACACTAGGTTTTGTTGGCACGACGGGGAACGCTCCCAAGGACACGCCGCACCTTCACTTTCAGGTGATGCGCATGCCGACCGACGGCCGCTTCTGGGACGGCGACCCGATCAACCCGTATCCGCTCTTCCTCCTGATGCAGGACCCCGCACGGCAATGACGATTACCTCGAAGGAGCGCGCTGCGTTGCGCACAGAAGCGCACCATCTCAGTCCGATGGTGCACGTTGGTCATCATGGGCTGACGGATGCGCTCATCCAGACCATCGATGATGCACTGCGGACGCACGAGCTTGTGAAGATTGCGCTCGCGAAAACCACGGATGCAAAGCCGAAAGACGCCTCGCATGACATCGCGGAGAAGCTCGGGGCGGACGTTGTGCAGACGATTGGCCGCACGTGCACGCTGTACCGGGAGAACCCGGACCTCAAGAAGAAGCCCGGGGCAGCACCACCCTGGCGGTAGGAACAGTGACTCTGTGATTCTCGTTATTGACGGACGAGGCCGCAGTCTGTAGCAGTTGAGAAAGCGGGTTCGCCCCACCGAACAGTCGCCGGGACTTCCTACCTGTACCCGAGCTGTATGCATCCAGTTGTCCTTCGTGCGGCATGTGCCGCTGCCCTTGGCGTGGTTGCCTGTGGCAGTGGTCCAGATCTGCCATCCGCGGTCAATAGCAGCACGAACACGGGCACGAATACGAACGTGGTCACGTCTGTCGTGATCTCACCGTCGAGCGTAGCAACGCTCACGGTGGGTGGCACGACTTCTTTGAGCGCATCGGCGAAGAACGGCCTTGGGCAGGATGTCGGAGCAGCGGCGATCACGTGGTCGAGTTCGGCGTCGAATGTCGCGGCGGTGTCGGGCGGTGTTGTCTCAGCACTGTCCGCGGGTACGGCGCAGATCACGGCTGCAACGGGCAGTGTGAGCGCGACGATCTCCCTGAATGTGGTGTCGCTTTCTGTGACTGACGGGCCTGAAACGCTGGCAACGCTTCCGCAGACCTACCTCAATACCACTGCGCCGCCGGCGCCTGATGCAGGCGGACAGGTACACACGGTCTCCACGGCGACGTCGTTTCAGAACGCGCTCAACTCGGCGAACTTCGGCGACGTCATTGCAATCCAGAACGGCGTAACGCTCATCGGCAACTTCACGCTGGCAAATCGCGGTACGAGCAATGGCGGGAAGTGGATTACTATCCGCCCTGTCACGATGACGGGCCTACCGGCGGAAGGTTCGCGCATGACGCCGGCGATCGCTGCGGCGCTCCAGCTGCCGATCATTCTCAGCCCAAACAACTTGGGCGCAATTTCGTCGACGCCAGGCGCGCATCATATCCGCATCATCGGCATCGAGGTGTCGCAGGTGTCGACGGTGGCGTCGAACACGGGTCTGGTACGTCTCGGCGAAGACGGAACGAACCCGCAGAAACAGCTGGCCACTGTGCCGCACGACTTCGTGCTTGATCGCATGTACATCCACGGCTTGCTGCTGCAGAACACCCGGCGTTGTGTCGGTCTAAACTCCGGCGCCTCGGCGGTGATCGATTCCTACTTGAGCGCGTGCCACGAGAATGGTGCAGATGCGCAGGCCATTGCCGGCTGGAATGGGCCCGGCCCGTTCAAGATCGTGAACAACTATCTCGAAGCGTCGGGCGAGAACATCATGTTCGGGGGCGCCGATCCGAATGTGCCGAACCTTACGCCGAGCGACATCGAGATCCGGCATAATCACTTCTTCAAGCCGACGAGCTGGAAGGGAATTGCGCAGCACTGGCTCGTGAAGAATCTCTTCGAGCTCAAGCACGCGCAGCGTGTGCTCGTGGAGGGCAATCTCTTCGAGAACAACTGGACCGACGGCCAGTCCGGTACGGCGATCGCGATAAAGACCGTGAACCAGGATGGCGCGTGCAACTGGTGCGTGACGCAGGACGTCACGTTCCGGTACAATCTCGTGCGCAATGTCGGCGGCGCCTTCACTGTGTCCGGTAGCCCCGACAACGCGTTCGCGGATATTCCGGCGCGCCGACTGACGATTACGGACAATATCGTCCACACGATCAACACCGCCACATACGACGGAATTGGACAGGGCGCGCTGCTCAATGGCGACGTGAGCGATCTGGTGTTCGCTCACAACACGATTGTCGATCCCACGAGCGCGGCATTGACGTTTGGCGGTGGCACCAACCAGCCGATGATCCGGCTTGCCTTTCGCGACAACATCATCGGTGGCGGTGTGAACGGGATGAAGGGCTCGGGGGTGACCGCAGGAACCGTGTCCCTCAACACCTTTGCCCCGAGCGCCAGGTTTACCAACAACGTGATCACGTTGTCGAGCACCACAGGCTACCCGACCGGGAATTACTATCCGACGGCCCTCGCGAGCATCTTCTTCTCGGCCCTCACGTCGTTCGATTTCCACCTGATCGCCGGAAGTGCCTATAAGGAAAAGGCGACGGATGGCGTGGATCCGGGCGCCAATGTGGACGCGGTCCTGTCCGCAATTGCTGGCGTGATCGTTCCGTAGGCGAAACATCCCGATTATCTTGCGTTTGCAAGAGTCGAACGCAGCATAATTCAGAGGCGATCAATGCCCTACGTCATAACAGAAGCGTGCATCAACACGAAGGACAAAGCGTGTGTGGATGTATGTCCCGTGGACTGCATCTACGAGGGGGAAAACCAGCTGTTCATTCACCCCGACGAATGCATCGACTGCGGGGCATGTGAGCCGGAGTGTCCGGTGACCGCCATCTTCCCCGAGGAAGACGTGCCGGCCAACCTGAAGGAATACGTCCAGCTCAACCGGGATGTCTTCAAGAGCGACACTCCGCCCGGCCGCCCCACTCGATAAGGGCGGTTCGCGCGATGCTTCGCGCCATCACATTCGACTACTGGGATACGCTGTACGACGGCGGGCGCACACCTGAACGGGTGGCGCTACGCCGCACAGCCGTTGGCGCCCTGCTCGGCGCCTATGGGCGCGACCTGCCGCAGGAGCAGCTCAACGCGCTCTATGAGGAGTCGGGCCGCGAGGCCGAGCGCTGGTGGAGCGAGGAACACCGAGGATACCAGACGGGCGATCGCCTGCGTTGGATTCTCGAGAAAGCCGCAGTGACGCCGCGCGAACGATGCGCCCACATCACTGCTGCGGCAGATGCCGTGGACAATGCGCTGCTGATGCTTCCGCCGGCCATG
>JBBQHJ010000396.1:0-4329 GCA_038323865.1 Gemmatimonadales bacterium
CGACGCGACTGCTACTGCTTTCGAAGAGCGCGCGTTTTCCGGACGGTCTCGCGAATAGCAGCGGCACGGTTGGTCGCTACGTGATGGATCATCACTATGGCTCTGGCGCAGACGGCACGATGCCGGGCTATCTCGATCGTCGCACGGCTGGCCGTCGTCCGAATGGCATTTACATCGCGCGCTTCCGGAATGTCACAAAGGATCATCCGGATTTTCTGCGCGGCTACGGCATGCAGGGCGGTGCCGGACGCAGTGGTTGGGGACGTGGCGGTGGCATGGCCGGCTACGGCGCTGAGTTCAAGCAGTCGCTCATCGAGGACCTGGGTCCGTGGCGTTTTGGCGCTTCGGGTTGGGGAGAGACGTTACCGCACGCGGACAACCGTGTGACGCTCGACCCCACAGTGAAAGACACGTGGGGCATTCCTGCTGCCGCCATTGATGTGCGCTGGCGTGAGAATGAGCGCGCGATGGACAAGGACATGCAGACGGCGATGGCCGAGATGCTCGAGGCGGCGGGGTGCAAGGATGTGCGGACGCATGGATCCAACAATCCGCCAGGCCACTGCATTCACGAGATGGGCGGTGCGCGCATGAGCAAGACGCCGAATGAAGGTGTGCTCAACGCGTGGAATCAGGCATGGGACGTAAAGAACCTGTTCATCACCGATGGCGCGTGCATGGCGAGCAGTGCATGCCAGAATCCGAGTATCACCTATATGGCGTTGACGGCACGCGCGGTGGCGCATGCAGTCGGAGAGTTGAAGCGCAATGCACTCTGACGCTCTTACGCGACGAGGTGCGGTTGCCGCGATGGGAGTGATCGCAGCTTCCACAATGCTCCCGTTCGAGCTGAAGCGACCAGCTGGTCGCCTCAAGCATTCCGTTTCGCGCTGGTGTTACGGCCGCATGCCAATCGATGACCTGTGCGAAGCGGCAAAGGGCTTCGGCTATCGCGGCATCGACCTGCTCGATCCCGGCGAGTACGACATTCCGAGGAAGCACGGACTTGCGTGCGCGATGGCGAATGGGTTCGGTCGCATTCCAGTTGGATTCAATCGTCCGGACAACCACGACAAGCTCGTGGCCGATGCCGAGAAGATGATTCCACTCGCGGCGGCGGCAGGGGTGCCGAACATCGTGTGCTTCAGCGGCAATCGCGCCGGCTTGAGCGACGGCGAGGGCATCGTGAATTGCGTGGCAGGGCTCAAGCGTCTTGCACCCCTCGCTGAGCAGCACAGCGTGACGTTGTGTCTCGAATTGCTCAACAGCAAAGTCGATCACAAGGATTACCAGGCCGATCACACGGCGTGGGGTGTGGAAGTCGTGAAGGGTGTCGCCTCACCGCGCGTGAAGTTGCTCTACGACATCTATCACATGCAGATCATGGAAGGCGACGTCATCGCGACCATTCGCACATACGCGCCGCACATTGCGCACTACCACACGGGTGGCGTGCCCGGGCGCAATGAGATCGACGATACGCAGGAGCTCAATTATCGCCGCGTGATGACGGCGATTGCTGATACGGGCTTCCAGGGATTTGTCGCGCAGGAGTTCGTGCCGAAGCGCGATCCGCTCGCGTCGCTCAAGCAGGCGTTCGATATTTGTGACGTATAACCAGCTCTCGGTCGGCCATCTGCCGGTCGGCCAGCAACAACCACAACAGCCGCTCACATGAAACGCATTGCAACTCTGCTCCTCGCAGTCGGCGCACTTGCGACAGTCGCCTTTACTACCATCCCGCGCACGGCTTCACCAGCGCACGGCATGGTCGTCTCGGCCAGTGCCATCGCGAGTGCCGTCGGACGCGACGTGCTCGAGAAAGGCGGCAATGCCGTCGACGCCGCCATTGCCACGGGCTTTGCGCTCTCGGTGACCTACCCGGTCGCCGGCAACATCGGAGGCGGCGGGTTCATGGTCATTCGGCTTCCCGATGGCCGAGCAACGACGATCGACTTCCGGGAGATAGCGCCCAAGGCGGCGAATCCGGAAATGTTCACGGATTCCACCGGCGCGTATTCCGCACGCATTCATCACGGCAGCATGCGCGCTGTCGGGGTGCCGGGCACAGTCGCCGGTTTTGCGTTGGCGCATGACAAATACGGTAAGACGCCATGGACGGCGCTTGTCTCACCCGCAGTGAAGCTCGCCAGCGATGGCTTCGTCGCGCCGACAGGGCTCGCACGATCCCTCGCGGGTGCCATCAAGGGCTCGTTCGAGTCGTATCCCGCCAGCATTGCCGCGTACTCGAAGAATGGCGTCGCCTATGTTGCCGGCGAGAAGATCACGCTACCCGATCTCGCGCGCACACTCACGCGCATTCGCGACAAGGGCCGCGATGGCTTCTACACTGGCGAGACGGCCAAGCTCGTCGCCGATGTCATGCGCGCCAACGGTGGCATGATCACTGAGGCCGATCTCGCGGCCTATCAGGCGAAGGAACGCGCAGCCGTTCACGGCACGTATCGTGGCTATGATATCATCTCGATGCCGCCGCCGAGCTCCGGTGGCGTGGCGATGATCGAGATGCTGAACATTTTGGAGGGCTACGATCTCGCTGCCACCAGGCACAACTCGCCGCAGTATGTGCATCTGGTGACGGAAGCCATGCGTCGCGCCTTCATTGATCGCGCGAAGTACATGGGCGATCCGGATTTCGCGAAGCCGCCAATCGAACGGCTCATGAGCAAGACGTACGCGACCGAGCTCCAGAAAACCATTCACGCCGATCGAGCAACGCCTTCAGCGCCAACCCAGGTGACGGAAGCGCATGAAAGCGATCAGACCACGCACTTCTCAGTGGTCGACGCGAACGGCATGGCCGGGTCAGTCACGTACACGCTTGAAGCCGGCTATGGACTCGGCGCCGTGGTGCCAGGCGCAGGCTTCCTGCTCAACAACGAGATGGGCGACTTCAACGGAAAGCCCGGCGTTACTGATTCGACTGGGCTGATCGGCACGGCGCCGAATCTCGCGAAGCCGGGCAAGCGCATGCTCTCGAGCATGACGCCAACCATCATTGCGAAGGACGGAAAGCTCTTCGCGGTCGTCGGCAGCCCGGGTGGACGCACGATCATCAACACGGTGCTCCAGGTGGTGCTGAATCAGATCGATTTCTCGATGCCCCTCCAGGACGCGGTGAATGCGCCGCGCTTTCATCACCAGTGGTTGCCGGATGTGATTTCCGTGGAGAAGGACGGACTTCCCCCCCGGACGGTTGATGCACTGAAGGCGATGGGGTACACGGTGCGCTTCGGGGGCAGACAGGGCACCGCGCATTCGATCTTCTTTGATCGAAAGACGGGCCTGCTGGTGGGCGCGCCGGATCCGCGTGACGCAGATGCCGGTGCTGCCGGTTACTGACGCGCGGGTTTGATGCGGAACACGTAGCGGCACTTCGGGCAGCGCACGCCTTCGTGTGGGTACCCGCAGCGAAGGCACTCTTCGAGCTTTGGAAGTTTGGGCGGGCGATCCAATAGCTCAGCCACGTATCCGAAGAAATGCGCCAGAAGCTCGCCAAGGCCTTCCCACATGGAGAAAGTCTCGCCCACGGAAAGTCGCTTCAACAGAATGCACAGATTGGAACGGAGAATCACAGGAGAGGGCGGATGAACCACCTAACGCTTCTGTGCCCGCGCAGGTTGCTCGCATCGATGTGACGCGCAATGTTAGCGCATGATCCAGACTGAACGACTTCTCCTGCGCCCGCCGCAGCTCCAGGACCTTGACCGCTGGGCGGAGATGATGGCCGATGAAGAGGCGGCACGGTTCGTCGGCGGGGTGCAAGAGAAACCGATTGTATGGCGCAACGTGATGACGCAGGCCGGCGCGTGGGCGCTCTGTGGCGTCGCGATGTTCTCCGTCATCGACAAGGAATCGGGCAAATGGATCGGACGTGTCGGTCCATGGCAGCCGTGGGGTTGGCCGGGCACGGAAGTCGGGTGGGGACTGCATCGTGATTCGTGGGGGCGCGGGCTCGCGCTCGAAGCAGCCACTGCGGCCATGGACTATGCGTGTGACGTCCTCGGCTGGACGGACATCGTGCATTGCATCAATCCAGAGAACGCGCCATCGCAACGTCTCGCGTTGCGATTGGGCTCACGCAATCGCGGCTACGCTCGGCTGCCTGCGCCATATCAGCACGATGTCATTGAGCTGTGGGGCCAGACGCGCGAAGAATGGCGGGCTCGGCGAGCCTAACGTGAGGCGTGCTGCGTGTTGCGCGAGAGGTTCGGCGTGCGGGGATCGTGAGGCGTCCGGCGTGAGGCGCGAGAGGTTCGGCGTGCGGGGATCGTGAGGCGTCCGGCGTGAGGCGCGAGAGGTTCGGCG
>JBBQHJ010000397.1:0-4325 GCA_038323865.1 Gemmatimonadales bacterium
CGTGCGCCGTTCTCGACAGCCTGGGTGAGGAACTCGTGTCCATCGAACGACTCGCCCTTGAGCGCAACGAAGCAACTGCCCTCGCTCAGGTTGCGCGTGTCCGTCGCAATGCGCGTGACAGCCGACGGCCCGCGCGGACCAACGCCCAACGCGTCGGCCAGCCGATCGAGCGTCCAGAACGGCGGCTGCTCGAGCGCGCTCGCCTGCGGTGTGTTTGCCCCGGCCATCAGTTGGTGACCCGCGTAGGTGCAGATTCCTCGACTGCGCTCGGAATGACAACGCCTGAGTGTGTCATTCCGAGCGCAGTCGAGGAATCTGCATTTAACGCCTTTATCTCATTCACGATCACGCGCTCATCGAACGGATACTTCACAGTGCCTCGTATCTGGTAGTCCTCATGTCCCTTGCCGGCGAGCAGGATCACATCGCTGTCACCTGCATCGTGAATTGCCCGCGCAATCGCTTCACGACGATCGACAACACGCAGATGATCACGACGCGACATCCCTGCCTCGATGTCATCGAGGATCTTTTCAGGATCCTCCGTGCGCGGATTGTCGCTCGTCACCACCACGCGATCGCCCTTCGCTTCCGCGATACGCCCCATCTCCGGACGCTTGCCCGTGTCGCGATCGCCACCGCAGCCGAAAACGACCACCAGCGCACCGCGCGTAAACGGCCGCACGGCATCGATCGCGCGGTTGAGCGCGTCGGGCGTGTGCGCGTAGTCGCGAAGCACCGTGGGATGCTCACTGATGATCTCGAGTCGTCCGGGCACCTGCGGCAACGTCGACAGCTTCGCGGCAATCTCGCTCACCGGCACGCCGAGCGCGTACGCAGCGGCAGCAGCGCCGAGTGCGTTGGCAACGTTGAAGTCGCCAATGAGCGGAAGATTGACGCGATGCTCTTCAGGCCCAATGACGAGCGACCACTCACTGCCTCGCGGACCATAGATCACGTCGCGCACGCAGACATCCGTCTCCTCTCCCGTGCCAAACCGCACACAACGCGGCGCAGGTGGCAGGCCCCTCCACGCATCATCGTCGGCATTGATCACTGCGGCGCCATTCGGTGCGAGCTTGCCCACGAGCAGTGCCTTCGCGGCGAGATACTGCTCCATGGTGCCGTGATAGTCGAGATGATCGCGCGTGAAGTTCGTGAAGACGCCGACGTTGAATTGCAAGCCGTCTACACGCCCCTGATGCAACGCGTGCGACGACGTCTCCATCGCCACGCACTTCACGCCCATGTCGACCAACTCGCGCAGCACGCGCTGCAACTCAACGGGACCCGGGGTGGTGAGTCCACTGCCGCCAGGCAATTCCTGGCCCTTCGAACCAACCAGCACGCCAAGCGTGCCGATCGACGCACAGATTGCCTCGGGCTCGTCCAGAAGATGACGCAGCATACCGGCGGTTGTCGTCTTCCCATTCGTCCCCGTGACCGCAGCGAGACGAAGCTCGCGCGCCGGCACTCCGTAAAATGCCGCGGCCGCAACAGCCGCGGCACGACGCGTCTCCGTCACCACCAAACACGGGAGGTCGGTCGTAGACGGATCATCGACAACAGCCGCCACCGCGCCCGCATCCATTGCACTCGACAGAAATGAATGTCCGTCGCGCTCCGACCCGCGAACAGCAAGAAACAACGTGCCGGTGACTACGGCACGACTGTCGTCGGTAATTCCACTCACAGTTTGCGGAAACGCGCCATGCTCTGCGACGAGCAAGCCGGCGCGACGGAGCGCATCCGCAATCGTTCGCAGTGGAACAGCGCTCATGGATTTGCCATGAGACGCACCAACGCACCCGCCGGCGCAACCGAGCCTGCACTCGGCTGCGTGTCCAGAGTGCCGCCGCGTTCGAGCCGCACGCGGAAGCCCGCTGCATGCAACGCGTGAACCGCCTGGCGCAAACCAAGGCCGTGCACATCCGGCACTTCGCGCGGCGGCATCACCGGCGCCTTTCCGGTTGGCGGCGTCGGCAGCAACGCGACGAATGGCGTACTTCCGGCGCTGTCTTCCACTGCGGCCTCAGACGAAAGCCGCATCGCCTCGCGCTGCGCCGTGGAAGTCGTCTCGGCCGGCGAGGGCTGCGCCACTGTCAACTTGAGCGCAGACGGATCCGCCGGCCGGTCGTGACGGCTTGCCGCAAGCGAGCGCCGGTTCAGCGACGCGTTGCGCGAAGCGAGCGCCGCTTCAACCAACGTCTTCGTCACGGGCGCAGCCGTAAGGCCTCCCATGTACACGCCCTTCGGGTTGTCGATCTTGACGAGGATCACGAACTGTGGGTTGTCACCGGGAAACAGCCCGACGAACGTGGGGATGTGCTTGGATAGATCGTAGTGACCGTTCTCAGCTCTGCGCGCAGTGCCTGTCTTTCCCGCCAGTGAAAAACTGCCGAGATCCGCCCTCTTGGCGGTGCCACCGTCCTCCACCACGCTCAGCAGCATCTGACGCACACGGCGCGCCACCGACGGCGATATTACGCGCCGCGCCACCCGGCGCTTGTGACGGTAGAGCACTGTCCCATCGGGCGCGCGAACTTCCTTCACCAGTGCCGGCTCGAGCAACTCCCCATCGTTTGCGAGCGCCACGTACGCCGCGACGAGCTGGAGCGGCGTGACCGCAATCTCATAGCCCATGGCCATCGAGTTGCCCGTCTGCTTCGACCACGCGCCCGGGTTCTTGAGCGTACCGGCCGCTTCAACAGGGTACGGTACACCCGTTGGAGAACCGAAACCGAAGTCGCGCAGTGCCTCGAACTCCTCGCGCGCCGAGAGCCGCATCGCGAACTGCACGATGCCGATGTTGCTGGAAAAACGAATTACATCGGCAAGCGAGAACTCATTCCCGATGTGCTCATCGGTGATCGGCCTGCCGTTGATCTGCCAATGCCCGCCATAGGTAGGCACCATGTCGGATTCCTTCGCCTTGCCCTGTTGCATGAGCGTGGCAGCGAACAACGGCTTCAGTGTCGAGCCGGGCTCATACGGTTCTGTGAGAGCCGTGCTCGCGGTCGACAGCGGATTGGAACGTTGGCTCGCCATGGCGAGAATGGACCCGTCTTCCGGATCGACAACCACGATATCGCCGCCCTCCGCGCTCATGCGCGCAACAGCATCACCTAGCGCACGCTCCGCGATCTCCTGCAATTCCTGATTGATCGTGAGCATCACGGTGTTGCCCGTCACGGGCAACCGCGCTTGTGCGGCCGGTGAATCGAAATGACGGCCATGCACGTCGCGCATTACGGTCGCAGCGCCAGGCGTCCCGCGGAGTAGCGTGTCGAGCGACAGCTCCACGCCGTCCACTGCTTTTCCATCATTATCCACTCGGCCCACGATGCGACGCATCGACTCCGAGAACGTGTACGCACGCTCCACAATCGGCGTGGTGTAGACGCCGCGAATGGCACTGGCCGTCGCGACATCGATCGCGAGATAGCGGCCGGGCAGCGACACCCATTTGCGCGTTGTGTCCGTTGCACGCGCGACCCATTCACGCGGCACGCCGGCTCGCAGGAGTGCGACCTTGAGCTTCGGGAGTTCGCGCTTCACATCTTTCGGGGCGATGTCCAGCTTCACCGTTTCACGGCTCTGTGCGATCGTTGCGCCGCGCGAATCGAGAATGTCGCCGCGCGGCGCCGGAATGATCTTCGACGTGCTCTGCTGGTGCGCCGCGTCGGCGATGAGTTCCTTGCGCTGCCAGAACTGCACGCGCGCCGACTTCGCCAAGAGCGCGACAACGAACAATGCGAGGAACAGGTGGATCGCGCCGATGCGCCTACTGGCTTTCATGTGCGCGTGTCGGCGGCGGAACGAGTATGACTACGCTGTCGGCAGGGATGTGCATCTGGAGACGTTCAGTGGCGATTGGCACGATACGAGCGCGACTCGTGGCCGCCCGAATCTCGGCCTCGAGACGCAACCGCTCCGCAACAAGCGAGGCTCGGCGCGTGTCGAGATCCACGAGCTCACGTGCTCCACGATTTCCATAGGAGCGACGCAGGATCACGGTGCCGCTGATCATCAGGAAGACGATCAACAACACCGTGAGTCGCAAGCGGCCGTTGCCGCCACTCTTTACGCGGCGCGTCGCCATACTCTCAACTTGGCGCTCCGCGCGCGCGGGTTACGCTCGATCTCTTCAGGCGATGCGATCATGGCTTTGCGCGTGACTACCTCGCCGAGCGAGTGATTCCGTCCGCAGCCACAGAACGGCTGCTTGGTAGGACAGATGCAGTCCCTGCTCCACTCGCGGAACGCGTGCTTGACCATGCGGTCTTCGCCGGAGTGATACGCGATGACGGCGAGCAGGCCGCCTG
>JBBQHJ010000398.1:0-4323 GCA_038323865.1 Gemmatimonadales bacterium
GGTGAAGACGCACGATCTCGACATCCCGCGCATCGGCTACATCCACAGCTGGACGCGCACGCAGGACGAAGGCTGGGTACGCGCCGCGCTCGATACGTATGGCATTCCGTACACGTACTTCGCCGACCAGAAGCTCAAGGACGGCAACCTCCGCGCGAAGTACGACGTGATCATCTATCCGCACGTCGGCGGCAATGCGCAGAGCATGGTGGCGGGTATGCCGAAGACGGGCAGCCTTCCCCTGCCCTACAAGAAGACGGCAGAGTTCCAGGCGCTCGGCTACATGGACCAGAGCGATGACATCCGCGGCGGCATGGGTGTCGACGGTCTGATGAATCTGTACAAGTTCGTGGAAGAGGGCGGCACGCTGATCACGGAAGGCTCCACGGCGACGATCTTTCCCGAGTACAACCTCACGACTGGTGTGACGGTTGAGACGCCGGCCGATTTGTTCGCACGTGGTTCGATTCTGCGCAACGTGTTCAACGACAAGGCGAGCCCACTCGCCTACGGCTATGACCAGAAGGACATCCCGGTGTACTTCAACCAGGCACCGGTGCTCAATGCCGGTGGTGCCGTTGCAGGCTTTGCTGGCGGTGGTCGTGGCGCGCCTGGCCTGAGCCAGAACGTCACGCCAATGGCGACGCCGCTGCGTCTCTCGCCGTTCGATTCAACAGCTCCGGGTGCGGCACTTATGATGGGTGATGCCGGACGCGGTGGCCGTGGTGCAGGTCGCGGTGCTGGTGCTGGTGGCGGTGGCGGCGGTGGATTTGGCGGCTTCGGCGGGGGTGCCGAGACGGCGCGTCCGCGCGTTGTGCTCCAGTTCCCGGCGAATGCGAATGACATGCTGCTCTCCGGCACGTTGAACGGCGGTGCCTCGCTGGCTGGTCGCGCGGGACTCGTAGATGCACCAGTCGGAAAGGGACATGTGGTGATGTTCGGCATCCGTCCGTTCTGGCGGTGGCAGACGCAGGGCACGTACATGCTCGGCTTCAACGCTCTCATGAACTGGAATGATCTGGATGCGGGAAAGGCGGCACCATCACCAGCACGACCGGTCGGGACACAGGACCGATAGAGTTCCGTGATGTATCTGCAAAGCGGGCCACCGAACGAATGTTCGGTGGCCCGCTTCAGGAGTCGGATGGATTACATCCCCGCTTCGAGGACCGTCATCTGCCGACGTATGCTTTCCCATCCGTTCAGCACTTGCGAGGAAGCGCGTCCGGCTTGGACTGCTGCGTCAACTCGGCGTGCACCGCCCGCCAATGCACGACCGGCGAGTACGACTGCGTTCGTGTTGCTGCTCGCGCGCACTACAGCCTCGTAGTTCGATGCATTGTCCTCGAACGCCGACAGTGCGAACCACAACTCGAGATCCGCCTGCTCGTAGTTGCGCGAAGCATCGAGACGCCCGCCATCGCCCACGCCAATCTCTGCCCGTTGCTGCGAGAGCAACGTCTGCGCATCGCGGCGCACGGCGGATGCCGCCTCGGCCGTGAGTACTGACGCCGAGGCGCCACCGCCGATGTTGATGCCGAGTGCTTGCGCGGTTCGTCCGTCCAGATTGCCGGTGGCGCTCAGGCCCCGGTCGACCTGAAACTGAAAGAGTGCGCGTCGCGTCGCGTCATTGAGCATCCCGTTCCGTGAACCGCGGTAATAGTTCAGGCGCGCCAGAGACTGCTGTGCTGCGCGCACTCGGTCAGCCGATGTGTAGATCGTATTCACGTCGTCGGAACTCAAGCGCCCCCTGCCGCGCAGCGAGACAGCGCGATCCAGTTCGACGGCAAGGGGCGTCTCTGCCGGCACGCTGACATCGCGTCCCTCAGAGAGCAATCCGCCAAGCACAGACAGCAGATTGTTGGCGTTGCCACTCGAACCCGCGCCCGCAATGGCAGCACCAATGCCACCGCGCGCACCAACCAGCACCACGTGTGCGTTCGGATTCGACTTGATCTGGCGTCGTTCAGCGCTATCTGTACTCGTGAGCCTGCCCGCGATGGCAATCGTGGAGCCATCTGGAAAGATCAGCTGATCAAACGTCACATCAAGAACGCCGGACTGCTGGCGCGTTGCGGCGCGTGCAACTGCAATGACACCGCGAACCTTCGTGCCTGATGGAATGACCGTGTATTCGTTGACGCCCAGATTCTGATCGACCGTTGTCTCGAACGTCTGTCCGCTTCGTGCACTCGCAGACTCCAACGCTGTGTTCGTTCGCACGACGATCACGCTTCCCGCTGGCAGAGAAATGCGTGACGACTGTGCGGCCGCGCTCGCTGTTGCGGCTAGCGCGAACATGAGAACCAACGTGCCTCGACGCGCAACTTCCGACGATATGTCTAGCATTCAAACCTCCCGAACCGATGAGTGTGCAATGCGTCACAGGGGATCTATATTCAAGAGGGGTGCCGCTACTCGGCTCAGCTTGCCCTCTCGCGCGGCTGCGCGGCTTGGCAGTTGCGCCATTCATGCAAAGCGGGCCACCGAACGAATGTTCGGTGGCCCGCTTCAGGTTTAGGACTACGCCCTCTTAGGGGAACGGTGTGCCGCCCTGCTGGCTCGGCGCCTCGACCTGCCGAATACGCGGCACCTGCCCGAACGTGTACTGGTACACGAGGAACACGCCGCGGACGCCCAGTGTGCGTTCCGTCAACTGCACAACGTTGTCGTCGCCGGCCTTCACGCGGAACTTGTTCGTGCTGAATGGATCCAGCACGCGAAGCATGATCGACGAGTTGTCGCCATCGATCTTCTTGCGGAAGGCGAAGCTGATATTGTGCATCGACTGAAACTCGCCGCCCGGAATCTTCATCGGCGCGCGATACTGATAGCTCATCTGCATCATGAACGTCGGCGTCGCCCAGCTGCTGATGCTCGAGCGCGCCTGCCACGTGATCGAATTGGTGCTGACGGACGTGAGCGAGCTACCATCCGTCACGACCTTGAACACGTTGAATCCGCCGAGTGCATTGAGCTTCTGCCCGAGACGGAAGGTGCTGTTGACATCCGTGCCGTATGAGTTACTCGTGGCGAAATTGCCGAACGTGATTGAGGTGACGTTGCGCCCGTCGAACTTGTCGTCGGTGTTGATGGTTGGCTGAATCGCATTCGTGGTGTGGCGATAGAACGGCGAAAGCTGGAATGAACCGTACTGGTACTGCTTGTTCACGCCCGCCTCAACGGCATCGGTATACTCGGCGTTCAAGTTCGGATTTCCGAAGAACACGTTCTGGATGTCAAAAAACGTTGGGAACGGGTTCAGCTCCTGCGTGCCCGGGCGACGAATACGGCGAGAGTAGCTCAGCTTCGCATTCAGCACTTCACTGAAGCTGTACGACACCACGCCACTCGGAAACACGCTGCCATAGCGATATGGATAGTTCTGGGCGTTGGTCTTCAGCTTGAAGTCGCGGGTTGCTTCTTCGGCGCGAAGTCCGCCCTGCAAGTCGAACTTACCAAGACCCTGGCTCAGCACGCCGTAGATGGCATGGACCTGCTCGTCGAACGTCAGTGCGCTGGACGTGGTGGACGGTGCCCAGCTGCCGTTGCCGAGTGCGTCTTTCTGCACGTCGAAGTCACGGTCAAGCCAACGCGCGGTCGACTTGAAGCCCGCCTCCACCTTCGTGCGAGCGCCCGTCATCTTCATGTAATCGCTCTGCAGGGTGAACTGCTTGGACACGGCGGCCGTGACATCGCGCTCACCCTCGACATAGCTCGCGGAGCCAATGTTCTGGCGGAAGAGATTCGTGCGGTCGTCGTCCTGCGAGCGATTGACGCGCGCCTCGGCAGACCACTCGTGCTTGCGCGGCTCGAAGGTGCGCTTGAAGGCCATGTCGTAGTCGACGAAGTTGCCGGACGCCTTTGTGTCCTTGGCGCGATCGTACGCCGCAATCGATCCGGTACCATTCAGCTTCTCTTCAATAGTGCTCTGCGTCTGGTCCATCGAGGTGCGATGATTCAATGACAGCGCATTGGACAACACGTCGCGTGCATTGAACTTGTAATCCAGGTTCGCATTCAGGTTCTGACCCTTGCTGCCGGTCAGCGTGTTGATGTCCTGGTTGGTGAAGCCGAGGGAGCGCACGCGCGTGAGGTCGTTCAGGCCGTACGTATCGCGGCTGTCGTTGTTGATGCCGACGTTCACGAAGCTCGTGATCGGGCCGGCCTGATAGCCGACGTTCCCTCCGCCGTTGTAGCGCTTGGAGTTGGCCATCTGCGCAGTGCCGCCGCCACTATAGCCGAGATCGACCTGGCTCTTGAGGGCGATGTTGATGATGCCCGCCATGCCTTCCGGATCGTACTTCGCCGACGGATTCGGCA
>JBBQHJ010000399.1:0-4310 GCA_038323865.1 Gemmatimonadales bacterium
CCGGTGAATGACCCCGTCACGTGTCCGAACAATTCACTCTCGAGCAGGCTGTCCGGCAGCGCGCCGCAATTGATGGACGCAAATGACCGTTCTGAGCGCGACGACAACTCGTGGATGTACCGCGCGATGACTTCCTTACCAGTTCCGGATTCGCCCTGAATCAGGACCGTTGATTCGGTAGGTGCGACGGTCTCCGCAAGCCGAAGCACATCGAGCCAACTGCGCGAGTTGCCGACCGGTCGCGATCCCACGGGACCTTCGCGCCGGCGAATTTCCTGCTTCAGTGAGCGATTCTCGACGCGGAGCTCGCGATGTTCTGCCGCACGCTTGAGGATCGCAAGCAGTTCATCGTTGCGAAACGGCTTCTGGATGTAGTAAAACGCGCCTTCGTTCACCGCCTGCATCGCCGATTGCAGCGTTGCCTGCGCAGTCATGAGAATGACCGGTGTGTCGCCGTTCTGCTGGCGCGCGGCAGCGAGGATTTCCACGCCACCAACATCCGGCATGCGAACGTCCGACAGCACGATATCGGGCTGAAGACTGCTCAGCTGCTCCAGGCCGGCGCGCCCGCCTTTCGCCGTGTGTGTATCGAATCCTGCATTGCGGAGGAGAATGCCGAGCGATTCGAGAATACCGGGTTCGTCGTCGACAACGAGGATGGAAGGTATGCGAGTCATGCGGAGGTGTAGGCAGGGGCCGGTGGAAGTGCTGCCGGCGGCATCGTCGCTCGCTGAATCGGCAAACAGGGAAGAATGACGGTGAAGCGTGTTCCGGAATTGGTGCTATCGAGCAATACGTGACCGCGGTGTGCATCGATCGCGCGGTGCACAACGGCGAGGCCGAGACCCGTACCGCCGGTTTTTGTCGTGAAGAATGGATCGAAGAGCCGGTCGCGAATTTCAGCGGGAATTCCGGGGCCGTCATCGGTGACGCTGAGGGCCACCGCGCCCTCCCTGAGCGCGGAATTGCCACCCATCTGCTCGGGAGTTGGCGTGCGCGCTTCGACACGCACCACACCATTTGGCGGCGATGCCTGCATGGCGTTCAGCAGAAGGTTGAACAAGGCGCGGTGCAGCAAGTCGTCATCGCCCTGCACGATGAATTCGCCCAGTGAAACGTGCGATTCGATGGCAATGCCACCCGCGCTCGCCGGGTGTGCCAGCGCCAATCGGACCGTATCGGCGACGAGTGCCGCAAGGTCGATCTCGTCTTGTCGCGCGACATGCACGCGGGCGAAGTCGAGAAACTCGCTGAGCAACCGGCTCAAGCGATCGGACTCGCGCATGACAAGCTTGGCAAGCGTCTGCTCATCGCTGCCCGTGTATGGTGAGCGCGAAAGCTGCTCGACAGCACTGCGAATGGACGCGAGGGGGTTCTTGATCTCGTGCGCGAGCGACGCAGAGAGCTCTGCAATTCCCTCGAGACGTTCAGCGCGAAGACGCAGTGACTCGATGCGCTTCTGATCCGAGATGTCCTGAAAGATTGCCGTTGCCGTACGGCCAGTGCGATTGCCATCGCCATCGGTGTACGTGGTGGTCACACCAACTGGAAAACGCCGATCAACGGTGGCGATGACACCCTCGGCGCGTGTCGTGCGCACGCGCTCGCGAACTGAGCGCTCGAGCGCATCGGCAAGCGCAGATGCCACGCGACGCAGATCCTCCAGCACGGGACGGCCGAGATACGAGTCGAGGTCGAGACCCAGAAGGTGCCCCGCCATCGGATTCGCGTACACCAGTCGCCCCTCGGCATCTACCGTGAGAATGCCGCTGCGGATATTGAACAGGATGTCCGCGGCCTGAAGTCGCACCTGCGCGAGCTCCGCTTCCGAGCCCGCCCCGGCCTCACGCAGCTTGGCGCTCAGATACGCGCTGCCGAGTGCGACGAATGCAAAGACACCGAGTTGAAGCCAGATGCCGAGCGTAAAACCGCCGTCGATGCTCCAGAGCGAATCCGCGACGTACAGCACGTTGCCGAGCGCGGCGGTGAGTAAACTGCCACCAAGCGGAAGGCGCAGTGACGAGCTGGCGATGGCAAGGATGTAGAGCGCAGCGAACTGCGAGGTCCCGAACGCGTCGCGCGTGAGGTGCACGACGGCGGTGACCAGCAACAGGTCGAAGATTGTCTGGAGGTAGTACCACGTGGCTGAGCGTTCGCCTTTGTTGACGCGGCTGTAGAAAACCGAGCCGGCCGTCACTGCGAACGTGGCGAGCAAAACGATCGACGCGAGCAGGAGCCGACTGCTGTCTTCAGGCTCTTGCTGATTGATGGAAATCAGGGCGGCGAGAAAGATGGCCGACGAGATGCACAGACGCGCGACATAGACCCACCGGGTAAGGCGGTCGGGGTCGACTCTGATTGCGCTGGACTCGGAGCTGAATCTCACAGGCCTTACATCACTCTCGCAAAGTGCCAGAAGTAGAGTATCGGCAGCTTTGCGGCATTCTGCCATACTATATGTTCATGACGACCTTGGAGGAGTCCGGTTACCGATGAGCCTTGAAGACGCGCTGGTGGTATCGCCAACAGTCAGCATTCCGCGATCGGAGCTCACATTCCGCGCCTCGCGAGCGGGTGGCGCGGGCGGCCAGCATGTGAACACGTCGTCCACGCGCATTGAGCTGCTGTGGAATGTTGTCTTGACCACGGCACTGGATGAAGACGCCAAAGTGCGTGTATCGGAAAAGCTGTCGAACCGGATCGACAAGGAGGGCTCTATTCGTGTGGTGTCGAGCGCACGCCGCAGCCAAGGCCAGAACCGCGAGGCGGCGGAGGAGCGCCTGGTCGAATTGGTGCGGGACGCGCTCGTCGTGCAGAAGAAGCGACGGGCGACCAAGCCGACGCGCGCGTCAAAGGAGGCACGACTCACCGGAAAGCGGCAGCAGTCGGAGCGAAAACGCCAGCGGAAGCCGCAGTTCGACGACTAGGACTGGTTGAGGCGAGCTTTCAATCCCGGAAGTGCTTTCCGCGCGTGCCGCGCGACTTCCGAATCGGGATAGAGCTCGATTACCCGCCGCATCTCAACGAGCGCACGCCCGGGCTCTTGGAGCGGACCGTCATACAGGTCGATCAGGCGGCTCGTCGCATAGATCACGTCGCGGGTAGTCACCCCCGCAATCTTTCGCACCTCGAGAAATAGCTCAGCGGCGCGTTTCGGATTGCGTCGTCGAGCGGCGTAGTGCTCGGCTGCCTTGAGGCGCGCGCCAATTGCCTCGGGACGCTCAGCGATCACGGCTTCGAACGACTCCATGGCGCCGTCAAAGTCGCCCCGTGCGAGCATCGCCTCCTGATATGAAAACTGCTCCTCATACGGTGTCGAATCGCCGCTAGGCAGGGTGAAAGCTTTCATGACGGTGCCGGATCCCTGCGCGAGACCAAGGCCGAGGAAGCTGACGAATGCGCCGAGGATCGCGGCAATGACCAAGGCGGCAACGATCGCGAACCACCCAATAGAACCCCCGCCCTGCGCCATCACGAAGAAAACGGCACCCGTTGTGATGCCGAACACCATCAGCCCGTAGCCTGCCGCTCGCATTTTGAAGCCGGCATCGGCACCGACGCGATCCATCCACGTGGATTGGTACGTGGGACCGTCGTTTTCGGGTGGTAACACAGGGGGCGGGGTGCGCATCGTGTCTCTATATTGCCCACGCATTTATAAGGGAGCAACTGCCCGTGTCGGAAAGTGCGCACGCGATGTATACATTCAGCGAGCTTCAAGGCATTTTTGGGTTCGCGATGCGCGCAGTACGACGCCCGGATGCGCCCAGTGGGCAACAGCTTTGGACAGGGCACCAGCTTTGCCCTTTCGCAGCACGCGACGTCGCTGGCGCGACGCCGTGATTCGATCCTCTGTTGCGGTTCGACCGCGGGACTGAAAGATGATCCGTTTCGCCACCCGTCCAGCGATGCTCGCCGCGTCTCTCGGCGCATTGCTCATTGCCACCTCAGGCACTGCCCACGCGCAGTACTTTGGACGCAACAAGGTCCAGTACGAGCGATTCGACTTCCGAATCACACATACGCCGCACTTCGACCTGTACTTCTATCCGGCAGAGTCGCTGGTCGTGCACGACGCTGGACGCATGGCGGAGCGTTGGTACGCCCGACACTCCGACAGCTTCAAGCACACGTTCGACCGCAAGTCGGTTGTGTTCTATGCTGACCAGCCGGACTTCCAGCAGACGAACGTCGTCAGTGAGGAGCTGACGGAAGGCACCGGTGGTGTCACGGAAGGTTTGCGCACGCGCGTCGTGATGCCCTTCACCGGGCTGTATGCTGACAACGACCACGTGCTGGGCCATGAGCTC
>JBBQHJ010000400.1:0-4303 GCA_038323865.1 Gemmatimonadales bacterium
TACTTCATCGAGCGGATAGGCGAGGTCGACGTCGGTGAAGACGCGAATCTCACCGCGCGCGGCGAGCATGCCGCGCGCGACGGAGAAACCCTTGCCGCGATTGGTGGCGTTGCGGAGCATGCGCGCGTACGGCGTGCGGCGCGTGTAGTCTTCGAGAATCAGCTGCGTCTCGACTTCGCTGGAGTGATCGTCGACAAAGACGACTTCTACGGAGCCGGGGTAGAGCGTGACGAACTTGTCGACCGCATCGAGCGTGGTCGGGAGCTGATCAGCCGCGTCATAAACGGGAATGACGAGCGAAAGCGCCGGAATCATGGACGACGGACCCTGCATCACCACCTCTTAACAAAGGCAGACGGAACCCGTCTACCGGATTGTCAGCAGCACTTTCGCGAATGCGGACGTAGCCTGAGGAACGGCTGGATTTCCCGACACGTGGGGTAGATCACCGCCCGCGTGTCCACGACGACACAGACGTTGCCACGGTACTCAGGTACCGGGGCCTTTCGTTTTTGATCGAGACTGGCGGACGGGAGAAAGTTACCCTCTTTGGCCGCAAGGCGCTACAGCCGTATTATCTCGTTACGCTGCAACGAGATAACAGCCGCATCAGCAGGACAACCGCTTTTATTCGTTTCGTCCCCGCGTGCGGCGCTCCAGCACCACTTCTCCTCGCATCACCATGTACTTGATGAGGCGCGATTGTGCGTCGGGAAAGGACTTGCGCCGGTCGCGAAACTGATCGTTCGAAACTATTGACGCGTCCAGCTCCCTCGCGAACGCGAGAATGAAGTAGTCCGCATCCGTTCCCGCTGGTGCCTGACGGATGACGCCCTCCTCGACGAGACGCTCATACTCGTGGCGATCGTCGATCTGATGGCGCAGCGCCGCATCGGCGAGTACCAGGGGCTCGTAGCCCTCCTGCATCAGCTTGTCGCACACGGCGATGACATTCGCGAGATGCGCCTTTTCGCCTTCACTCGAGTGCGCGACGTTGGAACCGTCGACCACAACGACCGTGCGAGGCTGACGTGCGCGTTCGAGTTCTTCTGATGTCATGGGGTACGACGGGGCAGACCGAGTGCCAACAGGATGAACAACAGGATGAACAACAGGATGACGCAATCTACTGCGCCATCCTGTCATTCCTGCTGCTACCACGATCTACATCTTGCCGGCAATCATCTTGGCATGATCGAGGTGCGCCTGGATGTTCGGCGCCGCCTTGGTGATGAGGTCCTTGAGCTCCTGATTCTGCGCAGCACCGAGTGCCGCCTGCGCGGTCGCCAGCACGGCGGTGTGATACGCGACCTCGTGATCGATGTACGCCTTGTCGAACGCCGCACCCTTCGGCATTGCCGTCAGGCTGTCCTGCCACGCCTTCGCGGTCGCAGCGCTGTTGTCGCCCGCGGGAAGCTCTGGCGTGACGCCGAGCTTCTTCACGAGATCCTCTCCGGCTTTCCGCAGCGCGTGATGATCGCGCATCATGTCCTTGGCGAACGACTTGATGTCGCCAGCGGTGCCCTTCGATGCCGCAATGGAACCGGCTGCACTGTCGGCCATGTTGGCACCATCGAGAATGGCGGCAATGTTGGCATCAGTGAGGGCCGGCGGTGGCGGTGGTGTCGGTGTCGCTGCTGCCGCCGCAGCCGCAGCACTGTCTGCCGTCTTCACGCTATCAGCGGTCCTATCTCCCTTGGCACAACCGGCAACGAACGCGACGGAACTCAGCGCTACGAACGTGGTGCTGCACAGTACTCGGCGAAGCATGGAACCTCCAAACGATGTTTGTACGCGTTTTCGACTAGAAGCATGCAGCGTGGTGCAAGAACCATTCGCGCGTTCGGCCGCATGAATAAAAGACGCTGGCTGAGCTCGCATACTTCGGCTCGCAACTCGCAAGAGCATATACGGTATCAGACACATACCCATGCGAACCCGCCCACTCTCACGTCGCCTCCTGATTTCAGCCCTCGCGCTCGCTGCGGCATGCAGCCGCGATGCGCGGGACAAGGCGGCGCATGTGTCAGCGAATATTGCCGAGTTCGCTGCCGCGGCCTCGGGCCAGGAGGCCATCGTCGCTGACGCGGTGAAGGCGCAGGGATTTCTCGGCTTCGACACGGGCACCTATCCCGGCGACAAGGCCATGCGGGCCTGGCGCACGGGTGGCGCTCCGTACCAGTGGACGGGCTACTACCTCGAGGCGCCCTGCCATCCGGACGACGGCTGGTCCGGCAAACGCGAGACGCTCACGTCCATGGGCTACGGCATCGCCGTGGTGTATGTCGGCCAGCAGACGTGGGGACGAAAGCCGGGAGCTCCGCATTTCATCCCGGTGCAGGTGAGCTCGCGCATGCGGACGCGCGTTGGCCGCGGCGCAGCGCGCAAGACGGTGTGGCGCACGATTACCAGAACCGTGATGAAGCGCGCGCCCAAGCCCACCGAGGACGAAACCTGCAACGCCGATTTCGTCGGCGCCGAACGCGGCAAGCGCGACGCCTATGACGCCGTAGCCAAGACGGCAGCAGAGGGCTTCGCGCCCGGCACCAAGATCTTTCTCGACCTCGAACGCATGGACGTGCTGCACCCGGTCATGCGCGACTACTACAAAAACTGGGTCCAGGTGGTGCTCTCGGATGGCCGCTATCGCCCGGGCATCTATGTGCACACGTTCAACGCGAACACCGTGTTCGCAGACGTAAAGGGGATCTACACGTCACTCGGCCGCAAGGACGATCCGCCTTTCTGGATCGCGAAGTCGCGCGGTTTCGACATTACGAAGTTGCCGAGCGAAATGGGCCACGCGTTCGCAGCGGTGTGGCAGGGCGTGCTCGACGTGGAGCAGACGTGGGCGGGGCATAAGATTCCGATCGACGTCAACGTTTCGGGCTCTCGATCGCCTTCGGACTGAGGAGCCCGCGGCTTCGCCGCGAGCGGGCCGAATGCCTACTTCTCTAGCGCCTGTAGCATCTGTACCGCACTGGCATTCGGAATAGCTCCCCCTGCCACCGCCTCTATGAGCTTCTCATCGCGGTGATAAAGGTCGCTCCCGAAGTTGAGCTGACCGTCGCGAATGAACGCGGTGCCGTACAGGATGTACACCGGAATCTTCTTCGGTAGCTTCACGGTGCGATTGTCACCACCGCTCATCATCGCATCCTGCACCTTCGCGGCGTCCCAACCCGTGACCCACTCCGCCAGCTGCGCCGGATGCTCAACACGAATGCAGCCGTGGCTGAACGCGCGGAAGTCCTTGTTGAACAGGTCGTGATTCGGTGTGTCGTGCAAATAGATGTTGAAGTCATTCGGAAACAGAAACTTCACAAAACCCAGCGCGTTCTTCGGACCGGGACGCTGACGAATGCGTCGCGCACCACCGTCGCGGTAGTACTCCATATTCTGGGCGTCCAGATAGCCGGGGTTGCTGGCGAGCTTGGGCTCAATCTCCTTCGCCTGAATTGACGGTGTCACGTTCCAGTAGGGACGGAACACCACCATCTCCATGCTGTCGGCAAAGACAGGCGTCGCCTTGTCTTCGTATTCCTGGCCGACGATCACCTTCATCTCCAGCGCCTTCTCTCCGCTATCGAACGCGGTGAGACGAAACGCGGGAACGTTCACGTAGACGTACTTCTCCGGCAGCGTGCGCGGCAACCAACGATAGCGCTCGAGATTTGCTGCCACCTGACCGAGCCGATAGTTGGCCGGAACGTTCAGCGCATTGATCGTCTCGGGCGTGAGCTGCTTGCTCGCGCTGAGTCCATGCCGCAACTGAAATTCTCCAACGGCGTCAGCGAGTGCGCTGTCATACACGCTTCCGCCAGTCGATGCAGACTTCGCCGTCGTATCGGTCGTCGTTGAACCACCGCCTGCCTCATAGCCCTCAGCGGCGAGCCGCTCGCGCAAGGCGCTGAGTCGCGCCGGTGTATCGGACTGCCCCACCTTGAGTGGTTTGCCTGACGGCACCTTGGGCCAGCCGCCCTTCTCGAGAATGCTCCGGTACTGCTCGAGGCCCTTCTGAAGCGCGGCATAGTCTTCTTCGTCAGGACGCATCTCCTCGATGCCGCGCGACAACGTGTCACCCAGCACGTGAACCAGCGCGCTGTCGACATCGTCTTCCGTGTTCGCGATGTGCCACGCCTGACCAACCGTCTTTGGATCGATCTGCCCAGACAGGAGATCTTCGCCCAGCGACGCGTACGTCGCCGAGAGTAGGATGTCGGCCTTGGCGAGTTGTTCGGCGGTTGGTGTTTTCGTCTGCTTCAGCGCGTTGAGTGCGTCCGTCAGGTCAACGATGGGATAG
>JBBQHJ010000401.1:0-4250 GCA_038323865.1 Gemmatimonadales bacterium
CTCGGGACGCCGATCGGTCTGCGCTTGCCCGGTGCCGACTCCAGATAGACAGGGGGTCCGAAGACCTCTTAATGAGATCTTCACAACCCAGCCGTAAGATCGACGTTGTCAGCTCGGGCATTCAAGCCGGACGTCAACGGAGATTTTATGCGTGGAAAGACACCGCTGCTGTTACGTAGCGCGATTGCGATGATCGGCCTTGCAGCGGCGGCGCTTGCCACGCAGGAAAAGAACGCAGTCGTGGATAGTGTCATGGCCGCGGCGGTGACGAACGGGTTTTCGGGACTCGCCGTGTTCATCCGGGACGGCCGCATGGCCTTTGTACAGGGTTATGGCCTGGCCAATCGCGCCGGCCAGACACCCTACGATGCGAGTACCGCGTTTCCAATCGCGTCGATCACCAAGCAGTTCACGCGCGCCGCCATCCTCAAGCTGGAGCAGGACGGCCGGCTCCGGCTGTCGGACTCCATCGGCACGTTCCTCCCGGATCTTCCCGCAGACAAGCGAGTCATCACGGTTGGGCAGCTCGTGGACATGCGCAGCGGACTCGCGGAGTACCACGAGCGCGATGAGCGCAGCGGCAGCGTTCCCGCCGACCAGCAGCGGATGTCATACCCCGAAGCCATGCAGCGCATCAGTGCGCAACCTCTGCGTTTCGCCCCTGGCAGTGCTGTCCAGTATTCTGAACACCAGGTGACGGCCATCCGGCGACCAGGATGGATTGATGTTCAGGAACGTCCTGGACTGGGCCTCAGTGACAAGCGGTAGAGAGCGTAGCGCACACGGCTGCGACGAGCAGCCAGCAAGCGCGTTCCGCCACCGATGTGCGCACGATCACGTGCATCGCGCTTCAGTACATCCTCGTTTGTCAGCGGAGTGCTGGAGGCGACGGTGGAATCGCTTGCAGCTTTGCTCGAATGGCACCGGCAGACGAATCGCCCGACGCATTGGCGAGCGCGATCGCACGCGCATACTCCGCGCGTCCCGACGCGACATCACCGGTCGCCACCAGCGCATCGGCATACGTCTCGTGGGCGGCCACAGACCGTGGATAGGCTTGCACCACCCAGTGGAGAATCACACTGGCGGCGCGTGGCTTGCGCAGGTTCATGAGGGCCGACGCGCCGGACCGGAGGGCAAAGCTCTCAGGGACCAGTGTATCGAGTCCGATCGTTCGTGCGCCAGACGCGTAGCGACGCGCCACGCCGGCGAATGCCTTGACCACGCTCGTCGAATCAGAGTTGCCGTCAAGCATGTTGATGGTGCTCACGGCCAATGAAATGGGCTCGAAGACGAATCGCAGCCCGTCCGTCAGGCTCGAGAGCGGTGTGAGCGCGTGAGAGTCTTCGGGGTAGTGCTGCGACCGGAACTCGACGGAGCCCGTCGAGACGCCGGCCTGCAGCAAGGCAATGAACTGTTGCGTCGGTGTGTCGATTCGCGGTTCGTATGCGCCGCTTGACACGAACAATCGGAAGGGCGCGCGAAGGTGCTTGATTCCCTCGGCAAACGGAGCACCGAGCGCCCCGTTGGCCCACCACAGCGAGGGGCTCATCGCGATGCCCGCCGCGTATGGGCCGGGACGGCTCGCGAGAACGTTCAACACAAAGAGCGCGCCGAGTGAGTGTCCGGCAATCACCGTGTATGGGAGTGTTCGATAGTGCGTGCGCACGGCCGGTAACGCCTCCAACTCGAGAAAGCGGGCGAACCGATCCACCCCGTCGCTCGTCTTTGCAGCCGCCGCGGCGTCCATCGTTGCCGACGGGGCGAGGTCGGTATTTCGTGTCGCGCCGTTCGGAACACCGACGACAAGCAGCGGCGGGATCGCCAAGCGCTCTTCCAGGAAGCGGATGTTCGCGACGGCGGCGTTGAACTGGGGTTCGTCATCCGCATCGAGCAGCACCAGCACCGCGGTCGCCGGGAGATTTTTTCCGCCAGGTGGGGGCGCCAGATAGAGTGATCTCGTGGCTCCGAGAATTGCGGACTTGACCGATAGCTCGCGCTGCCCGTCGGCACGCACGCGTGGCGACTGCGCAACAGCAGGGATCGCTGCGAGCAGCAACATACTGAGCGCGTGTCGAACGGCAGGGCGCATGATCATTGTTCGGTGACTGGAGATGGAAGCGGGTTTCTTCCCCGCAGGATACGGAGGGATCACGATATGGCTTGAACAAGATTGTCCAACTCTCACGAGAACGCATTGAGCCCGACAGGTGTCTAGTCGAGTGTGCCCCTGCGGTACAGACTCGAACCCACTTCACCCCGATGCGTTCCTGCCGACAGCGATCGTTACGAGTTCGGAGGCAGCACGCGTGGCGCTCACGTGCGCGATGTGGAGGCAATATCTTCAAGACTGAGTACACGCGCGCACAACCGTTCGGCGCATGATCCGGTGCCTTGTGCTCGACGCCGATCCCCTAGATCGCACCATGCTCGTTGACGCGCTCAAGCGACACATGGACGTGCGCGTTGAATCCTGGGAGTCGGTCAGCGCGTTGATCCTGGCGCGGTGGCAGAGTGCGCCCGACATCGTGTTTGCCGACGTCCGAAGTACTGAATCGCTGAGTGCCGTGGTGACGTATCCTGCGCTGAGCACGTGCGCCCTGATTGCGCTGAGTGCAGTGCCTGGTGATGCGGTGCGCGCCTTTGACTTGGGGGCGACAGATTTTCTGCTCAAGCCAACGTCCCAACGCCGACTCGCCATCGCGATCGCCCGCGTCCGGGCGGGAGCTGGTACACAACCGGGCGCGAGGGAAGCAAATTACTCGGCGGATGTGGGCACTCCTCTCGTCGTTGCACACGCCGATACCGCAACCGGTCGACTCCAGGAGTGGATCGCGAGCGATATCGAATGGGTGATGTCACACGCCAAGGGCACGCGGATCTACACGAAGGAAGGGTTCGTTGCGTCGTCGCTCAGTCTTGCGCGCGTACAGAACTCACTCGATGCGCGTCTATTCCTGCGCACGCATCGCCGCGCACTCGCCAAGGTCACGTGCATGAAGTCGCTGCGTCGGGATTCATCCGGATTCTGGCAGCTCGAGCTCACGTCGGGTGCGCTGGTGCCCGTGGGAAAGCGTCGCACCGCACTCGTGCGCGCCATGTTGACCGTGGCCGCACGGTGATTCCCAAAATTTCCCCAAGCCTGACGCGGGCGTTCTGCTCCGCTGCTGCGCTCGCCGTGATGATGCACCGCGACGGAGGCGCGCAGGCCATTTCACTACCCATACAATTGGTGGAAGCGCGGTTCTACGTCCCCGTTGCGCTTCGGTCTGGGCCGGTGCGCTGGTTCATCCTCGATACGGGTGCTCAACCAACGCTCATCGACAGTCGCGTCGCCGATAGCGCGAGCATTCAATCACGGGCAGCCGGTGCAACAACGGGCGCGGGAGGGAAGTCGACTTCAATCGCGGACGCCGACGGCGTCACGCTCCGCATCGCATCCGTTGAACTCGGCCCGCTCTCGGCACGCATCGCCCCCCTGGATTCGTTGCTCGGCCCCTCGAGTGGTCGCGCGATTCCGGGCATCGTTGGTTCGCGGTTCTTTCGCGAGCACGTGGTTGAACTGGATCCCCTTGCTTCCGTAATGCGCGTGTTCGCGCCGGAGACGTTCGTCTACCATGGCACCGGTGTAGAGGTGCCGCTCGAACTCGTCGATGACATCCCGTTTACGCAGGGATGGATTGAAGCGCCCAATGGAAAACGTTATGCGGCGCGTATGCTCGTGGACATCGGCGCGAAGGCCAACTTGCTCGTGGCGGAGCCCTTCATCCACGCACGCGGACTGGATGGTGTGTTCGGTGCGTCCGTCACCACCGAGTTTGGGGCCGGTATGGGTGGGGAAACTCACTATCAGTTCGTGCGTGCGGCCTCGATTGGACTCTCAGGCCATGAGCAAACGCGGCTGCGGTCGCCAGTCATCGGCTTGTCGTCTGGCGGGACGCTGACGTCAACGCGATACGACGCGCTGCTCGGCGCCGAATATCTCGCACACTTCAGGATGATCTTTGACTATGCGAGAAAGCGTCTCATCCTGGAGCCGCTCGTTTCCACCACGGAACCGAGCGTATTCGATATGAGTGGGTTGTTCATCGTCGCGCCTGACTCGGGTCATCGCAGACTGACGGTGAAATCCGTCCTCGCGGAGAGTCCGGCTGCCCGCGCTGGGATCCGCGCGGGCGACGTGATCACGAAGATCGATGCGATTGCGGGAGGAGCGCTGACCCTCGCCGCGGCACGACAACAGCTGCGTG
>JBBQHJ010000402.1:0-4223 GCA_038323865.1 Gemmatimonadales bacterium
GCCATCGAGACGGTCTCTCCGTACAGCCAGTGCGGCGTTTGCAGCGCAAAGGTGACGAGACCATTTGGCGTGACGCGCACATATCGAGCGTGATCGACCGCGACTGACGCCGGCTGCAACTTGCGGAGCGTTGCGAATGCGAGTTGGCGCATCGCCGAGTCGACGCGTTGCCGCACCAAAGGCATTAACGCGGACACAACTGCCGAATCGTCCATGCTGATAGCACCGAGCACTTCGACGATTGTCCGCTGTTTCGTCGGATCTCGTATCGTGTCAAGTGCGGCAAGCAATTCCTGCGTCGCCGGTCGCGGACCTGACCGCCGACGTAACTCTTCGAGCGCTGCGCGCGCTTCGGTGACCGCTGTGGCATCGCCTCCGACAAAGGATCGCGCGAGTGTGCGCTCAGCGCGCTCCTCCCATGCACCGCTCAACATCACGTATGCCAAAGCGATGTACGCAGGAAGCGACACCGCGGCGATGCGGAGCGCCTGTGCGCGGTCGTAGGCGAATATGCACTGCGCGCTCCACCACAGGACTACGCCGGCGGAGGTGACTACCACAATGCATATCAGCCCGACACGCGTTGCTCCGTGAAACAGGAGTTCCAAGTAGCCGATGAACGCCGCTATGGCAAGCGTCGGCACCACGATTAACAAATTGACAATGAGAAGCAAGCGGATGATCATGGTCTCCCTGCTTGAGACTCTCTAGCAGACTGCAAGCATGCGGAGATTGGTGCCACCAACTCATCGTCAACGGCGAGCCGCTTGCCTGATGTCCCATCCCTGCACGCTTAGCGGACGATTGCTCAGCGCCGGGCGTGGCGACAGGGCGGGAATGCATGTGAAATGTCAAAGATCGGTGGAGGCGTCCGGATTCAGCTGGCAAACATGCACAAGTCCGCAGGGCGTACCATCACATCACGCAGAGTCACTGACCCGGCAACAACGTCAACGATCGCGAGACGCGCGTCGTCGGTACGCATGAAGACCTTATTCCCGTCCGGCGTCGAACAGATCGGCTGAACGATCTCGAATGACCCCGCAAGACGTCGATCTGCGATCTCGCGGACAAGCGTCCCTGTCTGACCATCGAAGATCGACACGCGACCCGTCATTCGCATCTTCGTGACGGGTTGATTGAGCCTGCCGTCCACTTCCTGAACCAGGAATCGTCTTTCGTCGCCGAGGAGAAACGCGTGGCCACGGGGCGCCACCACCAGCGGGTACGCCGTGCTCGTGTTGTCGATGTCCGTCAGCGCGATCAGCATCGTCCTCGACGTGTCGTCGAACACCTGGATCCCGACGAGCAGGCGCCGCTCACCTGCATCCAGACCCCGCGTCCGATAGTGCGTTGCGTCTATTCCGCGATGTTGTTGCACGTCATGCTGCCGGGCCTGCGACAGTTCCAGGCCATGGCGGTGTGCCACCAGCGTATCACCGCGCCACTCCGCGATAGCATCCGCGTCAACGATGCGATTGCGCCCGATCGCACGCGACGCCGGGGAGAACGACGTCGTACCGTGAATGATCGGCGACACGTATGAACCGTCAATGGTGTTTGGGATACGCTGTTCGGCGCGCTTCATGACTTGTAGTGACGGACTCGAAAGCACCATCGTGGTCAGCGGCCACCCAGTAGCGAGCTTACCGGGCGGAACGGAATCCATGCGTGTCCACTGTGCGATGAGGCGGTCGGCGTGCGTATCAAACAGCAGCGCCGGCCGCGCAGAACCTGCGATGTGCATGGACGCGATGGCAGCGAAGGCAGGAAGCTGCGCGGACACGATCCGAAAATGCTTCGGCGAAGCCGGGTCCTCTCGCGTGCGATCCGGAAGGACCAGGAACGCGATATTGCGCTTCGCGTCGTACGCCACGGCTTCCACTGGACATCCGTCCCACTGTGGACTGTCAATCGCTCCCGTGGATTCCGCGCGATGCAGCGGCCACTGATCGAGAACACTGTCGCGGCTGAGATCGAGGGTCACGACGTTTTCCTCACAGCCGAGGAACGTGACGCGCGCCGCAGATGGAGCGGCGGCCTTTGCGCATGCGCCAACACCGATCAGCACGAGACAGATCGCACGCCCGGTCATTGTCAGCCTTACCCGTTGCATGGCCGCTGGTTCTGCTATCGTGAACATGGCGAAAACACGTGCGCGTCGTTCCGCGACCAACCGCAGGGCTTCCGCGTTGAACTCCGCATCTGAAGATTTACATCGAAGGGAGGATGAGATCCATGCGCGCTGCATTGATGATGATGTTCCTTTCAATTCTGGCGGGCTGTCAAGCTCCACGGCCTGCCGCGGGCACCCCACCAGCGCCTGAGCGCGACATCATTCAACGGGATAACGACGCCATGGCGAGCTCTGTGCTGGCAAGCATCGCCGGCAAGGAGCAGCAGGCTGCGGGCCAGGTCTTCAAGAACGTACAGTACCTCGCGAATACCGACGCTCGCACCTTTGTGTCGATCATGAACGAGGGCTATGCGAAGGCACTCGGTGTCCGTTGCACGCACTGCCATGTGCCGGACGATTTTGCGTCGGACGAGCTACGCCCGAAGCGCGCCGCCCGGGAAATGCAGACGATGCATCGCACGATCAACCAGCAGCTCGCGCAGATGAAGCACATCAACACTCCTGCCTCGTCCAACCGGGCGATCAGTTGCATCATGTGTCATCGTGGCGCAGCCATTCCCGTCACGAAATGAAGAGGCAGAGTCGGAGAAACGTGAGAGGAACGCATGCGAACACTCCTAAGCGGGTGCGGCTAACACTCGGAGCGCTGGTTCTGACGGGCGCCGTTTCCGTGATCGGATGCCAGCCGGGCCGAGGCAGTGAACGGGGTCGCGAAGGCCCGGGGTCATCGTTCGAGATGGCGCTCGACTCAGTCGTGCCAGCCGCCCTTGCCAAGAGTGTCGCTTCGGGGGCGGTCATTGCGTTCGTCGACCACGGCCGGATACGTCTGACGAAGGGCTACGGCCTTGCCGACAAGGAGAGTCGGCGACCGATGACCGACTCGACTCCCATTGGAGTCGCGTCGGTTTCGAAGCTGGTGAGTTCATGGGGCCTTCTCAGCTTGGCCGCCAAACGCCTGCTCCCCCTCGATCGACCAATCGACGGCTTCACGAAAACCTGGCAGTTGCCCTCATCGAGGTTCGACCGGAACGGCGTGACAGTGCGCCGTCTTCTCAGTCACACCGCGGGCCTCAGCATGTTGTCGGTCCCCTGCTTTCCGGCCGACTCGGCTCGGCCATCACTCGTCGATGTCTTAGGCGGCAAGGCCGGCAACCGCGGGCAAGTCGAGCTGACGGCCGCACCGGCCAGCGAGTGGCGCTACTCCGGTGGAGGGTTCACGCTGCTCCAACTCGCCGCAGAAGAGGTGACTGCAAACTCGTTCGCCAACGTCATGCAGCAGCGCGTGTTCGAACCACTGGGAATGAATCACAGCTACTTCGGTGTGGCGCGGGGCGACGCGACGACCGGCTACGACGACACCGGCAAGCCGGTTGCGCCATTTCAATGCGTCGGCGAGGCGGCAGCCGGTCTTGTGAGCACGGCTCGAGACATGGCCAAACTCCTCGCCGAATACCCACGTGTGAAGCAAGGCCATTCACCGATTCTTCCAGCCGGGTGGATTGACACGCTGGCCAGTCCGATCGCCAAGGTCGCCTTGCTGGTCAACGGCCGATCGATCGATGTGGGCGATGCCCAGATGGGCCTTGGCCATTTCTTACATGTAAGCCATAACGGGCACAGGATACTCTTCCATAGCGGCGGCAATCCGGGTGTCGCAGCCTATCTGCTGATCGATATCGATGACGGAAGTGGACTGTTCATGGCGGTGAACAGTGATAGCGCCGGAGATGTCCTCCGGGCCATTTTGGCTGCATGGGGCCGATGGGCTCGCACCGACCCGCCTACCGCCTTCTGACATGCGGTCGAGTGTAGATCGCGCTCAATCCGAGTCATGATTTCTGAAGATGGCGCGAATTCGGCGCCCGACTTCTGCGTTGCGCGGGTGCCGCGCTTCAGCCGCTCGCAGGTGATTCAGCGCCCCAACACTGTCGCCGATTGCCAACTGCAGGTCAGCGAGCGCCACGCGCGCCACAGGATCGGCGGGTGCCAACTGCAGCATCCATCCGGCGACCCGTCGCACGCCCCCCGAGTCTTCAGCCGCCGACCGACGAGCAAGCAGTTCCTCGAGCCCGCGCTGCGGGTTGAT
>JBBQHJ010000403.1:0-4133 GCA_038323865.1 Gemmatimonadales bacterium
TCACGGCGTATCCGACGAAGACGGCGGGGCGAAGCATCAGTGATCCGATCGGCGGCGAGCTGGACGTGTACCGCGCCACGGCGGATGAATTGGAAGCAGAGATTCGCCGCGTGCTTGACCAGCTCACCGAGCGCGTTCCCGGCCACCCGTGATCGATCGTCCGTCGCGGCTCGTGCTGCTCGGACATCCGGTCGACCACTCCGTTTCGCCGGTCATTCAGAACGCGGCGCTTCGGGCGGCGGGTATCCCGCTCACCTACGAGCTGCTCGACGTTCCCCCGCACGCGCTGGACATCGCACTCGCGGAGTTGAAGGCGGAGGGTGCTGCCGGCAACGTGACGATCCCGCTCAAGGAATTGGTCGCAGAGCGGTGCGCGCGACTTTCGCCGCTGGCGCAGCGTGTCGGAGCGGCCAACGTGTTCTGGCATGAGCACGGGGAGCTCATCGGCGACAACAGCGATGTCGGTGGCGCGGAAATGGTCATGCGTGCGCTGCTGGGCGGCGAAGTCACTTCGGGACGCCTGGCGTTGCTCGGTGCCGGCGGGAGCGCTGCATCGGTGTTGTGTGCGGCGGAACGATGCGGAATGGCACGCGGTGTCGTGTATAATCGCAACGTGAATCGCGCAGAACAGCTGGCCGGTCGCTTCAGTACGTTCGCGCGCGTTGCAGCGTCTCTCGATGATGCGCTTCAGGGTGCCACGCTGGTCGTGAACGCGACGCCCGTGGGTCTGCGCGATCGTGCGTTCCCCATTCCCATCGAGCAGCTTCCACCCGGTGCCGCGGTGTTCGACCTCGTGTACACACGCGGTGAAACCGCGTGGGTCACCGCCGCGCGAGCGGCGGGGCATCGCGCGGCTGACGGGGAAGGCATGCTCATCGAACAGGGGGCGATTGCCTTCGAGCGCTGGTTCGGCATTCCGCCTGATCGCAACGCCATGTGGAAAGCCATTCACTAGCAGGATGGCGCAGTGCGGCCACGGCGCTCCTGGACCTGCTGCTTCCGCCCGCCTGTGCGATTTGTGGGGAGGCACGCACGGAGCAGGAACGCGAGCTGGTGTGCGGCATGTGTTGGTCACGGGCGAAACCACTGCCACACCCCCGGTGTGACCGGTGCGGTCATCCCTTCGACCCGCGCCGCCGATCCTCGCCATGCGCCTGGTGCGACATGTTGCCGCCGTTCATCCGGTCGGCGCGGTCCGCCTATGGCATCGGCCATGGAAGCGCCGATCAGGTCGTGCATGCGCTCAAGTACAATGGCTGGCAGGCCACCGCCGTCGGCATGGGGCGCCGCATGGCGTCGCTTCGCTTTCCCGCCGACGTGGAGCGTGAGCGCGCCGCACTGGTTCCCGTTCCCCTCTCGATTTCGCGCCAGCGCGAGCGCGGCTACAACCAGAGTGAGCTGCTCGCCATCGAGCTCGGACGCCAGTGGGGCATGGACGTTCGCACCGATCTGGTGCAGAGAACGCGCGCCACAACTACGCAGACGCGGTTGACACCGGGGGAGCGCCTCCGCAACGTTTCGGGCGCGTTCCGTGCAGTCGCCGGACGCGCTTCGCTTCGTGGACAGCATCTCGTCCTCGTGGACGACGTTGTGACCACGGCAGCCACTCTCAACGCGTGCGCCGCCGCGCTCTATGACGGCGGTGCACGCATTCTCAGTTTTGTGACCTTCGGCCGGGCGCCTGCCCTTGGCGACCGGTGGTGATGACCAGAGGAGATTCTCAGGATGGCAATTCGCGTCGGCATCAATGGGTTCGGTCGTATCGGTCGGCAGGTCCTGCGTGCCGCCAAGCAGGCGGGCGTCAAGGACATCGACTTCGTGGCGGTGAACGACCTCACGGATACGAAGACCCTCGCGCACCTATTCAAGTACGACTCCGTCCATCGCACGTATCAGGGCGAGGTGAAGGCCGGCGACGGCTCCATCACGATCGACGGCGACAACATCAAGATCTTTGCGGAGAAGGAGCCCTCGAAGCTGCCGTGGAAGGACCTCGGCGTTGACATCGTGCTCGAGTGCACAGGCCGGTTCACTGATGCGCCGAAAGCCCGGGCGCACATCGAAGCGGGCGCCAAGAAGGTGATCATCTCCGCTCCGGCGAAGGGCGAGGACATCACCATCGTGATGGGCGTGAACCACGAGAAGTACGACGCCGCAAATCATCACATCATGTCGAACGCATCGTGCACGACGAACTGCCTGGTGCCCATGGTGAAGGTCATCAAGGACAACTTCGGCTTCGTGCGCGGCTCGATGGTCACCATCCACAGCTACACGAACGACCAGAACATCCTCGACCTGCCGCACAAGGATCTGCGCCGCGCGCGTGCGGCGGCGCTCTCGATGATTCCGACCACGACTGGTGCGGCGAAGGCCACGGCGCTGGTGATGCCCGAGTTGAAGGGCAAGATCGACGGTATCTCCATTCGCGTTCCGACGCCGGACGTCTCGATGACGGATCTCGCGGTCGTCGTCGACAAGGCCGTCACGGTCGAGCAGGTGAACGCGGCACTCAAGGCGGCCGCTGAAGGTCCGCTCAAGGGCATCCTCCAGTACGAAGAAGAGGAGCTCGTTTCCACCGATTACATCGGCAACCCGCATTCGTGCATCGTTGATGCGAAGTGCACGAACGTTGTCGATGGCCTGCTGATCAAGGTGTCAGGCTGGTACGACAACGAGTGGGGCTATGCGTCGCGCTGCGTCGATTTGCTCCAGTACGTCGGCAAGCAGCTCTAGAGCACAATGGCCAAAAAGACGATCAAGGATCTTCCCGCGGACACGATTCGCGGGAAGCGCGCGTTGGTGCGTGTGGACTTCAATGTCCCGCTCGACGAGCACCGACATGTCGCCGACGACACCCGCATTCGCGCGGCCATTCCGACCATCGAGTTCCTCTTGAATGCCGGGGCGAGCGTCGTCCTGCTCTCGCACCTCGGTCGCCCCAAGGGAAAGCCAGATCCCAAGTACACGCTCGAGCCGGTTGCTCGACGCTTGGGAGAGTTGTTGCAGGGCCGCAACGTAAGCTTCGTCGAGTCCACGGACACGGACGAAGCAGAGAAGGCAGCGAGTGGACTCAAGAGCGGCGAAGTGTTGCTCCTCGAAAACACGCGCTTCCTCGGCGGCGAAGAAACGAATGACGAACGACTCGCGCGCGCGCTCGCACGACTTGGCGACTTCTACGTCAACGATGCATTCGGCACCGCGCATCGCGCGCATGCGTCAACCGAGGGCGTTGCGCGGCACCTCAAGCCCGCCGTTGCCGGACTGCTGATGCAGAAGGAGCTCGACTATCTCCAGGGCGCACTCGATGAGCCGAAGCGTCCGTTCGTGGCCATTCTCGGTGGATCGAAGATCTCCGGCAAGATCGATGTGATTGAAGCGCTGCTGCCTAAGGTGGACGCTTTGCTCGTCGGTGGCGCGATGGCATGCACGTTTTACAAGGCGATGGGTCTCGAGGTTGGAAAATCGCTCGTTGAACCCGAGCGCATCGAAATGGCGAAGGCCCTCATCGAGCGCGCCGGCACAGTGCTCATTCTGCCACACGATGCCACCGTTGCACCGTCCATTCAGGATGGCGGCAATGCGAAGGCCGTGAGCAAAGAAAACATTCCGGCGGACATGGCCATGCTCGACATCGGCCCACGTACGGCCGAGTCGTACTCGCGGGCGATTGCGAGCGCGAAGACGGTGTTGTGGAACGGGCCGATGGGTGTGTTCGAGACGCCGCCATTTGACATGGGCACCACTGCGATTGCCCAAGCCATGGCCGCAGCGACTGGAAAGGGTGCAACGACCATCGTTGGTGGCGGTGACTCCGCCGCGGCCGTCGAGGGCGCAAACCTCGCAGCACAGATGAGCCACGTCTCAACTGGTGGTGGCGCATCGTTGGAATTCCTCGAGGGCAAGGTGCTCCCGGGCGTCGACATCCTGGACGAGAAGTAAATGCCAATGCACCGTCGGCCCGTACTCGCTGCGAACTGGAAGATGAATCACGGCCCCACGGCGGCGAGGGATTTTGTGCAGCGTTTCGCCGAGGCGTATGCGCGGCGCGGTGATCGCACCGTCATCCTCTTTCCTTCAGCGCTCGCGTTCGACGCTGTGCGCTCGGCCACGACGAGTCGCGCCGACATCCA
>JBBQHJ010000404.1:0-4101 GCA_038323865.1 Gemmatimonadales bacterium
AGCATGTTTTCGTATTCTGCCTTCTCGGCGCGATCTCCGGCCCCCGCAGCCTGAAGCGCCGCGCGCGCGATTGCAGACCACACTCGCGCGGCTACTTCTTCGGCGGTCGTGGGCAGCAACAACCACTCTTCGGCGCGTAGCTCTACGGCACGGCGGCGCGATGCCTCGTCGGTGCAGCCAACGATGACCGCAACGCCGCGAGCCCGGGCCGATTCCACTGCGAGGCGAAGCGCCGATGGGTCTGTGGTGCTGACGAGCATTGCCCGCACATTCGCCTCGGCAATTGCGGCGGACAATTCGCCGATCGACAGCACATCCACGCGCCAGCCATCGAGATGTGAGGCCGCGCCGATGACTGCGGGATCGATCGAATCAGTAACCAGAACGGACTCGCTCACGCGCTGGTTGCTCCGCGCGTCATTCGCATTGCGGCATCACCTTGCGACGCGCAACTGCTCCACATTGCGCTGCACCGTCTTGGCCAGCGTTGGAAGATCAAAAGGTTTCTCCACGTAATCGTCAGCGCCGAGTTGCAGCGCCTCGCGTTTGTCGTCCCAGGCGTCGAGTGCCGTCACCATCACGATGCGCACTGCCTTGCCAAGCACGGGATGCTGTCGCATCAGGCGACAGACTTCCCATCCATCCCGACCAGGCATCATCACATCCAGCAGAACGATGGCAGGACGCACCGTCTCAAACAACGCCAATGCCTCATCTCCATCGTGGGCCACTGTGATAGGGTACCCGCGAATCTCGAGATATTGCCGAATGATCTCGGCGTTGTCGTGGTTGTCGTCGACGACGAGGATCGGGGGCAGGACTGGCTCAGACGTTTGCACCGACGGGGCTCCGGTAGCTACTTCGACCGCATTCCCTCTGGAATGCTCGAGCTGGGTCAGCGCAAGTCGGGGGCCACATGCTGCGCCCACAAGTCGCCTATGGATGCGTCGCTACGACCTCGCTTGTGCCCTGTGACACTGAAACACGCGTTTGCGAGCCGTCTGGCCATCTCACAATCACGGCTTTGGGGCCGATGGAGTAGCCGAGCACCTGTACCGCCCCATTTTGCGACCAGTATCCCCCGCCTGCTGTCACTTCTCGCACCGGACCGAGGTGATCTCCGTAGTCCAGCTTGATTTGAGCGCCTACACCATCGGGGTTCGCAGCAATGCCCTTGAGGCGCACTCGCACGCCAGCTTTGGCACCACGGTTGTGAAACAACTTCGTGGACGCGCCATTCTGCGAAACCACGAGGTCGACGCGGCCGTCGCGATCGTAGTCCGCCGCAGCTGCACCACGTTGATCACCGTACACGACAATGCCCGAGTTCGCGCCGGAAGCGGCCGCGAATCCTCCTTTGCCATCGCCCAGCAACAGCAATCCGCGTCCGGAATCGTAGCGAGGGGTACCGACAATGGTGGGTGAGAAATTCTGGCCCAGGAAAAGATCCTCATTGCCATCGCCGTTGAAATCGGCGACGACTGGAGCGAAGGCCGGAGCCATCTGGGCCTCAATGGGAAGTGCGTGCGCCTCGAAGTGATCGCCGCGATTGAGCAAGACGATATTGTCGAGCGTCGCGATACCAACGCGCTTCGCATTCGCCATGGCCGGCCCGAGCACCTGCTCTACCGTTGCGTCCGCATAGGCTGCAAAGTTCGCAACGCGTGACGTGAGTCCCGGCAGCGCGACGCGCGCACGCGCATAACTGTTGAGCGGCGCATTGCCCTTCACGCGTGAATCGTTTTGCGCGAGCAACATCTCCACACCACCACCAGTTCCGAACGCGCCGTATACCAATTCGATCGGCCGTTGAGTTGTCGGGTGCAGAACGGTGTTCCGTCCCCAACTCGTGGCGACAATATCCAGTCGCCCGTCATTGTCGAAATCGCCGACACTCACACCATTCCATCGACCTGAGAGACTGTCGAGCCCACGCGAAATATTTGTGGTGCTGAAGTGTCCGTGCCCATCGTTCACAAGTAGCAACAGCGTTCCCCAGTCTCGCGCGATAACGAGATCAGCGTGACCGTCGCCGTTGACATCTGCAAACACAGCCGAGGTTACCATGCCCACGTCTCGCAACAGCGCGCTGTTCGCCGTGTCGAACACGAACTTGCCTTTCACACTCTTGAAGAGGCCCGACGATGCAGGCATGGGATATCGCATCGGCTGTGCACGCGAACCCACGAACAGATCGAGTGCTCCATCACCGTCGTAGTCTCCAAGCGCAATCGGCCCAGTCGACGACGCGTGCGAACCAACGATCGCTTCCGGCTTCGCGCCACGGGTTGCCGGCGAGAGGCCAAGGACCGCGGGCTGCGCCATCATCTCCGCCTCTGTGCGCATCTCCCACGTTGAAATTCCGACGAGCACGCGCGTGGCACCGCGTTCGGACATGCCAACGATTCCGGCGATATCAGCTGCTGCCGCGCCACTCAGCGGCGCGGCGGGATCGAGCCGTCCTCCGGCATTGTGAAACACGGCGATCGAACCACCTTTGCCAGCGCCGATGATCAGATCCTCCGCGCCGTCACGATCGATGTCGAACCACGCCACCGCGGGTCCGCTCTGCGACAGTGCATCGGGCAACAGGAGCTGTCGATCCCAATCGTCGAACACGTTTTCGACATGCTTGTGACCGCTCAGCTGTGTACTTGCGTCCTCGAAGAGTGGCGGCGGCGCAGTGGGCGAGTCAGGGCGCGATGGAGAGGCCGGCGCTTGCTCCGTGATCTCGTACATGCGATTCGGTTTTACGTCACGTACCGTGGTGTGCCGGCCGTCACGCCAATCAATCTCCAATATCGACGACGGCGAAGTCCCCATAGCGAAGGACGCCATGTAGTCGCTGTGCGACATATACAAACCGCCCGCCACGATCTCTCGCTCCTGCACCGGCACGGCACCGCCGAGGAGCCGCACCTTCGCGCCCACGGCGCGCGTGTTCGGTGCGTCGCCCATGAGACGAACGGCAACACGCGCCGCCGATGCGTCGTTGCGTAGAATGAGTGCCGGTGCACCGAGCCGGTTCACCACGACATCCAAGTCACCGTCGCCGTCGAGGTCCGCCGAAGCGAGTGTGTGCGATACATCGGCATCAGTCCCGAAATGCCACTTCTCACCGACTTCCTCGAAGGTAAGATCGCCGCGGTTACGATACGCGACGTTGTGCAGCGGAAGCTTCGGAAATTGCCAGCGGACCTTCCGAAATTCGACATCGTTCAGACGATTCTGCAGGCCCTCCTGGACGTCGGCATCCATGACGTCCCAAAGATGACCGTTGGCAATGAGCAAGTCTTGCCGGCCATCGAGATCGACGTCCATGAACATCGCCCCCCACGACCATCCGCTCGCCGGTAAGCCTGCGAGTGCCGAGATCTCGGCGAAGGTGCCATCTCCGCGATTCAGAAACAACACGTTGCGCTGCTGTTGCAGCACGGTCTCCATGTCGCCGGGCCTCTTCGGAAATGCTGTATGTGTCGGAATCTGCGTCTTGGCCCGCCGCGTGTCGTTCGCGAGCATGTCGTCGACGAAGATGTCCGGTTTGCCGTCGCCATCGATATCGGCCACGTCAACGCCCATCGACGAGTTACTCATCTGTCTGAGCGCTGTAAACTGCGCGTGACGGAAGTTGCCGTGACCATCATTGAACCACAGCGCGTCCGGATCTTCGAAATCATTTCCGACGTACAAGTCGGGCGCACCGTCACCGTTGAGGTCGACGAACTTCGCGTCCAGCCCAAACGACGCGTCGGCCTCGGCCGGTTTGCCGTCGACTCCGATGAAACGCTCCGGCACGGGCACCTTCACGAAATGCCCCCCGTCATTGCGGTACAGTTCGTCCGGCGCGCCGCGGATGCTCATGCGTAATCCGCCCATGTCGGGACGCATGACGAGATGGTATTCCTTCGCAAGCTCCGGGATGATCTCGTACTTCCCGCGCGCGGTCTGGCGCACCATCTGATTAAAGGCGCGCTGCTGCGGCGGAATACTGTCTTCCAGATTGTACGCTCGATAGTTCGCAACATACATGTCGAGGCGGCCATCGCCGTCCACATCAGCGAGGGTGATCGTCGTACCACCCTTCCCCTCGGGGTCGAGACC
>JBBQHJ010000405.1:0-4091 GCA_038323865.1 Gemmatimonadales bacterium
TTCGGCGTTGGGGCAGTCGGTGGTACGTGTGCGGGTCGTTGATTCCGCAGAGGCCCCGATTCCCGACGCCGACGTGAGCATTGTCCGTGGCCGCTCCGAGACGATCGCTCACGCCACCAGCAATGCGCTGGGGGAGGCGAGCTTCTCGATATCGCCGGGCACTGAATATCAGCTCGTTGCGCGACGACTTGGCTTCACGCGAAGCTCTCGCTTCTTCTCGACGACAGCGGAAGCGATGGCGATCGTCATTCGTCTCGCACGGAAGGCAGCGCCGCTCGACGCCGTATCCGTGACCGAATACTCGCGGCGCGCCGCTTATCGCGTGGGTGCCGATGCCATCGCGGAGTCGCCGAGGCCGGTCGAGGATGGCGTGGACGTCATCACGAAACTTCGGCCGCTGATCTTCGACCCGACGCCCCGCAGCAAATTCAATCCGTGCTACGCAGAGAACGTCTGGGTGAATGGAAAGCGGGTACGGTTTGCGCCGGCGAATGATCGCATTGCTCTGGAGAAAAGGCATGCTGCGGCGGTGCAGCGTGGCGCCTTCAATTCTGCAGCGTTTCGCACGCCGCCCCCGCTGAACGGAATCGCGAGCGTACCACTCAGCGTACTCAGCGTACTCGCCTCGATTCGCGCCGAGCATATCGAGGAGATCAACTACACGGATTGCGAGGACAAGCTTGACGAGGGCACGCGAACGTCGAACTCGGTTTTTGTCACGCTGAAGACGGGCGTCGGATTCGAAGCGGGCACTGGTTCGTATGTGCTCGCGCAGGACGTTGCACTCGCCGCGAATCGCCAGCGCATCGTCGGTGTGTTCGACGAACGATCCGGCGCCGCTATTTCCGGTGTGGAGGTCGCCGACAGCGCGAGTCACACGTCGGTGATGACGACTGAAACGGGAACGGTGACACTCGCATTCCTTACCGATGGAAGTCACGTCATGTGGCTGCGCAAGCAGGGGTACGTGCAGCTCCGCGTGCTCGTCGAGATTTCAGAGCGTGATTCGCTCCCCGTCACGCTCACGCTATCACCGCAACACTAGCTCCATGCCTTCATTGGTTCGTGCGCTCGTTGCGGTGGGAGCATTTGCCGCGACGGCTCGTGCACAGCAAGTGCCCGACACCCTCTTCGTGCCGACGACGTCAGCACCGGCGCTCGCGGCCGGCAAAGGGCCGCGTCTCATGATCGACGGCGCGCATGTGAATTTCCACACGGTGAATGGACGCTATGCGCCATTCGCCAGGCTTGCTGCGCGTGATGGATATCGCGTCTCCGGAAACATGATGCCCTTCACGGACTCGCTGCTGGCGACGACAGACATTCTTGTCGTCGCGAATCCACTCAATGCGCGGAACGCAAACAACAACTGGCAACTCCCCACGCCGTCGGCGTTCACTGTCGATGAAATTGCCGCGGTTAAGCGATGGGTACAACGCGGCGGTTCGCTGTTACTGATCGCGGATCACATGCCATTCGCCGGAGCCGCGGAAGATCTCGGCAGAGCACTCGGCATCTCATGGATCAATGGATTCGCGTACGACGATAGGCACAACAGCATTTATCGCTACTCGCGCTCGAACGGCTTGCAGTCGCATCCAATCACGAATGGTCGCGCGGGCAAGAATGAGCGCATCGATTCACTCGTGGCATTTACGGGCTCGGCGTTCTGGGTTCCGAGCGGTGGCGCACCAATTCTGACCATTCCGCCGAACTCACGGGTGCTCATGCCGCGCGTAGCGTGGCAGTTCAGTGATTCTACGGCCAGCATCAGCGCAGCTGGCATGCGGCAAGGCGCGTCGCTACTTGTCGGGAAGGGACGCGTGGTCGCCGCGGCTGAGGCGGCGATGTTCTCCGCGCAGCGCGCGGGACCGCGGGGCGCGAACATGATGGGCTTCAACGCGCCCACGGCTCCGCAGAATGCGCAGTTCGCGCTCAATGTGTTGCACTGGCTTTCGGGCCTGCTCCCCGCCAAATGACCGCACGATTCACTCCGGAAGATTCTCTCTCGTGGTTCGGCCCGTTCGCCGTTTTCATGGCGTGGCTGGCGATCGACTCGTACGTGCCGGTCGCAAACCCGGGAAAAGAAGTCATTCGCGATGTCGTGCTGATTGCGTCGCTGTTTGTCTTTTCGCGACGGATCATTCCGCGCACGGCGCCGTTCTTCCTCACCAGCATTGCGATCGGCATCGGCGTGTTCGTGCTATGGATCTTTCCCGACACGCTGATGCCGGCGTGGCGCGCGAGTTTTCTGTTTCAGAACGCCATCACCGGTCATCTCAAGACGTCGATTCCACCCGGTGAGCTTACGCCGGTGATGCTTGCATTGCGCACGGCGCGCGCGGCGTTGCTGGTTCCAATCATCGAGGAGCTGTTCTGGCGCGGCTGGCTCGCGCGATGGCTTCAAGACACCAAGTTCACCAATATTCCACTCGGCAAGTTCACGCCGTTCGTGTTCTGGGCGACGGCAGCGCTCTTCGCGGCGGAACATGGACCGTATTGGGAAGTAGGATTGGTGTGCGGAGTGATCTACAACTGGTGGATGCGACGCACGGGTTCACTCGGCGATCTCATTCTTGCGCACGCAACCACCAACCTGGCACTCTCCGCGTACGTGGTCTACACGGCGCGCTGGACTTTCTGGATGTGAGCATGGAAAAGGAAACCACACGAGCGATCATTCTTGCCGTCGGCATCACGTTGGCCGGACTTCTCATTGGCAGCGGCTTCGAGCGCGGGCGAAAGTCTGATCGCTTCGTCACCGTAAAAGGCGTTACGGAAAAGGAAGTCAAAGCTGATCTCGCCATCTGGCCGCTGCGCGTTGCCGGCGCGGACAATGACCTCGGCGCAGCGAATGCGAAGGTTGCGAAAAACATTGCCGGCGTGCGGGAGTTTCTTGCGCGCCATGGCGTGGACACGACGCTCGTGCAGCTCACTGACTTTCAGGTGAGCGACGCATATGCGCAGCAGTACGCCAGCGATCGTCCCCCGGCAAATCGCTATGTCGTTCACCAGACGATGCTCGTGCGATCGAGCCAACCCGATCAGGTGCTCGCGGCGAGCCAGCAGATCAATGAGCTCGCGGCAATTGGTGTCGCCATTTCGTCAGGCAACGGAGAGTACGGTCCGGGCGGTAGCGGGCCGACGTTCATCTTTTCGAAACTGAACACACTGAAGCCGCAGATGATTGCGGATGCGACGGGCCACGCGCGCGAAGCGGCGGAGCAGTTTGCGCGGGACTCACACAGTTCGCTGGGTGGAATTCGGCAGGCGAATCAAGGGGTCTTCGAGATTCTGCCGCGCGATCAGGCGCCCGGTATTTCGCAGGAAAGCCAGATTGCGAAAGTCGTGCGCGTAGTGGCAACGATCGACTATTACCTCAAGTAGGTGACGCATGATCACGGGGTATGCACTCGATTCTCTACTCGCAGGATGCCGATGCGACGAGCGTATTCCTGCGTGATGTGCTTGGATTCGAATCGGCTGATGCTGGGCGCGGCTGGCTGATCTTTGCGCTGCCGCCGTCGGAGCTCGGCATTCATCCAGCCGAGGTTGAGCCTCGTGTCGAGCGATACCTGACTCGCGCTAGCGATACGCGGCGCGATGCGACACCCCGAGCGGAGCGCGGAGTGAGCTCGGCGTCTGCCCGAGGCATTGATGCATCGTCCTCGTAAGGTGTGCGTGATCCGAGAAGCCGGTTTCTGCCGCGATCACCGAGATTGTCTCGGATGAGGAGATGAGCGCAGCGACAGCGTCGGCCAGACGCCGTTCACGCCCGTACTCGCGCAGCGTTCGCCCATAGTGCACGCGAAACGCACGTGACAGGTGGACAGGATGCACCCCCGCTGCGCGCGCGAGGCGGCGGAGTGTGGGTGGCCTGTTCGCCTCGCGGTCCATCGTGTTACGGACTTCGTGCAGCCACGACGGAACATCGCCGGGATCGCGCCGAGCGCTGAAACGTTCTCCGTGCGCGGCGAGTTCTGCGGCGAACCCGCGAGATGAGAGTCGTGCGAGTGGATCGGCCGCCGTCATGGTGGACGCGAGCCGCTGCGCCTGCCGCAGCATGGTCTCATTGTGGCCGTACACGCGCT
>JBBQHJ010000406.1:0-4087 GCA_038323865.1 Gemmatimonadales bacterium
AGGCGTGGTGATGGAGAAGGCGAGCTTCACACCATTCTTGGCACGCATGCCGTCGGCGCCAGCCTTCCATCCCGCTGAGTCGAGAAGCGCTTTGGCCTTCGTAGTATCGAACGGAATCTGCGTGACCGTGGTGTCGGCGACGCCGACGGCCATAGGGAACGGACCGAACCCGAAGTTCGCCAGCGTGTCGAACACGTTCTTGAGCATTGCACGACGATCAACGGCCATCGACAGCGCGCGACGCACCGCCTTTTCCGCAAAAACAGGATTTGGTCGCGACGGGTTTTTCGGGTCCCGCATGTTGAACGCGAGATAATTGAACGCGAGCGTCGGCAGGCGAAGCGTGCGCCGTGTGCTGTCCTTTGCGATCTGCGCGATCTGCTCCGGACGCAGATTCTCGAAGATGTCCGCCTCGCCCGACATGAAGCGAGTGACTGCGCCGTTGAAGTCAGCCGCCACTGCAAAGACGATGCGATCGAGCTTCGGGCGGCCGCGATAGTTCGCAGTGTCGGCAAGCAATTCGATGCGTTGACCAGCCTCCCACTTGGCAAGCCGGAATCGGCCAGAACCAATACCCTTGCGCGCAATATCCGCCGTTTTCAGCTGGCTCGGTGGCGTAGACGACAGGATGTGCTCGGGTACGATCGCGACCTGGTAGACGAGATCGTAGAACTGTTCGGGCACCCGCTTCTTGAAGAAGGCGACCGCCGTGACGGAATCCTGGACGGCCACCGAGTCGACATTCGTGACGAGGGGAGCGGCGGTTGAGCCGAATGTTGTGTCCTTGATGAGGCGAACGCTGTATGCCACGTCGCTCGCGCGCACGGGCTGTCCATCATGCCAGCGCGCCTTTGGGTTGACATGGAATGTGATCTTGAGCGAATCAGCACTCCAATCCCAGCGCTCAGCGAGCTGCGGAACGAAGCCTTTGTCTCCGACCGTATTGAGGTCTTGGCCGATGTCGGCGAGGCGATCGTACAGGAGATCGGTGACTTCGCGGTCCGCCAGGCTGTTCACCAGTCCCGGGAGCATGGTGCTCGCGTCGCCGGGGGTTGCAATCACGATCGTCCCGCCGATGTCGCCCCCTGCGCCTGATCCGGACTGCTCACTTCCCTTGCAGCTGATGAGGAGGACGCTGCCCAATAGCATGGCAGTGATCGCGGTGCTACGCACGGAGCGGGACATTGGAGCGAGGAAGTGGGGTAACTGCGTCCGAAAATATGCAGACGAGCCACCGTCATCGGCGCCACGTCCAAGCGTCATCCTGATAAAACGCAACCTTGCTGCTGACAGCCAGTTGCGACAGGTCGCTGTGAGCCAATATCGACACGTGCGCATCCTCGCTGGAGCGAATCGCATCAAGGAACGCGTCGGCGAGCTCGCTCGGAGAGGGTGCGCGGCCGAGTAGTTCGCGAAGCGACGCCGGTGGCGGCGCAAAGATCGGGTCGCGCATGACGCTGGGAATGATTCCCTGATCGTCGTCGACGATGATCGATCCGTGCTGAAGAAGGGCACCCGCGTCTCGCCACTGTGCACTGCCAATGAGCTTGCGACCACCCACCACAATCTCCCCGGTAGACGGCTGGGCGAAGCAGGGAAGTCCTGAGGGCGCGGGTTCGCGACCTTTCGCGATGGCCCCCTCTGCCGGAACCCCTATGGCGTGCAGCGCATTTATCAGCAGCGCGTTGATCCGCCGAAAGGATGCGTTCAGCGTGTCTCTTCCTGACGGCGCCGTGACGCTGTACGTGATTTCGCGGTGGTGCAGTAGCGCGCGTCCACCCGTAGGCCGGCGTACGACCTCCAGTCCGCGACGCTCCAGTTCGGAGTCGACGTAGACGTTCAGCGCTCGTTGATTTCTGCCGAGCGACAGCACGGGGCGGCTCCACGAATAGACGCGGAACACGGTCTCGCCCGAGCTACGCGCACGATCCATGAGCGCGTGGTCGATGGCCATGTTCCAGGGGCCATCCTTGGGCGGTGTGAGGAGGAGACGCCAGCGCACTTGTCGGTTGCTAGATTCCATGGGCGTTGCTTGACCACGAACATAACTCAGGGCTTCATGACCACGACTCTCCGCTCCGCGCCGATCACCGACGCCGACTCGTTTATCCGTCGTCACGTTGGGCCGGGCGACGCCGACATCAGGGACATGCTCACGCACCTCGGCTACGGGACGCTTGATGAACTCATCGATGCGACCATTCCGAAGGCGATTCGCATGAGCCAGCCGCTCGCCGTTCATGCGCCGAGGGGTGAGCACGAGGCGCTGGCCGCGTTACGCCTCATCGCCGCCAAGAACAGGATCTTCAAGTCGTACCTCGGATACGGCTATAGCGATACGCTCACGCCGCCGGTGATTCAGCGGAACATTCTCGAAAATCCCGGCTGGTATACGGCGTACACGCCTTATCAAGCGGAGATTGCGCAGGGGCGCCTCGAGGCGCTGCTGAATTATCAGACCATGGTCATTGACCTCACCGGTCTGGAGATCGCGAACGCCTCACTGCTCGACGAGGGCACGGCCGCCGCTGAGGCGATGTTCCTCGCCTATCAGTCGAAGGGCTCGGACACGAGGAACGTGTTCTTCATCGATGCGCGGTGTCATCCGCAGACCATCGACGTCGTTCATACACGCGCGATTGCCCGTGGCATTGAAACAGTTGTCGGCGATGCCACGTCGGCGAATTTTGGCGAGATCACGTTCGGCGTGTTGCTTCAGTACCCGACCACTGACGGCGCGGTGCTCGACTATCGTGAGGTCTGCCACAACGCGCACGCCTCCGGTGCGCTCGTTGTGGCCGCAGCAGACCTCATGAGTCTCGTGCTGCTCACACCGCCGGGCGAATGGGGCGCTGACGTCTGCGTCGGCAACTCGCAGCGTTTCGGCGTTCCACTCGGCTACGGCGGGCCGCACGCCGCGTTTTTCGCCACGAAGGATGAGTTCAAGCGCATGCTGCCGGGCCGCATCATCGGCGTGAGCCGCGATTCGCATGGCAAGCCGGCGCTCCGCATGGCGCTGCAGACGCGCGAGCAGCACATCCGTCGTGAGAAAGCGACGTCGAATGTGTGCACTGCGCAGGTGTTGCTCGCGGTGATCGCCGGCATGTATGCCGTGTGGCATGGGCCCGATGGTCTCGTTGCGATCGCACGTCGTATACATCGCCGCACGGCGACGCTCGCTGCGGGTCTCGAACAGCTGGGGCACACCCTCGCCAACGACGACTTCTTCGATACGATCTGTGTCGATCTCGGCGGATCGCAGAACGCGAGCCTCATCGTTGGTGCAGCAGCAGAACAGGGAATCAACTTGCGTCATGCCGGCGAGCGGAGTGTCATCGTGTCGCTCGATGAAACCGTCACGGATGACGACGTGCAGCAGTTGCTCACGGTGTTTGCCGCGGGCTCGCCCGCGCCGGAGTCGAGCGATCTTGCCGATGGCCTGGACGATCGCTTCGACGAACGCTTCGCACGAACGAGCAGCTTCCTCACGCACCCGGTCTTCAACACGCATCGTTCCGAAACGGAGATGCTGCGCTACATGCGCATGCTCGAGTCGCGCGACTTGTCGTTGACACACTCGATGATTCCGCTGGGTAGCTGCACCATGAAGTTGAACGCCACGGCCGAGATGTTCCCAGTCACGTGGCCGGAATTCGGAAAGATTCATCCCTTTGCGCCTGTCGATCAGACGCAGGGCTATCAGGAAATGTTCTCGAATCTCGAGGCAGCGCTCGCCGAGATCACGGGATTTGCGGCGGTGTCATTGCAGCCGAATGCCGGATCGCAGGGTGAGTACGCCGGTCTCCTCACGATCATGGCGTATCACAAGTCGCGTGGTGAGACGCATCGCCACGTGTGTCTCATTCCGCAGTCGGCGCATGGAACGAATCCAGCGAGTGCGTCGATGGCCGGCATGCAGGTGGTGGTCACCAAGACCGACGCGAAGGGCAACATCGACGTTGCCGACCTCAAGGCGAAGGCCGAGCAGCACAAGGACAACCTCGCGGCGCTGATGGTGACGTATCCCAGCACGCATGGCGTGTTCGAGGAGTCCATTCGCGAGATCTGCGAGATCGTGCACGCCAAT
>JBBQHJ010000407.1:0-4084 GCA_038323865.1 Gemmatimonadales bacterium
GATGATGAGCTCCTTCTGCGTCGCATCATAGGCATCAGCCGGAACGTCTTCACGCACGGCACCGACACGACCCGTGGCTCGCTCAGCGATTGCGTCCGGATCGTAGGCGCGCAGCAACGCACCGGCGAGCGTGGCAGGCGACTGTCCATTCGACGCCGCAGCGATCTGAAGACGCTGGTCCGGCTCGAGCTCGCGGTCGAGCCGAGCGAGGCGGGAAGCGAGGGTGGTCAAGGTGTCCTCGTCGCGACCGCCAGGAAATGTCACGCGCTGAAGGAGGCTCTTGAGCGCAATGCTCGGGCTGCGATCAAGCGGACGTGATTCTGTCTTGTCGCTCTCGCACACGCCAACGGCGTCGATGATGACGAAGCGGGTCTTGGCGCGAGCGTCTTCACCGGAGATGGACTGGAGATCGGTGGCCGTGAGCACGCGCGTGCCGCGTCCCTTCATCTGCTCGAAGTACACGCGGCTCCGAACGTCACGGAGGAAGACGAGCACCTCGAGTGGCTTGATGTCGGTGCCGGTGGCGATCATATCCACGGTCACCGCAATGCGCAGCGACGGCGAGAGGCAGAACTCGCGGATCAAGTCTTTAGAGTTTGCCGGCTTGCCGGTGTTCTCGTTCTTGGCCTGATATGTGATCTTCTTGCAGAAGTCATTGCCCTTTCCGAACACTTCACGACAGATGTGCACGATATCCTCGGCGTGCGAATCATCCTTGGCGAAGATCAACGTCTTGGGGACGAGCGTGCGGCCGGGAAAGAGCTCTGTGAACACGACGTCGCGATAGGTACTGAGCACCGTGCGGATCTGATCGGGCACGACGACGGAGCGATCGAGATCAGCGGGCGTGTAATCGAGATCGTCGTTAAGCACTGCTTGCCGAGCCGCGCGTGATGCCTTGCTGCGATGATCAACGAGAAAGCCCTTCTCGACCTTGCCGCCTTGTTCGGTGACGCGGGTCTTGATACGGTAGACGTCGTAGCCAACGTTGACGCCATCGACAACGGCGCGCTCGTGATTGTATTCGGCGACGCGATTCTGGTGAAAGTACGCGATGGTCTGCGGAGCAGGTGTCGCCGTGAGGCCGATGAGAAAGGCGTCGAAGTACTCGAGGACCTGGCGCCAGAGATTGTAGATGGAGCGGTGGCACTCGTCGGTGACGATGAAGTCGAACTTCTCGATCGGGACCGTCGGTTGGTACGCAACATCACGCGTGCGAGTGCTGCCGAGTGCGGCGGCCAGCTCGGCGCCGGACATTTCGTCTCCGTCTTCAGCGAGATCCTCGCCACGCAGGATGGAGTACAGCCGCTGAATGGTGCAGATGGTGACGCGACAGACGTCGTCGATATGCGGCGACGAGAGATGCTGGACGTTGTAGAGCTCCGTGAAGAGTCTCCCTGAATCCGGTGTGCGAAAGCGATGGAATTCGTCGCGGGCCTGTTCGCCGAGGTTGGCGCGATCCACGAGAAACAGAATGCGACGGGCTTTCGCGTACTTGATCAAGCGATAGCTGAAGGCACAGGCGGTGTACGTTTTCCCCGCGCCGGTGGCCATGTGGATGAGTCCACGCGGACGACTTTCAGCGAGTGACTTCTCGAGGCCCTGGATCGCCTCGATCTGACAGTCGCGCATGCCGTTCGTCGCGAGCGGATGCTCGATGGGCATCTGCGCGAGACGCGCGCGCAGGGTATCGGGTTCGGCCGTCCATTCGCCCAACGTTTCTGGCCTGTGGAACGAAAAGGCGCGCCGAGAGCGAGGGGCGGGATCGCGGGCGTCGCGGAAGAAGGTTTCTACGCCGGTCGACTCATATATGAAGGGGAGCGGTCCGGTGAGTCCGTTGGCGAGATAGTCTGGAAGGCTGGTGGCATAGCGGGCGGACTGCTCGGCGACCTTCGAAAGTGTATGTCCGACTTTCTTGGCTTCAATGACGCCGACGGGCATGCGATCGACGAAGAGCAGGTAGTCGCAGGGCCCGCTCTTCAGCGGGACCTCTCGGAGGGCGATGCCGCGGGTGACAGAGAAGTCGACGGCTTTGTAATCCTGGACGGCCCAGCCGCACGCAGTCAACTGCGCATCGATTTCCTGACGGGCGCGCTTTTCTGGCGACAGGTCGGACATCAGGGTGGGAAGGCCGGTGAGTAGAATGCGCTCTTGCATTTTACCGCCTGATCTTGCTCCCGCAATCCTCACTATTCTCGCCGCTTAAAGCGCAGAAGCTGGGGGCGGCATGGCCAATGTCTACCTGGCGCACAACATCAAGCACGATCGCACTGTTGCGATCAAGGTGCGGAAACCTGAGCTGGCCGCGTCAATCGGCACTGAGCGCTTTCGCCGGCATGGCCCCGTGAGCCAACCCATTCGACAGCTGCGTAGTCTATGGAGCACTTCCCCCTACCTCCATGATTGCCAGCCTCCTCGCGATAACCGTCGGCGCGTTCTTCGCATCCGCATCAGATCCGCTCGTTGGCATTTGGGGCATTGAGACCACGTTTGGGCCGGTGCTGCACGGCGAGCTCACTGTCCGTCGCGACGCAAGTGGATGGTCTGCGCAGATGCTCAGCGTCAAAACACACTTCACACCGAAGGGCGACAGCGTCTGCATTACGTTTGGCGCCAACACCGGCGAGTTCCGCGGCGTTTTGTCGAAGGGCGGCACCACCATCGCTGGATTCTGGATTCAACCGCCAATGCCGGTGTTGGACAATGCCTTCACGACACCGCTCACACTGCGCGCCAGGGACGCGAACTCGTGGTCGGGCAACGTGCAGCCGCTGATACCCAGCTATTCGCTGTACCTCTCCGTGGAGCGTACCGCATCTGGCTCACTGGTCGGCGTCTTCAGAAACCCCGAGCTGAATCACAACGCGCGATTCTCACAATTCAGAATCCTACGCATCGGCGACTCGGTCGTCTTCGCAGTGGGCCCCGATTCGCTGAAGCCCATCGCGCGCATCGCTGGATCACTCGATACCGTCTCACGGGCGCTCAATCTTCGATGGGCTCCACTCGGCCGAGTATTGACACTCACGCCGATGCGTGAGGCGGAGGCGATCGGTCTCTTCCCGCGCCTTCCTTACAAGGCGCACTACACGTACGAGCCACCCCGCGCGGACAGCGATGGATGGCGGTCGAAACGAGCGGCCGCCGCCGGCTTCGACGAGTCCAGACTGGCAACCTTCATTCAGCGCATTGCCGACACGCTCCCTGCGGCCCCGCGTGAGCCGTTGATTCACTCCGTTCTCATCGCGCGTCACGGGGCGCTCGTGCTCGAGGAATACTTCCGCGGCTACGAGCGCGATCGTCCGCACGACATCCGCTCGGCAGGGAAGACCCTGTCTTCCATCCTGCTCGGTGTTGCGATGAAGCGCGGAGTAAATATTTCCCCGAGCACACCGCTCGCCTCCGTCATGGTGCAGCAGCAGCCGTTCAAGAACCCCGACGTGCGGAAGACGCAGATCACTCTCGCCCATGTGATGACGCATTCTACAGGGCTCGACTGCGACGACAACGACGACGACTCACCGGGCAACGAGGACACCCTGCAGAACCAGCACGATCAGCCTGACTGGTGGAAGTACATGATCGATCTGCCCATGAAGCACGACCCCGGCGCGTATTACGCGTATTGCTCGGGGACGATGAATCTCATGAGCGCAGCGTTGACCGCTGCATCAAGGACATGGCTGCCAGCGCTCTTTGACGAAAGCATCGCGAAGCCGCTTCGCTTTGGCAGGTACTACTTCAACCTCTCACCGACAGGCGAAGGCTACCTCGGCGGCGGCGCGTTTCTGCGGCCGAGAGATCTCGTGAAGTTGGGACAGTTGTATCTCGACGGCGGACAATGGGGCGGCAAGCAACTCGTCACGCGCGAGTGGGTCACCACGTCGACGACAAAGAAGATCGAGTGGCCGCGCCGCAACGAGAACGTCTCAGCCGGCGCCGACGGGTATGCATGGCACCTCAACACCATCACCGCGAACGGGCGTGAGTACCGGGAGTACGAGGCGAACGGCAACGGCGGACAACTGCTCATGGTGCTGCCGGAGCTCGACCTCGTTGTGGTGTTCACCGGCGGCAACTACCT
>JBBQHJ010000408.1:0-4057 GCA_038323865.1 Gemmatimonadales bacterium
AGCGGCGCCGTTTCACCGCGCTTGCGGTTGTCGCGATCGAGGACGGCGATCTGGTGTCTCAACTGGTTGTCCAGGAGCACGTAATCGGCGCGCCCTTCCTGATTGAGGCGATCGAAGTCGAGCTCGCGGAGGCGAGCGCGCCACGCCACGGCAAAGCTGCGCATGCGGCGGCGCTGGCCGGGTGAGTCGTTGGCGTCGTAGCGTCGGCTCAGCGACTGTTGGTCGGCGGAGTAGCGTTCGACGACCGGCGCGAGATCGCTTGTCGCGCGGGCGACGAGTGTCGAGAGCTTCGGCACCGCGGCCATGGGGTCGGCTGACTTGCCGGTGTTCGTGGCCTTCTGGGCCAACGCGGGTGCAGCGGTAGACGCACAGAGGGCTAGCGCGATCGCCAGACGCGTCGCGCGAATCTCGAACGTTCGGAGGGGCATGTGATCTCTCCTGCGGGATCTACAGTGTGATGACGCACGCTGAAGAGCTGCATAGCGCGATTCTCGAAAAGACCACAACTGAATCAACTGCTCCAACATCCAGCGAATCACTCCGTGTGGGAGTCATCCTCCCAGCGCCCCGCCCGGCTGCATACGGCATCCGAGCATTCATCCTTTACTGGTCGAGATTTCTGGAGGGATGGATTTGAAACTGATATTTCACCGAAGCCATCGATTGGCAATGCGCCATCGCAGACTCATACGTCGGTACGATGTGTTGCATCGCGTCGGGCGGAGGTCGGCATTCCGCCTCACGGAGCAATTCGCGACGATGGCTGTTGAGATTCGCCTGATTCGCGCGGCCCACGAACAACGATGGCCTCCCAACCATCGAACAACAAGAAGCCGACAGGGACTCTCGAGCGCGATCAGTGACGGATGAAGCGCCCTATCCGAGCAGGCGCAGTCGGTGGGAGTTGACGTCTTGACTCTCGCGAGAACGCCGCCCAGCGGGGATGCGAAAGGGCGCACCGGGTGACCGGTGCGCCCCTCCGTGCAGCATGGCTTGCCGATGCCTGCCTCTACGGCGTTATCGTGAACGTGTTGCTCAGTGTGGTGCCGAGGCCCACCGAGGTTGCACTCAGGGTGTATCCGGATGCCGCCTTGCTCAGTGTGATGTTGGTGAATGTTGCGACCCCATTGACTGCGTTCACGGTGAAGGTCCCGCCAATGGATGATCCGCCGGGATTCGCGCCGAGGGCGATCGTCACGGCCACCGTCGAGTTGGTGACCGCGTTCCCGACAGCATCGAGAATGCTGACCTGAATCGAAGGTGCGATGGCCGCTCCCGCTGCCGTACTACTCGGTTGCACCGTGAAGGCGAGTTGCGCCGCAGCGCCGAAGGCGTTGACGTTGAACGTGTTGGAGGTACCATCGGAAACCCCGGAAGACTTGGCCACGAGTGTATAGCCCGTTCCACCCTTCGAGATGGCGATATTGCTGAAGGTCGCTGAGCCGGTCGTGGCCGCGATGACAGTCGCTCCGGAGAGCGACGCGACCGATGGGTTGGTGCCGATCGAGAGCGTGACTACGTTCGAGCCCTGGTTGGTGATGTTGCCGAGTGAATCGGCAAACTCAACAATGCTCGCATAGAAGGCGACGTTTGCCGTCGGCGTTCCAATGTTCTGCACGAACCCGAGCTGAGTTGCGCCGCTCGGCAAGATCGGGTTGGCCCCCGTATTCCAACCGGAAGCGGACGATAGACCGGTGGCAGAGGCCGAAATGTTCGCTGAGCACCGAGTCGCGCGCCGCGGACGGATGTTCGAGAAGGTGGCGACTCCATTTGCCGCGCTGATTGTCAGCGTGCCTCCGAAGTACGGGCCGGTTGCCGACGGAATTACGTTACCTCCACAAACGCCCGGTTCGACCGTGATTGGATTCGAGGCCGTCGTCACGAGGTTGCCATACTGATCCTGAATCTGCACGACGAGCGGCGTCGCAATCACCTGACCCGCGATCATCGTGGTAGGCTGCGCGGTCACCGCAAGCTTCGTCGCCACTGATGGGCTGATGGCAAACGACGCGCTGGTGCCGTTGTTCAACCCCGACGCCGTCGCCTTGAGCGTGTACGCGCCCGACGTCGTGATGCTCAGATTGGTGAAGGCCGCTATGCCATTCACGGCGGTGACCGTCGTCGTTCCTCCGAGCGTTGCGCCAGCGGGACCACTCGCGATGCTCAGTGTGATCGCATTGTTCGCCGAGGTGACCGTGGCGTTTGACGAATTCCGTATCGCTACGGCGACGTTGGGCGTTACGATCGACCCGGCCGTCGTTGCGGTCGGCTGCGCCGAGAATGCGAGTACGATGGCTGCCGCAGGATCCACCACATTGAACGTGTTACTCGTCGCGCTCGCGAGGCCCGCCGACGATGCCGCGAGGTTGTAGATGTTTCCGGCGGCGCTCACCGTGAGGTTGGAGAACGTGGCCACACCGCTCACCGCGGCGACCGTTGTGGTTCCACCGAGCGTCGCGCCCCCCGGATTGGCCCCGAATGCCAGGCCGACCGAAGCCGTGGACGTCGTGACCACGTTATTGAGCCCGTCCGCGACGAACACCTGGAGCGGCGGCGCAATCGTCGCGCCGACGGCAGTGTTGGTGGGCTGCACACCGTAAAGCAGCTTCGTCGCATTGCCGAACGCTGCGACGTTGAACGGCGTGCTCGTCGCGCCGGTCAATCCCGACGCTGAGGCAACAAGCGTGTAGTTGCCGTGATCGCGTTCGTGCCGGCGATGGGGCCGAGGGTCCAGGCGGACAGCGTGGCGATGCCGCTGGCGTCGGTCGTTGCGGACGCGCCGGTGATGGATCCTCCTCCGGCGGTGACGGCGAAGGTGACCGCGGTGCCTTGAACCGGCGCACCGGTCGCGGTGGCGACCTTTACGCTCGGAAGGCTCGCGAGTGGTGCGCCGGCAATGCCGGTGAAGGAGAGCGATGATACCGGCGTCAGCGCGCTGGGTGACGTCGATATGGGTCCGGTGACGCCAGAATTATCAATTGACGCTCCACATCCCATCTGCCATGCGGCAAACATGGCGAGTGCGAGCATGGACCATCGGCGGGCCAGTGCGGGGCGCTTCTGCGTGGAAAGCATGGGGAGCATCGCGGCAAGGGACACGGAATACGGCGGGAGTTTCCAGCCGTCCATGTCTAGAGGGGCACCTTGCCGCGAATTCCCATTCGCGGGTGAGTGGGTCCAGCATGTGCTGCACTGTTGCAGACCAAGCGTGAAGGATTACAGGCCCCAATGACCGCCGAGGCAAGCCTTGTCGGGGGGGAAAACGTCGATGGCGAGCTGGCCGGGACCGACCGTGGGAGTCGGAAACTTGCCTGACGCCCCCTCCTTGTTCAGCCAAGCATCCCATGTGCTGGGCGGAGCCAGCAACTCAAAGAGCCACTTGAAATCAAGGTCCGGTGTCCCCGCGGTCGCCTTGGCCGTAGATGCGGCCGTCAAACCCCCCTCGATCGGCTCAGTCCATGGCGTCTCCGTATCCCAGTTGTAGAAATACGCGCAATCACCGGCATTGAGCTTGATGTTGGCCGACACGGCGCCTTGCAGGTCAATCGTGACGTACGCATTCGCATCCATCGGCGTCCACTGAAAAGCCAGCGGCATCTCGACGGGATTCAACTTCGCCCCGCTCGCGTACTCGGCCGGGACTTCGAACGCCTGCAGAGTGACTTGACCGGTATCCGCCAGTGCACCTCCCTTGATGAACAGGCGCGCCGCGCATCGCGCGGGGAACGTCAAGTCGCCCGGATCCAGAAGGGACAACGCTCCGTCGCCCCCGGCATCCGTGAGTTTGCTCAGATCGGGGAGTGCGCCGAGCGACGCCGCGCATGCGCTGGCCCGACCACCTGCAATGGTGACGGTGGTTCCGCGAAGGTTGAAGCGATGCAGTTCACCGCCCGCTCCGTCCGTTATGAGAAGACCGGCAAAATGGACTCCGGCTGGATCGCCGTCGGGATGGCGCCAGCTCGCCGGAAGGATCGAGGCATCCGGGATGCGAATCTCCTGGAGATTGCCGTTCTTCGTGAGGAACAACATTGGACCGCGAAACCAGACTTCGGACATG
>JBBQHJ010000409.1:0-4052 GCA_038323865.1 Gemmatimonadales bacterium
CGTCCAGAATGAGGCCGGCCGGCAACGGCTCCCAAAGCTCGCGCCGCATTGCGTAAATGGCTCCGGTGACGCCGGCGCAGGAGTGCAGACGTGCCTCCCAACGGCGAAGCCACCGCTCGAACAGCCAATAGTTCTCGGCGAGATTTCGCTTTCCGTTGGCGCCCGGAAGTTCGAGCATCCCCGAGACGGCACCAAAGCGCGGCTCGCTGAACTCCTCCACGAGCGCCGGTATAGCTGCAGGCTCGAAACGCTGCGCCGTATCGGCAAACACGAGCAGCTCACCGGTAGCCGCACGTACTCCAGCATTGAGTGACGACGCCTTTCCACCGGCGGCATCGCCAACAATCACGAGTGCGCGTGAATCGAGATCCGCCAATTCCTGTGGCGTGCAACGCCCCCGCACGGCATCGAGTGCGACGATGACCTGCATGCGATCGGCTGGATAGTTGGTTTGGAGAATGTCGGCAACGCGGGCGCGAATGGCACCCTGTTCATCGCTGCTGGCAATGATCACGGACACGAACGGAGTCGGCCCGGTTTCGGCGCGTCTCCGCTTGCGTCGCAGTCCGCCTAGCGCGCGAACCGCAAGCGGGTAGCCGCCCCAAATGGCGGCCAACGCCAGAAAGCTGAATACACCGAGCGCGATCACCGTCCGTTCACTCCGGAACAAGTCGTGACGACGGAAATCGGTAGATGGGCCGAGGATCTCAACGTCCACCTAGAGACGCCCGAACCATCCGATCTGTCACGTAGGTCAAGGGCAAGGGAAGGGCCAGAAATGAGCAACCGCAAGTCGTTGTTGGTAAACGACTTGCGGTTGAAGATGTATCTGCGGCGGGACCGCGTGTGGCAGCGATGCCACAGCGTTCGTCGCCACAGTTCGACAGCTACACCAGCGCGAGGGTGGCGGCGTGATGTTCGTTTGCGGCCGTGCCGGACAGCGCCACAACCTTCGCCTTGCCACCCTTTGTCTTGGACGTCGCGTTGCGAGTATCTACCACGAGCTTCGCGCTATTCACGATGCGCTGGTAATCGAGCACCTTGTGGTCGGTGACAATGACGACGGCGTCGACTGAGGCGAGCAACTCGTCGGTGAGCTCGGCACTGTGCCACATCTTTACCGGACCCAAGCTGTCGCCGTGCCCGTCTTCATCGCGAACGCTCGCGATGTACGGATCGTGATACGACACCTCGGCACCGTGCGACTCGAGGAGACGCATCACATCGAGCGCCGGGCTCTCACGGACGTCGTCGATGTCGCGCTTGTAGGCGACGCCGATGATAAGTACCTGTGAGCCGTTCATCGGCTTTCGCTCGGCGTTGAGCGCATGCGCAACCTTCTCGACGACAAAGCTTGGCATGGCCGTGTTGATTTCGCCGGCGAGATCGATGAAGCGCGTCTTGTAGTTCAGCGTGCGCATCTTCCACGCGAGGTAGTGCGGATCGAGCGGAATGCAGTGACCGCCAATACCGGGGCCCGGCGTGAATTTCATGAAGCCGAACGGCTTGGTGGCAGCGGCGTCGATGACTTCCCACACACTGACGCCAAGCTTGTCGCAGATGATGGCCATTTCATTGGCCATGGCGATGTTCACCGAGCGGAACGTGTTCTCGAGCAGCTTCACCAGTTCGGCGACTTCCGTGGATGTAACGGGAACGATGGTGTCGATGCACGAGGCATAGAGCGCCGTTGCGAGCTCGGTGCACGCCTCGGTGATTCCGCCGACAACCTTCGGTGTGTTCTTCGTGTTATAAACCGGATTGCCGGGATCAACACGCTCGGGGCTGAACGCGAGGAAGATGTCTTCGCCGATGGTATAGCCTGCCGACGTGAGCAGCGGCATGATGACTTCGCGTGTGGTGCCCGGGTACGTGGTGCTTTCGAGCACGACGAGCAAGCCCGGATGTGCAACGGACGCGATGGTTTGCGCGGCGGCCTGGACGTAGCTCATGTCCGGATCGCGCGTCTTGCCGAGTGGCGTGGGGACCGCGATGGAGATGGCGTCGGTGGCGCGCAGGTCTTCCGCGACCGTCGTTGCCCGGAAATGCCCGCTCTTCACGAGCTCGGCGACTTCCTTGGCGGGGACGTCCTGAATGTGCGATTCACCGCGATTCAGGAGGTCGCAGACGCGGGTACTGACGTCGAAACCGATGACCGTGAAACCAGCTTTGCCGAACTCGACGGCGAGAGGAAGGCCGACGTATCCGAGGCCGATGACACCAACGACGGCCTTGCGATCGGCAATGCGTGCAGACAGTTGCTCTTTCATTCTGGATGAACCGCTGGAGGACTTCGTAAGGGAATTGCTGGAACGTAACCGAGTGATTCCGTGCGCCCTAGACCCGGTACTCACCGTGACACGATTGGGAGTACATGAGCGTCACGCGGGCACTTTGTGAACCGGTCAGGGATATATTATCGGCAGCTGTGTCGGGCGGCGTGATTGCCTGCCCGCCAACCAACCGAAGAACCTATGATACGTAACGACAAGGAGCTCATCGTCGTCGGCGACCGAGTGCTGATCAAGGTCGAAGAGGGTGAAGAGCGCACAAATGTGGGCTTGTACCTGCCGCCCACGGCAATCGACAATCAGGCCGTGCAGGGTGGAACGATCATGGCGACCGGACCGGGTACGCCAATGCCGGCGTTTGACGCGGGTGCCGGCGAAGAGCCGTGGAAGGAGACGTCATCGTCTTCGAAGGAAACGCGGTTCGTTCCGATGCAGGCCAAGAAGGGCGATTACGCCCTGTTTTTCCGAAAGGCGGCGGTAGAGCTCACGTTCGAGCATGAGCGATTCCTCGTCGTTCCGCAGGGAGCCATTCTCGCCTTGGTGCGGGAATCATGACACGCCAGCCACTCAACACGCACACGCCAATGATGTACGACGAACGGTTCATTACGCCCATGCGCCAGGAACTGACGCGACTCGGCGTTGAAGAAATGCGCACGGCCCAAGAGGTGGAGTCGAAGCTGAAGGAGGCCGCGGGAACGACGCTGCTCGTGGTGAACTCCATGTGCGGGTGCGCCGCGAGAAATGCGCGGCCGGCCGTTGCGGCGGCGCTCCAGAACGACACCCGCCCGGATCATCTCACCACGGTATTTGCCGGTCAGGATGCGGACGCGACTGAAGCGGCGCGTGGTTATTTGAAGGGATATCCGCCCAGCTCTCCCTCCATTGGCCTGCTCAAGGACGGAAAGGTGGTCTTCATGCTCGAGCGATATCAGATCGAAGGCCGCTCGGCGGATGCGATTGCGAAGGATCTGGTCGGCGCGTTCGATAACTACTGTCAGACAGCCTGACGGTCGCACGGCCTGACAGAATAGCGGCACACCCCCTGCACTCGACACGTCTCCACAGACTCACACGGTGGAGACGGATATGGAGCGCAACGCGAACGACACGTTCGGAAATCAGAGCACAACCACGTCTGCCGGCGCCGCCGGTTCGGGCGCTACGAGCACTGACGCCAGTGGCTTGAAGGATCGCGTGCGCGAGCGCGCTGGTTCACTGAAGGATTCGGTTGCTGATGCACTCGAATCCGGCGCCGAACGCCTGCGCCAGCAGCCAGCTACCGGCATGCAGGCCGCCGACATGGCTACGGAAGGTGGCGCCGCAGCGGCCGTCGCTGACGATGGCCGACTGGCACAGGCATCCAATCAGGTCGCTGGTGGTTTGCAGGCGTCGGCCGACTGGTTGCGCGACGTAGATGTCGACGGCATGAAGGTCGGCATCGAACGGCAGGTGAAGGAGCATCCCGGCCGCACGCTCGCGATAGCCGTGGGCATCGGCTACCTGCTCGGCAAGGCAATAAGGAAGTAAGAGCAGTCACATGGCCGCTGACCATGCATCCGAGAGCCGTCGCGGCCTTGGCGCGCTGCTGCGCGATCTTGTCGAGGGCAGCAGCGAGCTCGTGGGTGCCGAGGTTCGCCTCGCACGCAGTGAGCTCGGGGCGATGGCGCACGGCGCTGGCGTGGGAACGGCTTACGTCGCCAGCGGCGGAGTGCTTCTGCTCATTGGCACCCTCGTCACGTTCACCGGTCTGATCCTGCT
>JBBQHJ010000410.1:0-4015 GCA_038323865.1 Gemmatimonadales bacterium
AAAGCGGTTGCTTGCTGGAGTTCGTTGCGACCGCAACGATGATCGTGTCGACGAATTCAAGGCTGCGGCGGACAAGATCCTCGTGCCCACGGGTGATGGGATCGAAGCTGCCTGCGTAGACCGCAATGCGCGAGTTGGGCACGCGGGAAGAATCAGCGGATGCGCAGAAAAGCGCAACGCGTCATTCGGCGCGGTAGAAGCTGATGACAGTGCTTCCATAGCGTCGCGAGTCGGCGCCCGCTGGTAGCTTCTCGTTGCGGCGATGTTCGATCCCGAGGATGGCGGCAAAGGGCGTCGCCAACCAGAGCTCAGCGATCTGCGTGGCAAGCTCGTGATCGTACGGAGGATCGGCGAAGCACAGGTCATACGCGTGTGCATCGAGCTTCTCGACAAAGCGAACCGCATCGGCACGATGGACGTGCGCGGTCTCTCCTGCGCCCACCAGCTCGAGATTATCGCTGATGAGTTTCAGGCTCGATGCTGCGTTCTCGACAAAGTCCGCTGATGCCGCGCCACGCGAGAGCGCCTCGATTCCCAGCGCACCGGAACCCGAGAACAGATCGAGCACGCGCGCCTCGGGAATCCAGGGTGAGACGATGCTCATCCACGCTTCGCGCACTCGATCCGCCGTGGGGCGAATCTCGTCGGACGTTGGTGCCTTGAGGCGACGACCGCGCCACTGCCCGGCGACGATGCGCATCAGCTAAGACGGAAGTCCGCGATGCGAAGCTCCAGTCGCGTCACGCCCTGGAATTCATTCCGCTCAATTCGATACGCGATGTCGAGCGGCTTGTTGACATCAATCTCACCGATACGCGGTCCAAGCGACCAACCAATGGCGTCGAGCGGGCGATTGCCGTCGCCGTGGATGCGCAGCTTGAGACCAGTAGCGCCCACCACTCGAGGTGGTGCTGCGAGACGAACACCGCGCGTCATCAGCATCGGTGCGGGATTACCCATGCCGCACGGCTCGAGATGACGCATCAGCGATTCGAAACCCGGCGTGAGATCCGCGAGGCTGACTTCAATATCTACGCGTAGTTCCGGAATTAGATCTTCCCGCGAAAGTACCGACCGGGCACTGTCGTTGAAGCAGGCGGCAAAGGCGTCCACCTGCGTTCGATCAATCGTCACGCCCGCTGCGCTGTAGTGGCCACCGTAGCGCTTGAGCAGACGACTACAGCGTCCAATGCCCTCGTGCAGGTTAAACCGTGAAATGGAGCGGCCGCTTCCCTTGCCCTCGTTGCCGTCCAACCCGATGAGAATTGCCGGCCGTCCGAATTCTTCGACGATCCGCGAGGCAACGATACCGATGACGCCAGGATGCCAGCCACGGCCCGTCGTGGCGTCGTATTCACCGGCGAGCACAATGCCAAAGGTCTCGTCGAGATCCAGCGCCAACACCTTGGTGCGTGCGTCCTCGAGCACCTGTCTGTCCAGCTCCTGCCGGTGTGCGTTGAGCTCCTCGAGCTCGCGAGCAATCGCGTTGGCGGAGTGTTCGTCGGTGGACATCAACAGTTCCACGCCACGAAGTGCCTTGCCCAGTCGCCCAACGGCATTGAGACGCGGCGCCAGAATGAATCCAATACGGCCCGCCGTGAGCGGCTTGTTGTCGAGGCCCGTGGCTCGCAGCAGTGCGCGTAGCCCGACGTTCTGCGTTTCGGCGAGCATCTTGAGACCATAGCGCGCAAAGATGCGGTTCTCGCCACGCAGTGGCGCAATGTCGGCAATCGTTGCGAGCGCAACGAGGTCGAGCATGGCGAACACCAGATTTTCGTTCCCGCCCATCGCTCGCGTCACTGCCAGTGCGAGCTTGAACGCGACTCCAACGGCGGCGAGATCCTTATCCTCCGATTCGCAACCGGGTCGCTTCGGATTCAGGACCGCAAATGCGTTCGGCAAATCTCCGCCCGGCAAGTGGTGGTCGCTGATGATGACATCAATGCCTTCCGCCTGCAGTGTGGCAACGGGAGTGACGGCACTCGTTCCGCAATCGCACGTGACCACGACGGTAGCACCTGCGTCGCGCGCCGCTTGCACGCCGGCTTCTCCGAGATCGTATCCGTCAACGAGACGCTGTGGAATGAACGGCACGACTGTTCCGCCGAGTGCGCGCAGCGATCGTGTCATCAGCGTCGTGGAACTCATGCCGTCCACGTCGTAGTCGCCATGCACGAGAATGACTTCCTTGTCGCGAATCGCGCGCACCAGTCGCTCAACGGCACGATCGAGATCGAGCAGCTGACTCGGCGGCAGCAGCTGGTCGAGACGCGGCCGGAGGTAGCGTTTTGCACTCTCCGTGGCGTGGCCGCGCAACGCGAGCAGGCGACAGATCGGCTCTGGAAGCTGCAGCTCATCACAGAGCGCGCGAACGCTCACCGGATCAGGCTCTTCGGGAAAGATCCAGCGCGATGGTGGCCTGACGAGTGGCGGTGCAGCGGTCATTCGTGGAACGTACGAAGCAGCACGGCGCCGTACAACGGCGCCGCGTGATCATTCCGCTGCGTAGAACAGCGCGCCGCAGCCTTCGCACATTGCGACGTTTCCAGCCGCCGCGAGTGCGGCGCGACGCTGTGTAGGGATTGCCGTGTTGCAGGCGCTACACGATTGCCCGCGCAGGACAACAAGCGAATTCTCACGCTTGCGCACACGCACCTTGTCGTACGTGGTGAGCATGGCGCGCGGCACTGCACTCGCCGCCGCGTCGCGCTTTGCTTTCGCCGTGGCCATTTCCGCCTCGATGGCCGCGCGCTCACCGTCCAATTCGGCGCGGGCCGTGCTCTGTCGTTCTTCAACGTCCGCGAGCGCCTTTTCGAGCTCGGCCTGCTGGTGCCGGATGTCGCCGATGCGAGCGACAATGCCGCCGGCTTCCTTCTCGCTCTCGCTGGCCATGCGCTTGGTCTGCTCGAGCTGCGTGCTTGCCGCAGCGGCTTCGCGCGGCGACGTCACGCTCTCGTACTGGCGCTGGCTTCGCGCGAGGAGCGCGTTGTGCGTCTCCACTCGACCGAGCGAATCGCGGTGCCGGCTCTCTTCGTGGGCGATTTCACCGCGCAGCCGGTCGATCTGCGACGAGACCTTGCCGCGTTCCTTCTCCAGTGCCGCGAGTCGCGGCGCGAGTGACGCCAGCCGGTCCTCGAGCGCGTACACCTGCACGTCGTCCGCCTGCACCGCGAGAAGGGCCTGTACGTCAGGGTGCATAGGACTCAGAGTTCCGTGTAGGAGGGCTCGCCGACGGCGTCAGCAAGAATGAATGATAACGCGGAGCGCACGCTCAACGGAATTGTTTCCACGAGTGCGCGCCTCCCATCCCCGTGAGCTCATTCCGCAGGGCCTGCTTCTCACGAAGTAGATCGTCCTTCTGCGCCTCATTGGCGAGCGGCATCTCTCCATCGATGTCGGCCATGCGCTGCGTAAGTGCACGCTCGTGAATGGTCGAAAGACTGTCCAGGATCAGCTCGTCCGAGCGGTCCAGACCGCCGTGCTCCTCAAGAAGCTCCTGCATCAGTTGAACGGAGTCCGCATCGAGCGCCTCGGCGAGCCGCTCGGGCCCGGCGTCCGCGCCATGCTCGGCAAGTGCCACAAAAATGCGGCCCAACTCGGCATCGGTGAAGCTGTCGGCTCCAACTCGTTCCATCACTTGCTCGAGATACGACGGCCGATGCAGGAGCACGCGCACAATCTCACGCTCTGCGCCTTCACCGCGCCCTGCCGGCTGCCGACGGCGCTGGCGCTGTCGGACATACGCCGGTGGTTCATCGCCATCGAACGGCTGCATGGGCTGGGGATCAGGCGCGTCGGTGGGGACCGATCGCTGGCGGCCCGATCTACGGCCGGTCGGCGTGTTGAGTTCGCGAAGGAGCATCTCACGCGAGACGCCCGCCGCCGTTGCGGCGTGATTGAGATACATGTCGCGCGTGAGCGGGTCGCTCGTGGCGCGAAGCGTTGGAAGCAAGCGATCGAGTGCCTGCCGCTTTCTGCGCAGGTCGCTGAACCAGCCACCGCGCTCGAGAATTTG
>JBBQHJ010000411.1:0-4001 GCA_038323865.1 Gemmatimonadales bacterium
ACACGAACCCGTACGCCAGCTATCACACCACCACGCCCGATGGTTTTGATCTGCAAATCAGCAACATCAACAAGGCCAAGCGTGATGTTCGGTAAAACGGCAAGTGCAGATTCCTCGACTTCGCTCGGAATGACACCAAGTGCAGATTCCTCGACTTCGCTCGGAATGACGCCAAGTGCAGATTCCTCGACTTCGCTCGGAATGACACCAATGCAGATTCCTCTAGATCGTTCGGAATGACACATACCTCGCGCTTTATCGCCCTCGCCGCTCTCGTGCTGCTACCGTTCGCGGCGTCCGCACAAGCGAATGCCAGCGTCGAGTTCGAAATGATGACGTGGCAGGAAGTGAAGGACGCCATGGCGGCCGGCAAGACGACGGCGCTCATCTACACTGGCGGCACCGAACAGCGCGGCCCGCAGAACGTGAACGGTGGCCACAACCTCATGGGTAAGGCCACTGTCAAGGCAATCGCACAGCGACTGGGCAACGCGATTTTTCTTCCCGTGTTGCCGTATACTCCGAACAACGCAAGCGTCACGCTGCCGGGGACGATCGGTCTCACCCCCGAAATCCTGGCGTCGATTCTCGAGCGCCTCACCGATCAGGCCATCGCCACTGGCTTCAAGAATGTCGTCTTGATGGGCGATCATGGCGGCGGACAGCCGAATGTCTACGCCGACGTCGCAAAGCGGCTCAACGAGAAGTATGCGCCGCAGAACATTCACGTGTTCTACTGCGACGAGGTCTACTCCAAAGCCAACGGGGACTACGACAAGTGGCTCGCCGACAATGGGTACCCCGTGAGCTCTCACGCCGGCATTCCCGATACGTCGGAAATGATCTACCTCACGGACGGTACATGGGTCCGCATGGACAAGGTGAAGGACGCGTTGGGCGACCCCGTGCTCGCGCGCGGCGCGACGCGTGATCCAAACACGCCGCGTCTGAACAACGGCATCTCGGGCGACGCGCGCCGGTCAAACGCAGAGCTCGGGAAGCGCATCTTCGATCTGAAGGTGGACTACGCGGTGAAGCAGATTAAGGGGTTCATTCCGTAGTGGCGCGAGGTGCAGATTCCTCGACTTCGCTCGGAATGACACGCGTGAGCCAACGCGCATACTGCGACAGCTTTCCGCGCGCTGCTTCGTAAAACGTTGATTGCAGGCGACGCGTAATCGGCCCCGGCTTTCCGGGGCCGACTACGCGTCCGTCCACTTCATTGATTGGCGTGATCTCGACCGCCGTACCAGAGAAGAAGAGCTCATCGGCAAGCTCGATGTCCATCAGCGAGAGATTGCGAATGACCACCGGGATTTGCAGGTCGCGCGCCAGCTCGAGGACACAGCCGCGCGTGATGCCGCTCACGATGGACGCATTGAGATCGTTGGTGATGAGCGTTCCGTCGCGTACGACAAAGAGGTTGGCGCCTGATCCTTCGGCGACGTCACCGTCAACGTTCATCATGATGGCGTCGTCATAGCCGCGACGGATGGCCTCCTGCACCGCACGAACGGAATTTGTGTAGTGCCCCGAGCATTTCACAAACGGTGGTAAGGTCGACGAGTCGATGCGGCGCACCGTAGAGATGGTGACGCGCGCTCCGAAATCCGGTCCACCATCGATGTACGGCTTGCCCGGCACCGCAATGATGGCCACTGAAACGGGACATCCCTTGGGCCACACCGCAAACGAGTGTGAGTCGAAGAAGGCGAGCGGCCGAAGATAGGCGTCGGTGAACTTGTTCTCGCGCACGACAGACACCGCCGCCGCACACAGTTCCTCCGTGGAGTACCCGAGATCGAGCTCGTAGAACCTTGCCGAGGCCGCGAGGCGGCGCATGTGTGGCGCGAGTTGGAAGAGCGATGCACCAGCGTCTGTCTTGTAGGATCGCACGCCTTCGAACACGCCGGTGCCGTACGAGAGTGCGTGCGCGCTCACATGCACGTTCGCCTGACTCCACGGAACGAGCTTCCCGTTGAACCACACCACCTCGGCCTTCGTGAATGGTGCCACGTGACTATCGCTCGCTTGTGACGGAGGTGGAGCGCGTGCCCCAGATATACGTGTCGAACCATTCGAGGTTGTGCTGCATCACTGCGCGACTCGACTTCGGGCGCGACGGACCATGGCCGATGCCCTCGAAGCCGCGATAGACAATGAGCTTCGACGGAACGTTGTTGTCCTGAAGTCCACGATACAGTTCGTAGGCATCCGGAAGCGGAACACGCTGATCGGTTGCGCCGTGTTGGATGAGCGTCGGTGTCTTCGCGCCTTTGATGTACGTCATCGGCGACGTCTTGGCGTAGATCTCGGGATCATCCCACGGCGTGCCCTTGAGGTATTGCCGCGTGAATGGCGTGATGTCGGTGTTGACGTAGTACGTCATCCAGTTCGAGATGCCGGCACCGACCGAGATTGCCTTGAATGGCTTGGGATCGTGCGTCGCGAGGAAGGCAGAGATGTATCCGCCCTGACTCCAGCCCATCACGCCGACGCGCGTTGAGTCGGCGAGTCCCTGCTTGACGAGTGATTCGACGCCAGAGAGCACATCCCACGCATCGCCAACGCCGAGATTGCGCACGTTCAACGAGCGGAATTTCTCACCGTAACCGGCGCTGCCACGATAGTTGGGCTCGAGCACGAGGGCGCCCTTGGCGACCCACATATCAATCGGGTATTGCCCTGCGCTGCTATAAGGCACGGGACGCGAGACACCCGTCGGCCCGCCGTGAATGACGACGAGCAGCGGATACTTCGTTCCCGCTGTAAAGCCGATCGGCTTGTGCAGCACGCCTTCGATGGTTGCGCCGTCTTTGCTCTTCCAGGAGACGACTTCGATCGGAGCCTTGGCCCACGACGCGGTTTGCGCGTTGAAGTCCGTGAGCTTCTTCGCACTCATTCCGCCACGCTCGGCCACGTAGACTTCGAGCACCGATGTGGCTGAGCTTGCGGTGAACGCGAGCGTCGAACCGTCTTTCGCGAGCGAGAATCCACCGCTGATCTTGCCCGCTTCCGGCCCACCAACGGCGTGTTTCGAGTTCGGATTGATGAGATACATACCCGATGACGTCTTTGCCGACGCGGTGAACATGATTCCATCGGCCGTCCAATCGAGGATGGCGGGATCTTCGTCGAACGAGGCGCTGACGTCTTCGATCGCACCACCTGACGCGGGAATGACGGCGATGTGGGAGTTGGTATAGAAGAACGACGGATTCTGCATCGCCGTCTGAAATGCGATGCGCTTCCCATCGGGCGACCATACCGGGTTCTGGTCGGGACCGTCCTGCTTCACGAGCGAACGCACGGTGGCGCTGGCGACATCGACGACGGAGATGTCAGCACTACCGCCGTTCGCGTTCGCGCCGTTGATGCGATGATCGAAGGCAATCTCCTTCCCGTCGGGCGACCAGCTGAATCGGCCAACCGTGTAGGCGCCCTTCGTCAGTGCGCGCGACTTCTTCGTCGCGAGATCCAGTACGTACAGATGCGACATGCGATAATCGCCATCGACGACGAGGAAGTCGCCGAACTTCTTCTCGCGCTCCTTGTCCGCATCGGTGCGCGGGTCGCTCGCGGTATACGCGATGGACTTGCCATCGGGCGAGAAGCTGAAGCCGCCCGGTGCTTCTTCGAACGCGATGATCTGCTCGGCTTCTCCTCCGCGCGGACTGATGAGGTAGAGCTGCCGCTTGTCGCTGCGATCAGACGCGAAGAGGATCTTTGATCCATCGGGCGACCAAACAGGATTGGTGCTCGACTTCTTCGCTGAGGTAAGCCGCCAGTTCGCACCGGTGGCAACGTCGGCGATCCAGATATTGGTCTCGTACTGGTTCTGCTCCCAATTCGTCTCGCGCACCGTATAGGCGACGAGCTTGCCGTCAGGAGAAATCGACGTTCCGCCAGCGCGCTTCAGCGATATCACGTCGTCGATGGTCGGCGACTTGGCCGCCTGTCCCGCGAGTGATGCGGCCGAAACCACAACGAGAAACAGTCCC
>JBBQHJ010000412.1:0-3960 GCA_038323865.1 Gemmatimonadales bacterium
ATATCTGCGCGTGCATCTCACCAACTTGCGCCGCAAGATCGAGCGAGAGCCCGCCGCGCCTCGTCTCATCATCACCGAGCCTGGCGTCGGATACCGATTCGTTTCGCCGGAGCCGTGAGGCCACTGCACGTCCTGCGCGCGTCGATCATCTGGGGCCTCATTCTCGCCGCAGTGGTCACGGCGCTCGAGGCAATGCGGGCCAGCACGGACGTCGCTCACATTGTCCTGACGTTGTTGCTGGTTGTCATTGGCGGATCGATTGCCGGCGGGCGCCTCCTCGGCTTTACGCTCGCGCTCGTGAGCACGGAGTTGATCGATTTCTTTTTTCAGGCGCCGTTCGAAGTGCTTTCAGTGCCGAAGCCCCTCGATTTCGTGGTGCTTCTGGCATTCTTCGCGACGGCGTTCGTGATCACGGAACTGCTTGCGCGCGCGCGACAGGAAGCGGCAGCCGCACAGGCCCGTGCGAGTGAAGTGGAGACACTCTCGCGACTCGGCGCCGATACGTTGCGATATGCCTCTGCCCGCGAAGCGCTCGATGCGCTGAGCGCCCTCGTGTGTCGGGTGGTCGGCGCAGACAGCTGTGTGGTGCTTCCGCGTGACGAACCGCTACCGGCAGATTGCCGCGGTACAGAGCTTGACGTCGCCGAGCTGAATGCAGATGCGCGGCAGCTCATTCGGGCGGAATCGGTTGCGATTCCATTGCGCGCCGAGGGCGCACGCATCGGCACACTCCTCGTGCGGAGTCGACGCGGGCTTTCGCTCGACGCGGCGCAACGACGATTGCTTGCTGCGCTCTCCTATTTCGCCGCGGTTGGAATCGAGCGTGAACGATTGGTGTCGGAAGCAGCGTACTCGGATGCGTTGCGTGAGTCACAGCGCGCGAAGGATGAAGTCTTCGCCGCCGTGTCCCATGATCTTCGCACGCCGCTTACCACGATCAAGGTGCTCGCGCAGAGCGGCGCAGAGCGCGGCGAGCGGTCGGCGGTCGCAATCGTTGAGCAGGCTGATCGCCTGGCGCGGCTGGTGAATGACTTGTTGATGGTGTCACGCTTTCGTGCCGGCAACCTGCCACTCGTCGCGGAACTGAACACGGTGGAAGACCTCATTGGCGCGTTGCTGCGCCAAGTGGAAGGTGTTCGGGACGGCCGTGCAATCGACGTTCACGTCGACTTCGAATCGCCCGCACTCGTCGGCCAGTTCGACTTTGTGCACACGTTGCGCATCCTCGGCAACCTCGTTGACAACGCGTTGCGTCATACGTCGCAGGGCGGAGCAGTGGACCTGCGAGCTGAACGCGACGGGAGCATGCTCATGCTCGCGGTTGGCGATCGCGGACCCGGGGTGGATCCGGCCGAGCGTAGTCGTATCTTCGAACCCTTCTATCGTCCCGCCGGAGCAACGCGGGATGGCGGCCATGCCGGCCTCGGGCTGTCCATCGCTCGCTCGCTGGCAGAGCAGCAGGGCGGAACAGTGGAGTTTGCGCCACGAGACGGTGGAGGCAGCCTGTTCATCCTGCGTCTTCCTGCCGCAGACGTGAGCGATCTCGCGGTCAGCGACCTCGCCTAGCGTTCCACCACATCAACGCTCCGCTCACTGCTTGCGACGCGAGAATGAGCGCGGCGATGAACCATAGGGCTCGTGTTGGGGCTCCGAAAATGTCGCCTGTGTGGATCGAACGCATCGAGTTTGACAGTCGCGTTCCCGCTCCCACGGCGCGAGTGCTCACCATGCCAATCACGACACCGCGAAAACGATCAACGTACACGCGACTCCTGCCAGCGGGCGTACGATCTTCATCAAAGCGCATCGACACGCGGATCGGTTGATCGCCCTTCTCGGGAATCGAGATACCCGTGACGCGTGCTTCCGGAAGTGAACCCTCGGCAACGCGCAACGCGGAGTCAAAGCCAATTACGTGCGTCTCAATTACAGGAGGGCCTTGGCGAGGCGCGATAATCTCTGGTTGTCCGTCCATGGACACGAGCAACGACGTGATGGAGTCGTAATGGATGGCAATTCCGCTCGTGGTGACGACGAGCAAAATGAGCGACGCGAACAGTCCGAGCGAGTGATGGAGATCGAACACGATGCGCTTCCACGACGCCCGCCAATTGATCTGCCAGCGCTTGTCGCGCCACCATACGATCAATCCTGTGATGGTGAGCAGCAGCGACGCGATCGTCATGAGGGCAACGACGGTGCTGCCACCGTTCGGCTCGAGCAGTTGCACGTGCAGCCTGTGCAGGCGCCGCGACAGCGAGCGATTGTAAATCGCAGCGTCGCGAACACCGAGCAACTTTCCGCCGCGCGGATCGAGAAAGACTTGGCGAGTGCCGGCGGTCGCGATCACGGGGCTGTCGGAGTCGGCTGGCACTGACATGCCTGTCACGTGCCCGATCTTGACCGCGCTCTCAGCGCGCGCTGCAAGCGAATCCAGCGAGAGTGATGCGCCAAGTCCAGACGTGTGCCACAATTGCGGGTTCATCGCGTGATCGATGTTCGATTCGAACACGAGCGCGCTTCCCGTTCCCGCAATGACGAAAATGAACAGCGATGCAGTAAGTCCCAACCAGCGGTGAAAGACCACCAGCGCACTATGCATTCCGGCGACCACCAAGTGCCACACTCACGCCGCGGCCAGCCGCCATCGCTTTCTTGTAGACATGCGCTGCTGCCGCCACGTCTTCTATGGCGAGGCCGAGCGACTTGAACAGGGTGATCTGATCGTCTGAGGTACGCCCGGGATGATTGCCGAGGAGAATCTCTCCGATCTCCGCCTGAATGTGCTCGTCTCCGAACAGCCCTTCGCCGCGCGGAATGAGAAAGTCACCCGCCTCGTTGAGTGTCGACTCTCGCCGATCGACGAAGAGTGCGGACTTCGCCACGGCGTGACTGTCGAGTTCACGAGCGGTTGCCATGCTCGCGCCGACGGCGTTCACATGTGCTCCTGGTGCAATCCAGTCGCCGAGCAACACTGGCTCGCGCGATGAGGTGAGCGTGCAGATGATATCAGCGCCCTCGGCGGCTGCGCGCGGACTGTCAAACGCTTCGACATCAACGTTGTGTCGTGCCTTGGCGTCTTCGGCGAAACGCCGTGCGCTCTCGATATCGCGACTCCACACGCGCACGTGCGTGATTGGCCGCGCGTGCATGAGGGCCTCGAGGTGTGTGCGCGCCTGAACGCCGGAACCATAAAGACACAACTCGCTCGCATCTGCGCGCGCGAGCAATGTCGTCGCCACGCCCGACACGGCGGCGGTCCGAATTGCGGTGATCGAACTGGCATCGAGCATGGCGATCGGCGAGCCGTGGTCGGTCTCGAACAGCAGCACCACGCCCTGGTGGGAATCGTACTCCGTGCCGTGGTTGTTGTTGAACACGGTGATGACCTTGATCCCGAGCGACTCCGGTGTGCCGAGATATCCGGGCATCATGGCGAAGACGCCGCCGGTCCGGGGCAGGCGCACTATGGATCTGAGGGGGAGAATTGCGTCGCCGCGCGACAGCGTGGTGAGTGCTTCGGCCATCGCGGCCATGCACTCGTCCATGGGGAGCAACGACGGGATTTCGTCTTGGTTGATTATGAGCATGGTCATAATGTGGCCAAAAAGCAGACCGTTCGCTGAAGAGGGTGGGGTGCAGATTCCTCGACTACGCTCGGAATGACACGGGCACTTCGCTCGGAATGACAGGGGGACTTCGCTCGGAGTGACAGCAACGCTCAGGACAACTATTGTCGCCCTGAGCGCAGCGAAGGGCCGCTGTACTACGGCTTGGCCAGCACAAACTCCAATGGCGTTCCGGCAATCGTCATCTTCACGATCCGGTGCGGAGCCGCCGTCGTGATCCAGAGATTCATCGTCTGCTGGCCACCTGTCTGCTCCACGCGGTACGCTTCGAACGTTCCAGCGGGCACCGTTACCGATTCCGTTCCGGTTACGGCCATGGTGAGCGACTTCG
>JBBQHJ010000413.1:0-3955 GCA_038323865.1 Gemmatimonadales bacterium
CGGATCCCCCGTTCACGAGCGGTTCTCCGGAGTCAGCGCCGGACGAGGTTCGCGATGATGTTCTGCTCGCCAGCGAAGGAAACCTTGGGCGGAGAGCGGCGATCATCCGGCGCCTGACCGAGGGCTGGCGTCTCAATTAGAGTTCAGCATGGGACAACGAGACAGCAGGAACCACCACGCCAAGCGCCGCCGTCAGGTTCAGCAGACGATGTCCAAGCGCGCGCGAGAGAACGAGGAGATGGAGGAACGCGCTCCCCTCGTCGGCTACGAGGAGTTGTATGAGATCTCACGCGCGGGAAAGGTGTATTCGCGTGCGACTCGAGCGGTGATGATTGGCGGATATCATCACAGCCCGTTTATCCGGATCACGGTGAAGGGCAAGGTGGTGACGCTAGCGAAGGAGAAAGCGGTGGCGGATAGCTTTGCCGCCATGGTCAACCCGAACGAATCGTAGAGACGCTGGCCGGATTACACCGAGCGGCCTACGTTGGAAGTCCCGAAAGTTCACCGGGCTCTCAACCTCCCGCGTCATGCGCATTCTCGCCACGACCCTCGCCGCCTCGGCGATTCTCTCCACGGCCGCTCACGCACAGGGCTCGCCAGCCGACTACCTCCGCGCAGATTCGCTCGCATCTCGTCTTCGTGGCAAGATCGTCGGCGCCGTGAACCAGACGAACTGGATTGGCCGCTCTTCCTATATATGGTATAGGAAGACGACCCCCACGGGCTCGACCTACCTGCTCGTCAATGCCGACAACGCTGAAAAGCTGCCGGCGTTCGATCAGGCTCGTTTGGCGCAGGCGCTGACCGCGGCACTCAAGCGACCGATCGTTGCCGATTCACTTCCGCTCAACCATCTGACGTTCAGCGACGATCGCACATCGATCACGTTCTCGCCGGACAGCACGCGCTATCGCTGCATGCTCGCCGACTACACGTGCAACATCGCGCCACCGAACAACAATCAGGGATTCGGACGCGATTTCGGTGGCGGACTCTATGGTGGACTGCCGAGCGACAATGTGCCGCCGCGTATCTCTCCGGATAGCCAGTGGGAGGCGTCGGTTCGCAATTTCAATGTCTTCATTCGCCACGTTGGTTCGAAGGAGTACACGACACTCTCCACCGACGGCACCGAAGCGAACTTCTATGCACAGCGCACCATCGCCTGGTCGCCGGATTCGAAGCACATCGCCGCATACAAGATCAAGCCGGGATATCGACGCGAAGTGCACTATGTCGAGTCGTCGCCGGAGGATCAGCTCCAGCCCAAATACTCAACACGCCTCTACAACAAGCCCGGCGACGTGCTCGACGTCGAGCAGCCCGTGATGTTCAACGTCGCAACTAAGGCGCAGGTCGTCGTCGACAACGGACTCTTTCCAAACGCATACGACGTCACGCCACTGTCATGGCGCAAGGACAGCCGCGCCGCGGTGCTCGAATACAACCAGCGTGGCCACCAGGTGTATCGCGTCATCGAGATCGATGCGAACACGGGCCGCGCGCGCGCGCAGATCGACGAACAGTCGCCGACGTTCTTTGAATACTCGGCGAAACGCTATCGTTTCGACATGAACGACGGACGCGAAGTGATCTGGATGTCCGAGCGCGATGGCTGGAATCATCTGTACATGTACGACGGTGTCACGGGCCGAGTGAAGAGCCAGATCACGAAGGGGCAGTGGGTGGTGCGCGGCGTGGATAAGGTGGACACGGTTGCCAAGCAAATCTGGTTCACTGCGAGCGGGATGTATGCCGGTAAGGATCCGTACTTCATTCACAACTATCGCATCAACTTCGACGGTACAGGTCTCGTCGCCATGACGCAGAGCGATGCGATGCACGGCGTGTCGTATTCGTCGGACATGAAGTATTTCGTCGACAACGCATCGCGTGTTGACCAGCCACCGACCTTCGAGCTGCGACGCACGAGCGATCATGGTCTCGTCGCAGAGCTCGAGAAGGCTGATGCGTCGGGACTTTATGCACTCGGTTGGAAAGCGCCGGAGCAGTTCGTCGCCAAGGGACGCGATGGCAAGACGGACATCTACGGCGTGATCATTCGTCCCACGAACTTCGATCCGTCGAAGCACTATCCGGTGGTCGAGAATATCTACGCGGGTCCGCACAGCTCATTCGTTCCAAAGACTTTCTCTGCGCAGCTGAACATGCAGCAGATCGCGGAGCTCGGATTTATCGTCGTGCAGATCGACGGCATGGGCACGTCGAACCGCTCAAAGGCATTCCACGACGTCGCATACAAGAACCTCGGCGACGCTGGATTCCCGGATCGCATTCTGTGGCACAAGGCCGTCGCCGCAGAGTATCCGTACTACGACATCAGTCGCGTCGGGATTTACGGGACGTCCGCTGGCGGCCAGAGCTCAATGGGCGGGCTGCTCTTCCATCCGGAGTTCTACAAGGTCGCCGTGTCCGCCGCGGGTTGTCACGACAACCGCATGGACAAGATCTGGTGGAATGAACAATGGATGGGCGAGATCGGCCCGCACTACGCTGCGTCGTCGAATGTCGACAATGCCTATCGTCTCCAGGGCAAGCTGCTGCTGATCGTCGGTGAGATGGACACGAATGTCGATCCGTCATCGACGTTTCAGGTGGCGAATGCGCTCATCAAGGCGAAGAAGTCGTTCGACCTGCTCGTGATTCCTGGGGCAGATCATACGTCGGGCGGCGAGTACGGTGATCGCAAGCGCTGGGACTTCTTCGTACATCATCTGCTGGGAGTCGAACCTCCCGACCGGAACGGACTCGGCGTGGTGATGGCTGGAAGTACGCGGTGATTCGCCACATAACTACGCACGCAGATGGGCGCAGATGTCACGCAGATGAACGCAGATGAACAGCAACTGCTTTGAAAAACTACGGAACTACGGGAGACTGATCGGAGATTCCCTGATTCCCTTGAGGGCATCGGACATTACCAGGCGCTTCACTTCAACCCTCAACCCGAAGTGAATGATGATTCCGACTTCGATGCCCGATGCTCTGAGGTAGTTGAGCAACTGCACCGCCGCGGCCGGATCGAGTAGTAAACCGGACTTCACTTCTACGATCACCGCCGAGTCCACGATGAGGTCGGCGCGATAGCTGCCGACGTCAACGCCTTCGTATAGTAGGTCAAAGGTCCGCTCGAGCTGGTGGTCGATGCCTTGTTTCCGTAGTTCGACGGCCAGCGCCCGTCGGTACACCGCTTCGAGATAACCGAAGCCGAGTGTGTTGTGCACCGCGAACGCGGCTCCGATGATACGGTGGGTGAGATCGCGCTGCGGAAATTGCTGAGAAGCTGTCATGAGGCTCGGGGCTGTTTCCAATAGCATTGATGCCTTTCAGCCCCAAGCGTCATCCTTTCACTGCACCAATAGGTATTTCAACGCTGTTCACGCTGTTCACGCTGTTCACGCTGTTCACGCTGTTCACGCTGTTCACGCTGTTCACGCTGTTCACGCTGTTATCTGCGTTCATCTGCGCGCCATCTGCGCCCATCTGCGTGCGCAGTTGCGGGGGGGGCGAGGCGTCAAAAGCAGATCCCTCGCCGCGCTCAGGATGACAATCAGGTCAACGTCTTGGCAAAGCGACGCCCCGTGTACGGAAACCCGATCCGCGGATAGAAGAAGTGCGCATCATCGCGGTGCTCGGCACTCGTGACAGACAGTTTCGCGCAGCCCAGCTCACGCGCCCAATTCTCCAATGCGTTCACCAGCGCGCGACCAATGCCCTGGCCGCGTGCTTTCTCGTCGGAGACGAGCGCAGTAATGTAGCCCGTCTTGTGATCGCTGTGGATGGTGGAGTGAATCGCACCACTCGTCACGCCGACCACGCGGCCGCCAGCGTCCTCGGCCACGAGAATAATCCCACCATCTCGTTGAATTGCTGCCACGCGCGGCGGCAACGCACTCGGCTCGGCGGGATAGCCGAGCTGCGCAAGTAATGC
>JBBQHJ010000414.1:0-3904 GCA_038323865.1 Gemmatimonadales bacterium
GGTCGCATCTCCTCGGTGTGCGCGCTTCGACGCGTAATGCCGGTGTCGGACGCATGCTCAAGGAAGCGCAGAGCGAAGAGTTGGCACGCCGCGGCATCCACCGGATGTCCTGGACGTTCGATCCGCTCGTGGCGAAGAATGCGCACTTCAATCTCAACCGGCTCGGCGCGCGCGTCGTGGAGTATGTCCCCGACATGTACGGCACCACCACGAGCCCGTTGCACTACGGTCTCGCGACCGATCGCCTCGTGGTCACGTACGACACCACTTCTGAAAACGGAAACCACCAGGGCGTGGGTGACAATGCGCCGATACTCGGCCTCGATGCGGCGGCCCGCGCAGCGGTCAGTGGACGTCCCGCGAACGTGCGCATCGAGATACCGACCGACATCAAGCAGGTCATCGAGCGCCATCCCAAGGCGGCCGCAGCGTGGCGCGAGGCGGTGCGCGCGCACTTTCAGTGGGCACTCGAAAACGAATACGACGTGACCGGCCTCTCGCGTGATGCGAGCACGGACCGCTGCTTCTACACACTCACCAAGCGCGCGTGATGAACGAAGTGCGCCTCCCGCCGTTCACCCTCGACCGAATCGTGTTGCGCGAGATCCGTCTTGCGCTGCGTGAGCCATTTCGTATTTCGTCGGGGCTGGTGTCGGACCGGCGGATTGCCTTGCTCGAGCTGTTCGATTCCAGCGGCGCGTCGACGTGGTCGGAGTGCGTGGCGTTCCAGCTGCCGAACTACACGTCGGAGACCATCGACACCGCGTGGCTGGCGATCACCAAATGGCTTGCACCGCGACTGCTCGGCATCACGGTGCAGAGTCCGGCCGACGTGCACGCGATTCTCGAGAAGAACATTCGCGGCCACAACATGGCAAAGGCCGCACTCGAAATGGGATGCTGGGCACTCACGGCGGAGCTGGCAAAGGCGCCGCTGTCGAAGGTGCTCGGCGGAACCCGTGATCGTGTACCGACCGGCATCTCGATTGGAATTCAGTCGTCGCCGGCGGAGCTCGTGTCACGAGCGAAGGCCGCACTCGATGCAGGGTACCGAAAGATCAAGGTGAAGATCCAGCCCGGCCAGGATGTCGAGTACGTCGCGGCGGTACGCGCTGCGCTCGGTAACGATGTCGACATGATGGCCGACGCCAACTCCGCCTACAAGCTCGCGGACGCTGATCATCTGGTGACGCTCGATGAATTTGATCTCATCATGATCGAGCAGCCGCTCGGCGATGACGATCTCGTTCGTCACGCCGCGCTTCAGCGTCGCATGCGAACGCCGATCTGTCTCGACGAGTCGATCACGACCGTTGACCGCGCCGAGGACATGATCACGCTCAAGAGCGGCAAGATCATCAACATCAAGCCGGGACGTGTTGGTGGATTCGCGACGTCCATTGCCATTCACGACATCGCGAAGACAGCGGGATTGCCGGTGTGGTGTGGCGGCATGCTGGAGAGCGGCATTGGCCGCGCGCACAATGTGGCGCTCGCATCGCTACCGAATTTCTCCTTGCCTGGCGACTTGAGTCCGAGTGCGCGCTACTGGGCGAAGGACATCGTGACGCCGGAATGGACGATGGATGCCGACGGCATGGTGCCGGTGCCGGTGGGCAAACCGGGTCTCGGTGTCGCCGTGGATGTCGAGATGATCGACGGTATCACTGAGCGTAGAGAGGAAGTGCGATGACTGCGCAACTCTCGGAGCGTCTCGTGCAGTTGCGTCGTGACCTGCATCAGCATCCGGAGTTGTCGTTCGCTGAAGAGCGAACGGGCGCAGTGTTGACGAGAGAATTGACGAGCCTGCATCCCAGGGCCATCGAACGTGTTGCGGGCACTGGCGTGATCGCCAGAATTGCCGGGCGCGATGCCCAGGCGCCGCTCGTTGCCATTCGCGGCGACATCGATGCGCTCCCGATTACCGAGGCAACGGGACTTCCTTTCGCGTCGAAGAATGACGGTGTGATGCACGCGTGCGGTCACGACGTGCACGCATCCTGGGCATTCGGCGCTGCGGCATTGTTGACAGAATCGCCAGCGGTGGGAGATGTGCTCATCGTGATGCAGCCCGCCGAGGAAACCGGTGAGGGCGCGTCGGCGGTGATGGCGTCCGGTGCGCTTGCGGAAGCGAAGGCCATTTTCGGTGCGCATGTCGATCGGCGTTTCACCGTCGGACAGGTCGTGGCGCAGAGCGGCCCGCTTGCTGCGTCGGCCGACACGTTCGAGATCGAGCTGATTGGAAAGGGCGCACATGGCGCGCGTCCGCAGGAGTCCGCCGATCCCATCGTGTGCATGGCCGCGATCATCACGGCGCTACAGACGATTGTGTCGCGGCGCGTGAATCCGGCGTTGCCGGCTGTGGTGACGGTAGGTGCGGTGTCGGCGGGGACGGCGCCGAATGTAATCCCGGATCGCGCCATCATGCGTGGTACGTTGCGCGCAACCGATGATGCAACGCGCGCACTACTGCAGAGTGAGTTGCACGAGATTGCGACACTCATCGGTCGCGCACATCACGTTCAGGTGCATGTGCATCCTGGCCCGGGCGTGCCGCCGGTGATCAACGACGAGCGTGCGGCTCGGTGGGCCGCTGAAGCTGTTGTCGCTGAGTTGGGCGCCGAAGCGCTGGTGCCCCTTGGTATGCCGAACATGGCCGGGGAAGATTTCGCGTGGTATCAGCGCGCGATGCCGGGCTGCTTTCTCCGTGTCGGAGCGCGCCGCGAGAATGAGCCGATGATCGCTGCGCACTCGCCGCACTTTGATGTGGCCGAAGAGGCAATCATCATCGGGGCACGCGTTCTCGCAGAATGTGCACGTCGCGCCTCGGCGGCACTCGCGTCTGGGCACGGACGGCGATGACACAGTCCACCGAGCTGAAACGGACGCTTGGCACCACCGACCTCGTGCTGCTCACGATGGGCACGGTGATTGGCTCGGGGATTTATCTCGTTGCTGGCTCGGTGTTGCAGCAGACCGGCCTTCGTACCGGGCTCGCGATGACAGTGTGGATTGTTGGCGGCGTGCTGTCACTGCTTGGCGCGCTCACCTACGCTGAGCTCGGCGCGATGAAGCCGGCGGCGGGCGGATTGTATGCGTTCATTCGTGACGCGTTCGGACCACTGCCCGCCTTTCTGTATGGATGGGCGAGCTTCGTCGTGATTGCGACGGGATCGATCGCCACGCTCGCCGTTGCGTTCTCGAAGTATCTCACGCAGATCGTGACCCTTTCGCCAATCGCGGCGAAGTTGATCTCGGTCGCGGTGATCGCGGTGTGTGCGGCGCTGAACGTCGCCGGAACACGGAAGAGCGCTTCGGTACAGAACTATACGACCGCGGTCAAAGTTGGCGCACTGCTGTTCATGGGCACTGCGCTGATTGCGTTTGGTCACGCGCCGACTTCGGCTGCGCCGATCACAGGCAGCGACACGTTGGTTGCCGGATTTGGAACGGCAATGATCGGAGTGCTGTGGGCGTATGAAGGCTGGCAGTACGCCACCTTTGCCGCCGGCGAGACGATCGATCCGCAGCGCACCTTCCCGCGTGCAATCACGATTGCCACGGCGGCGCTGATCGTCACGTATCTCGTTGCGAGCTACGGTTATGTCGCCGCACTTGGACCAGCGGCGGCCGCCGCGAGCGAGCACGTCGCCGCAGATGCCGTGTCGAGCGTGATGGGAACCGTCGTCGGCGGATTCGTTGGCGCGCTCATTCTCGTGTCCATTTTCAGCGCGACGAACGGCCTGATGCTCACGGCACCGCGCATGTACTACACCATGGCGCGCGACGGCGTGTTTTTCCGTCGGCTCGGTGACGTCCACCCGCGTTTTGGAACGCCAGCGGTATCGATCGTGGTTGTCGCGATCTGGTCGGCGGTGCTCGCCATCTCTGGCACGTTCACCCA
>JBBQHJ010000415.1:0-3904 GCA_038323865.1 Gemmatimonadales bacterium
TGGATTCAATGAGCCGGGCTCCGGCGCAGAGAGTCGTACGCGTCTCGTGCACCTCGATGCCGTCACGCGCCGAGATGCGGCGGCGGATTTCTTCGGCGAGGAGTTTGCGCCGCGCGAAGCCATCACGATGGGCGTCGCGACGATTCTGGACGCCAAAGAGATAGCCCTGCTCGCAACTGGCGAGCACAAGTCGCGCATCATCAAGCGATCGGTGGAAGGTGACGTCAACCTCGAGATCGCTGCGACATTCCTGCAGAGTCACGCGAAGACGACGTTCTACGTCGATCGTGCGGCGGGCGCCGACCTGACGCGCATCGCCACACCGTGGCTACTCGACGAAGTGGAGTGGACCGAGGAGCTGAAAATTCGCGCCGTTGTGTGGCTGTCGCTGAAATCCGAGCGTGCCTTGCTCAAGCTCACGCAGCGCGACTACGCAGAGAATGGAATGTCTGGTCTCGTCGCGCGGTCCGGTTCACCCGGCGCCCTCAACGGCGAAGTGTTCAACGCACTCGGCGCCAAGATCAAGGGCAAGAGCAAACTGCCCCGTGGCAAGCGAACGATCTGCTTCTCGCCACATCCCGATGACGACGTCATCTCGATGGGCGGCATCCTCCGCAAGTTTGTCGAGAACGAGAACGACATGCTGGTGGCGTATATGACGAGCGGCAATATCGCCGTGTTCGACCATGATGTTCGGCGCTACGTGGATTTTCTCCAGCGTCTCGAGCGCGATGGTGGACTCGGACGTCGCGCTGTTGACACGATGGCGACGCGTGTGCTCGAGTTCCTATCGAAGAAGCAGCCGGGCGAAGTCGATATCCCGGACGTTGCCGACATCAAGCGCATCATTCGTGAGAGCGAGGCGGTGGCGGGCATCGAGGTGATGTGGCTGACAAGCAATAATGCGAAATTACTCAACTTGCCGTTATATCATACGGGCGCCGTGCAGAAGGATCCGGTAACAGCGGCCGATATCAAGATCGTCCGCGACCTGATCAACGACTACAAGCCGGAAATTATTTTTGTCGCCGGCGATCTTTCCGATCCACATGGCACGCATCGCATGTGCAAGGAAGCGATTGACGGAGCGCTCGAGGAAATCGACGTGCCCCGCCCCGAGGTGTGGCTCTATCGCGGTGCCTGGCAGGAGTGGAGCGTTACGGAGGCGACATGGCTCGTGCCGATGTCGCAGGAAGAGTTGCGGCTGAAGATTCAGGCAATCTTCAAGCACCAATCCCAGAAGGATTCGGCGCCATTTCCCGGTCAGGATGATCGCGAGTTCTGGCAGCGAGTGGATGCGCGCAACAAGGAGACAGCGGATATTCTCGACCGTCTTGGTCTCGCCGAGTATTTCGCGATGGAAGCCTACGTCATCGAATAGGAGAGCTGCGTGACTCGCTTCACGATGCTGGACGCCGTCGTGCTGGTGCTCTATCTCGCCGGGACGACGGCGCTAGGGCTGTATGTTGGTCGCAAGCAGCGCGATGCGAAGGATTACTTCGTGGCCGACGGAGCGATTCCGTGGTGGGCCGTGATGTTCTCGATCGTCGCGAGTGAAACGAGTGCGTTGACGTTCATCAGTATTCCTGGACTCTCCTACGGCGGCGTACCAGGCGCCGGGAATCTCGGTTTTCTGCAAGTGGTGGCGGGCTACATCATCGGCCGGTTCGTCGTGGCCGGCGTGCTGCTGCCACGGTATTTTGCCGGCAACCTTGTCACCGCATATGCGTTGCTCGAGACGCGCTTTGGCCTGACGACGCGGCGCTTCACGTCCATCGTGTTCATGATCACGCGCGCACTCGCTGATTCGGTGCGTGTGTTCGCGACGGCAATTCCTGTTGCGCTGATCATTGCGCCGTCGTTCAGCAATCAGTCGTATGTAATGCCGGCCTCGGTGCTCATTCTCGGGCTGCTGACGGTGCTGTACACGTACAAGGGCGGCATGAAGGCGGTTGTGTGGACGGAGCTGCTCCAAGCCGGCATCTACATCAGCGGCGCGATGTCGGCGATCGTCATTCTTGGGCACCTCGTGCCGGGCGGTTGGTCGCACATCTGGGCAACTGCAGGCGCTGCCGGCAAGACAAAGGCGATCGACTTCAGCTTCACGATGTCGAACCCGCACACCGTGTGGGCCGGACTCATCGGCGGTGCGTTCCTGGCGATGGCATCGCACGGTACAGATCAGCTCATCGTGCAGCGACTCATGTCATCACGGTCACTCAAGGATGCGCAGCGCGCGATCATCGGATCCGGTTTCGTGGTCTTCGTGCAGTTCTTTCTGTTTCTCACGATCGGCCTTGGCCTGTGGGTGTTCTACAACGCCAAGGTTTTCCCGGCCACCGACAGGATCTTTCCGACGTTCATCCTGGAGCAGATGCCGCCGGGACTCGTTGGTCTCATCGTGGCGGCAATCGTCGCCGCGACGATGAGCACACACTCGGGCGCCATCAACTCACTGGCTGGGGCAACAACGCACGATATCTACCTCCCGCTCACCAAGCGGACGGCCGATGACCCTCAGACGTTCAAGATGGGCCGGCTGTTCGCGCTCGGATGGGGTGTGGTGTTGACCTTGGGTGCCCTGCTCTTTCCGCAGGATACGAAGACGCCCGTTGTCGTCGTGGCGTTGGGCATTGCATCGTTCACCTCTGGCGGCTTGCTCGGCGGATTCTTCCTCGGCATTTACTGGCGGCGCGCCATCCAGCGCGATGCGATAACGGGTATGTCGGTGGCGATTGCGACGATGGCATTCATCGTGTTTGCGAAGCCGATATCAGCCGCCTATCCTTCGCTCGCCAGCACACTCGCGCCGTTCGCGACCATCGCGTGGCCGTGGTATGTGCTCATAGGAACATCGCTGACGCTGTTCGTCGGCATCCTCTCGTCATTCACGCATTCCATGCCGACTGAACGGCCCGTTGCCGCATGACTTTCATTGTTGCTGGTGTTGATGGTGGTGGTTCCAAGACGCGTGTCATCATCGCCGATGAACACGGGCGGCAGCTCGGCGAGATCGTCGGTCCTGGTAGCGCTGCGCGTCCCGGCGAGATCGAGCAGTCCGCCAGTGTCATTGCGGCCGCAGTAGGCGATGCACTGGCATCGTGCGAGATGTCGCACGTGATGCCCAAGGTTTTGTGTGTCGGTGTTGCGGGTGCAGCGGCGGACGCGGAACGCGAGGCGCTGTGGACGGCGCTCATGGGATACGAGTTGGCTGACGAGATCGTGGTGCGTCCTGATTTCGCGATTGCACTCGACGACGCGTTTGGCGACGGCCCCGGCATTCTGCTGATCAGTGGCACTGGATCGGCGGCGTTCGGTCGCGGGCCAGCGGGTCTGTCAGCGCGCTGTGGTGGCTGGGGGCCGATGTGCGGCGACGAAGGCAGCGGTGCGTGGATCGGTCGCCGAGCGCTGAGCGTGGTCACGGCATCTGCCGATGGACGCGAGCCGGAGACGGCACTGGTCGGCGCCATTCTCACTGCTGCGCAGGTGAATGAACCACGCGAGTTGATTGCGTGGGCAGCCCAGGCGACGCCCGGCCAGTTCGCGACGCTCGCGCCGATTGTCACCAGTGTGGCAGACAGCGGTGACCTCCGCGCAAATGCGTTGGTGTCACTCGCTGTTGAGGAGTTGGTGATTCACGTTCGCACACTGGCTCGCACGTTGTTCATCGACGAGCGTTCGGCGACGCCACTCGCGCTGAGCGGCGGGATGCTGAGAAAGGGATCCACGCTACGCAAGCGACTGGAACAGCGCCTGCGCAGTGCGGTACCCGGGGCGCAGCTCACGAGCGATGAAGTGAATGCAGCGCGTGGCGCTGTTCGCAACGCACTGCGATTCGCGGGGAGCTGACACTTCCCCGTATAGTGCTGCAGCGGTTGCGCGACGCTACCTCGGAGCAACATCG
>JBBQHJ010000416.1:0-3891 GCA_038323865.1 Gemmatimonadales bacterium
AAAGTCGCGCATGCACTCGCGCAGCAGGACGTCCGCGTCGTGCCGACACCTCCTGGTCGCGCCGGCGAAATCAGCCTCGCCGACGGAAGCACGGCGCATGTTGCGCCGGATTCCAAGCTCACCATCCCGAAGGACATGGGCCCCGAGCTGCGCGGCGTGCGCATCGAAGGTGCGGCGGACTTCGAAGTGGCGCCCGGACTGAAAGAGGAATTCCAGGTCGAGGTGCGCGATGTCGTCGTCGTCGCCAAAGGCACGAAGTTCATCGTTCGAGCCTACCCGGAAGATGCCGTGGCGATCATCGCCGTGAGTGAAGGCTCTGTCGAAGTCCGGCGTGGTGAAGCCGTTCCAATAACCGTCGCCGCGAATTCGAATCTCGTTGTCGAAAAGGCGAGCACACGCGCTGCAACCGCCGACGAAGCACTGTCCGCATCAGGGTGGCGTGCCGGTACATACTCGATGACGAACGGTACGTTGAAGGATGGACTGACTGGCCTCAAACGCTGGTATGGCTATGACGTAAAAGTGGCCGATCTCGGCTTGCTAACGCGTCCGGTGACGGTGAGGGCATCGCTCGATTCGGCCATGCAGGCCGTTCAGCAGATTGCCAAAACCGCAGGGCTCAAGTTCGGTTTTGTCGGTGAGAACATGGCGTACATCGACACGGCCGATAAAAAGACCGTGCTGCGCAAGTAGCTACGGCCGTTCGGGAGGCGGACCGAATGGCGGTCCGCCTCTCCGGCCTCGCGGTGGACCGAATCCGCCGGGCGCACCAGGCCCACGTAGAGGCGGCAGCTCACGCGTAACGCCTTCGAGTCGTGCGCGCTGTGCATCGTCGAGCATCGGTGCGAGCTCGAGCTTCATCGAATCGATCGAAGCACCCAACGCGTTATTCACGTTTCCAATGATGTGGCGATTCCGCTCGGCCGCGCGCGCCAACACCGGACGAATCAGTTTCGCCTGCGCCTCGTCACGCGGCTGAATCGTTTCCTCCATGTGTCGCTCGAGACCACGGGCCCCGCGCCCCGGGCCTTGAGCACGATCGATGCGCATGCGATCAACCGGGCCCGCCGCGGTGAAGCCAATCACGAGTCCAAGCAGCAGCGTTACCGCCAACAGCAGCGCCGATTTCGTGGCTGCGCTCATTGAAAAGCCTCCGCGCCCTGAAGCAGCGAGTAGTTCTCGGTTGTTTGCTCGTTGTTGCCGCGTGATGAAGTCAGGTTCCAGGCCGCGAGCGCCAGCGACGCCGCGAGGAGCACGGGAATCACTCGCCTGCAGTGACGCGTTAACGCAGCGGTGAGATCGCCGCGCGACGCTGCATCGGTACGAGTGCGTGCCAAAACGCGATCCGCAAATCCATCATCGAAACGCATTTCATCTGGCGGGTACGTGTCGCTGAGAAGCTCACGGACGCGGGATTCTGTTTCGCGGTCGGTCATGGTTCCTCGCTGAGCGCTCCACTCCGGACATACGGAGCGAGAGCCTTCGACAATTCCTGCATGGCGCGAGACAACCGGGACAGCACGGTGCCCTCGGGAATTCCGAGTGCGTCGGCGGTCTCGCGCGTTGAGAGCTTCTGGATCATGCGCAGAAGAACGACGGGCTTGTGCCGCGGGCCGAGCGCATCGACCGCGTTGCGCACGACGGCCACGCGCTCCTCGTGTTCATCATCATGAGCAGCTTCCACTACGGGTTCGGGCAACGGCATCGACGTCTGATCGCGACTGATGAATCGCAGCGCCGAGCGCTTCTGTCGCTTGAGCGCATTCAACGAAAGGTTCATGGCGATTCGTACGAGGTACGTCTTGAGAGTGCTTTCTTCACGGAAGTCGTGCAGCGCGCGGTGGAAACGGATGAATGTTTCCTGGCCCACGTCATCGGCGTCGTCGCCCTTGCCCAGCATCCCGATCACTGTTGCGGCCACGACGCCTTGGTAGCGCTCGACGATCAGGCGAAATGCCTGTTCGTCGCCGCCCCGCGACCGCGCGATCAATTCCGCATCAGTGAGTTCGGATTGCATTCAGTATTAACGATGGGCCGCCGGCGACGTTCTACCCAGGCAGCCCTGAGCGAAGATTGGACATCCCGATGCTCGACGTCATTCCATTTTGACTTTCCCGAGGGAAATGGAATGCGCGCTCCCCATCCGTTGTCCAACCCCCAACACCGCACACGGGGAGCGCAGCATGAACATGCAGGCACCAATCTACGCCGCGGGTATGATTGCCATCAGCGTGCTGGCGTGCGCTGGGAGTAGTCCAACCACGTCTACCAGCGCCACCGAGACGACCGCCAATATTCCCGCCGTCTACCAGAAGTTCACGAGCGACGTTCAGGTCTCCATTGCAGGCAACAGCGTCGTGCTGCGCAGCAAGAGCGTGCCGAATCACAGGAGCACGTACTTCAGCTCGAGTGATTCACGCTACGAGAAATACAACGGTGCCAACACCAGCTTCATGCAGGCACCAGGCACCATCGCCGAGCAGACGTATGTGTTTCGGATTCCGCTGAATCCGGTGAAGGCAGGGGTGAACAGTGCCACGCCACTCGGCCCGATCGGCGTCGCGCTCAACGGCGTTGCGCTTTTCAATCAGTACAATGGACAGAATCGTCCGCTCACCGTGGAGATCGACTCCTTCGATCAGTGGAACGGTCATCCAACACCGACGAACGAGTATCACTATCACGTCGAGCCGACGTATCTCACCAAGGCGAATGGCACGAGTGCGTTGATTGGTTTTCTGCTCGACGGTTTCCCCGTATACGGTCCCGTTGAAGGCGGCAAGCGCGTCGTGAACGCAGACCTCGACCAGTTCCACGGGCATGTCGCCGTCACGGCTGACTACCCGAACGGCACCTATCACTATCACGTCACCGACGCAGATCCATACCTCAATGGCTCCGGCTTCTATGGCAGCGCGGGAACGGTGAGCCGGTAATGTTCTCCGTCGCCATCATCCGCCCGGCGATTGGTGTCGCGCTGTTCGCAATGTCGTTTGCGACGCACGCCATCGATCCAACGCTGGTGGTCGAACGTAAGTGGTATGCAGATGGTCGTCTCGCCGAGGAGCGCACGTATCTCGCCGGGAAAGAGTCGGGGTCGCATCGCGGCTGGTGGCCCAACGGATCGCCGCGCTTTGTGTATGCCTATAGAGAGGGGTTTCTCGAAGGCGAGTCGCGCGAGTGGTTTCCTTCCGGCGCGCTCTGGCGCGATCAGCTCTACGCACAAGGGCATGAGAGCGGACTCCAGCGGCTGTACTGGGAAGATGGCCGTGTGCGCGCGAGCTATGAGGTGCGCGACGGACGCCGGTATGGACTCATGGGTGCCAAAGGGTGTGTGACGAAGGACAGCACCGAGGTGACGCGATGAAGCGTTTGCTGATAGGCATGGGAGCGGGACTGACGTTGGTCGCCGCAATCGCTACGACGCAGAACAAGCGCGTCTTGCCCTACTACGGCGACACCACGCTCACGCCGCAGTGGATGGTTGTACCGCACGTCGTTGGTGACTTCTCGCTTGCCGATCAAAGAGGGCGCCTGGCAACGCGCAGTGATGTCGCCGGTCGCATTTACGTCTCGAGTTTTTTCTACACGACCTGCCGCACGCTCTGTCCGGAGATCCACGATCAGCTGGTCCGCGTGCGCGATGCATTTGTTGGCGACACGAACGTCATGATTCTCTCCCACTCGGTCACGCCGGATTCGGATAACGTCAGCCGTCTCGCGCACTACGCATACGCGAACGGCATCGATCACCAGCAGTGGCGGTTGCTCACGGGTGCGAGCGCCGAGATTGAACGACTTGCTCGTGAACGCTATTTCGTCGAGCTGTCCGACACCACAGGCAACACGAAAGGAAATCTCCGTCATACCGAGACACTCGTACTCGTAGAT